>PAFS01000017.1 GCA_002705325.1 Gammaproteobacteria bacterium | reverse complement strand
TGCTCTATCCGGTTGAGCTACAGGCGCATGGTCAGTAGTGGTCGGGGCAGCTGGATTCGAACCAACGACCCTCTGCTCCCAAAGCAGATGCGCTACCAGACTGCGCTATACCCCGATGTCCTGACTGAGCACCAGGTGNNCANNAGTGNGTGCGGAGTATAGTCATCGACGNCAGGCTCTGCAAGCGGATTTTCTGTCTTTGGGCTTGGAAAGCGCCAGCCAATTTCCNACGACAACGAGTCCAACCGCGGCCAGGGCGAGTNGCGTCAATTGATATCCCTCAAAAAGCACACTGACAATAATCGCNACAACAGGAAACATCACGGTCGCATAAGCTGCCGGNCCNGGTCCAATGCGCCCAATCAGAGTCAANTACGAACCAAANGCGATCACCGAGCCGACAATAACCAAATACAGTAACGATCCGACGTACAGCGTAGTCCAATGAAACTGGATCTCGAGATCATTGATCAATGCGAAGCCAAACGTGAGCAAAGTGCCATACATCATCCCGAATGCNGTGGAATTCCAAACGGTCAGCTGGCGTTTCTGAAGAGTCGCTGACACTAGATTACCCGAGCTCGCAGATAGGGTTCCGAGCAAACAAAAAATTAACGCCAGTGAATTCTCGCTTTGCCAATCAAACGCGAGTAAATCTGTGCGAAATAAGATCAGGAGCCCAAAAACCCCAACGACCCCACCGAGTAAAGAACGCGAATCCAATGGTTGACCCAAAAAAAGCCTCGCACCTAAGGCATTCCAAAAAACCATNGTGGAGAACACAATTGAAATTAAGCCAGTCGTCAAAGACAGGCTTGCGGTGTAGAACAATCCGTAGTTCAAACAAAATAGAAATAATCCAAGCAACACGCAGAATGCGTGTTCCGATAGTGTCAAGACAAGTCGATCAGTTCGGGTAATACAAATACCAAACACGATCAACGAAGCCAGCAGGAACCTCCAGCCGACTGAAACCACCGGATGCACAACACCCAATTGGCCCAAGATCACGAACCACGTTGTACCCCACGCCAGCACAGTGATNACAAAGAGAGCAAAGTCNNCGCGTGTTATTTGCGATACCACGAAGTGCCACCAGCTCCATCTTCGAGCACAATTCCTTGGNTGACTAGATCGTCTCGTATGTTATCTGCAGTCGTAAAATCTCGATCCTTNCGTGCTTGCTCACGCGCAGCAATCAGTGCCTCGATTGCTGTATCNCTCAATCCACTTTTNGCNGCTTTNANTGCTTGCTGTTGCGCAAAGAATGCTTCTTTATCANTGGCAAACAACCCAAGCACTTTACCGATTGCCAAAATACTTGAGGACGATTCAGCAGTGTCGACTGACGCCAGTTCGAATAAAAGTGCAATCACGCGAGGGGTATTNAAATCGTCATCCATGAACTTTTGAAACTCNAAAATTGCATCTGAGCTTGGTGCGGTCAATTCGTCTGGAAGGGCCTGAACCAGACGANTGTATNCGGTTTCAGCCTGTATTAACGCNTCGTCTGAAAACGAAATCGCGCTCCGATAATGGCTCTGCAGCAAGAAGAATCGGATCACTTCGGGATGAAATGCGTCAAATAATTGATCTAAGGTGACGAAATTCCCGAGCGATTTTGACATCTTCTCTTCGTTGACGCGCACAGCGCCAGCGTGCATCCAATATCGTGCAAATGTACAGCCGGTTGCGGCCTCGGATTGGGCAATCTCATTTTCATGATGCGGAAATTTGAGATCGGGACCGCCGCCATGGATATCAAACGTGTCGCCGAGGGCGTCCATGCTCATCGCAGAACACTCAATATGCCAGCCCGGNCGGCCNGGCCCGAATTGAGAAGGCCAGGCTGCTTCGCCCTTNTTCGCCGATTTCCAGAGCACAAAGTCAGNAGGATTTTCTTTATCCTCAGCGACAATGATGCGCGCTTGGGTAAGCTCATCATCGAGTTTTCGGTTATTCAATTTGCCATANGCTGGAAACGCACTCACCCGGAAATAAACATCACCAGAGTGGCCCTGATAAGCGNCTCCATTCGCGANGAGTCTGTCAATGAGGTTNAGCATCGATTGAATNTTCGCAGTCGCTNTNGGCTCCAAATTCGGCGGNAGGCANCNNAGTTTCTTCTCNTCGNGATGCATGAAATCNATCATTTCGGTTGTGAGCTCANAAAAATCAACACCACGCTCTGCTGCGCGGGAAAATATCTTGTCATCAACATCTGTGATGTTTCGCACGTAGTTCACATCAAAACCACGAAACCGCAGGTACCGAACAATGGTGTCAAACGCAACCATGACACGGCCATGGCCCAAATGGCAGCGGTCATACACCGTCATCCCGCAAACATAGATACCGATTTTTTCAGCTTCNATCGGCTGAAAGTCGCGCTTTTCTCGGGCCAAGGTNTCAAAGATCTGCAAACTCACGCGTTATTCCTTGTNGTGAAACCGGTATAGTACCGTCTAGTGTATTGAGGAGAACAACCGGTGATTCTATTTGAAACAACGCTTGGTAACATCACTATCGAGCTTTTTGAGACCGACGCACCCGAAACAGCTGCCAATTTCAAGCAGTACGTCGAAGATGGCTTTTATGACGGAACGATCTTCCACCGCGTCATCGATGGATTCATGATTCAAGGGGGCGGATTTGAGCCCGGGATGATCCNGAAAGACACGCGCGANCCGATTNCAAACGAAGCATCAAACGGGCTCTCAAATAACCGGGGCACGATTGCGATGGCAAGAACAATGGACCCCCACTCAGCAACAGCACAGTTTTTCATTAACGTGACTGACAACGATTTTCTCAATTTTCGCTCTGAAACACCGGACGGATTCGGATACTGTGTGTTCGGCCGAGTCTTTGACGGCTTAGACGTCGTGGATGCAATCAAAGCAGTCGAAACAACCCATCGCGCTGGTCACTCAGATGTTCCAAGGGATGACGTGATCATCAATCAAGCCTCAATTGTCTGATGCGACGCCTGATCGTCTCTGATTTTCATCTTGATCCTTNAGAACCGGAGCGATATTTCGCAGTAATCGATGCGCTCAGTCAATGCGAGTGCGATCAGTTGATTCTTGCTGGTGATGTTTTTGAGGCCTGGGTCGGAGACGATGGTGTAACTGATGTCGATCGGNAGTTTCTTGAGTTTTGCGGCCAGCACTGTGATGACGTGGTATTCATTCACGGTAACCGAGATTTTTTGATCAGCGATGGCTTTCTCACTTCATTTGGGATTCGGTTAGAAACCCATTATATGGATGANGCAATACTCGTGATCCATGGTGATGAGTTATGNACTCTGGATCACGCATATCAGGCATTCAAACGCGAAGTGAGACAACCTGAATGGATCAATGCGTTCCTNAATAAACCATTGATCGAGAGACAGGCAATTGCTCAGGAACTTCGGCGAACGTCTCGTGNCACGCAGGCAAATCGTGCAGAGGCAATTGGCGATGCGGTCGATACAGCGGTTGAAGGACTGATGGAAAACCAACATGCATCTGTTTTGATCCATGGNCANACCCACCGGCCNGCAATTCACTACGCTAGAGGCAATTTACGCGCAGTCACGTCGGATTGGACTNATTCAGGCNTTGGCGTTGTNGTTGATTCGANGNAGTCTGAATTGATTGTCAGNCTCACCCANATATCAGTGCAAGGANCCGTGATCAAAGAGCAATGGGTACGTCAGGCCGGCACACCTGAGTGGAACCGAAATTCTTGATCCGGACTCACAATTAACTGTTCATCAATCNTGAGAAAGTGCTCAAGTCGAGCNTCAACGCTTTCTTGATCACTATTTTCNTGCGCTAATACCAGATAATCCTGGTAATGACGTCCTTCNGAGCGGAGAAGCGATTTGTAATACCGGCCGAGTGGTGTTGGTAAATGAGGCCACAACGCCGCAAATCGTTCACAAGAACGTGCTTCAACGATTGCACCAACGATGAGNAAGTCAACTAAGCGGTCATCTTCANTCGTTCTCACAGACTCNCGCAGCGTTNTCGCNTACCTAGACGCACTNAGCGACCGGAATTCAATNCCCATCCGATCCATGAANACCAGNACTTGCTCNTAATGNAGCATTTCTTCNCGCACCAATCGNGCCATGAGACGNTGNAGTCGAGGGAGNTGTTTGTANTTGGTTATCAAACTCATGNCGGTTGCCGCGGCCTTGTATTCGCAGTTTGCATGATCGACNANTAGTGTTGTCANATCACCCANCGCGNAANTNACCCAANCATCGGGTGTCGGGNCCTTGAGAAAACAACGNATCTCGTCAACGATGGCATCGNTTGATGCCACCTTGGATACGATTTTACTTGTAGTAGGCATTTTCGCGTTGACTGTGATCGGTCACGTCACGTACGCCCTTCAATTCNGGGATCCGTTCNATTAACGTTTTTTCCACGCCGTCTTTGAGTGTCATATCAACGGCGCTACAGCCCTGGCACCCGCCCCCAAACTGCAAGATCGCAATGTCATCTTCGAGTCGAATTAATCGGACNTCACCACCGTGGGCCGCCAGGCCTGGGTTGACTTCAGCNGTCAAGATTTCAACGATTTGTTGCTCCACTGGTCCATCAAATGNNACTGCAGGCTGNTTTGCTTTTGGAGCCTTGATTGTTAATTGTCCNCCCAGCTTGTCNGCCACATAATCAACCACCGCCNCGTCAAGATAAGGCAGNCTCGGNTGGTCNAGATACGCAGTGAACTGATCGCACTCAAATNGCTCATCCNCGGGCTTTTCCTCGCCTGGACGACAGTAAGCAAGACATGTCTCNGCGTACATCGTACCNGGTTGTGANACAAANAGCCGTACGCCAATGCCCTCGACATTTTGCTTCTCTAGNAACCCNTTNAGGTANNTTTGCGCGCTGTCTGTGATCGTGATNTCTGTCATGTCTTGAGAATACCCTACATAGCCCTAATGTTTTAGTTGGGGCGCTTATTGTAATTTCTACTGAGACTAAAAAACCACTCCATGACGCACATTCCAATTGCTATTGTGGGAGCCGGTATGACCGGGCTAGCGGCCGCGCGCAAGCTTCCGCCCTCCAGTTATCAAATTTTTGAGAAAAGCCGAGGGGCTGGAGGGCGGCTTGCCTCGAAGCGGATCAAACACCAACGCGCTGATATTGGCGCTCAGTTTTTCACCGTCAGGGACCCGAGATTTAAAGCGGTCGTTGACCTTGCGCACTCAGCTGGAACGATTCAACCGTGGAAACCTCGGATGGGAACATTTCGGTCTTCGATACCGGTCGATTCACCCGACACCCAACAACGCTATGTGGGCGCGCCCTATATGAACGCACTTGGACGGTTTTTATCCCAATCAGTCACAATTGCAAGCGAGACTCGAATCGACACGATCAGACGAAATGCGTCCTGCTTTGTTCTCACAACAACAACCGGTGCCGAATACTCAGCAGAACAAGTTCTGGTGACCATACCGGTCGATCAAATGGCCGATTTATTGGCTGAGTTTGAAATCGCGCCGATTGTAAAGCAATTTACGATGGAACCAACCTGGACCACCGTCGTATCTTCCAACCATCAACTGACAACCAGCATGCATGAACCGATTGATGCTTGTTTTGGTGGAGATCACAATGTGTTCGATTTTATTTCAGTTGAGCGTAGCAAGCCCGGACGTGATTCGGACCTAATTGTCGTGCAAGCATCACCGGAGTGGTCGAAGGTCCACTTGGAGCATGATCATGATTGGATCGCTCAGACGATTGCCACGGAACTGACCAATACGTTCGATATTGAGGTGGAACCAGTTTTAACTCATCGCTGGCGATACGCGCGGCCCAAGGATCCGAAGATGACAACTCAAAAAGGCATCTATCAGGTCGATCCAGGGCTCTGGATCGCGGGCGACTATTTGGCTGGAGGACGAGTCGAAGGAGCCTATCTCGCTGGATTTGAGGCGGCCGAGCGACTTACTTAACTAAAATCCTGTGTGTCTTCCTGGCGGAACAAGGTCCGTCCCCGAGGACCACTGACGAGGCGCAAAGCAATCACTAGAAGAATCAGCATGGCCAATTCGTAACCCATGTACAGATAGGTTGAATTCTCTTCAGCTAATCCATCAATGAGCGCGATACAGCGTGCCACAAACCAAGATGCGTTGATCATAAAGAGACCAATCAGTGATCGCTTGGTTTTCTTTTGGTCGACAATGCCAGAAGCAGATAACAGGCAAAAGGCGATGAACGAACCCGCGATCAATACTTGAAGTTCAATGATGGCCGCACGCGACGACCCGCTGATTTGTAACGCCTCAAACAGTGTTTGCGGTTGCGCGAGTGTCCAAAGCGCCAAGCCAATGAAAGTCGCGCAATTAATTACGATCAAAAAACGTCCAAAGAACATCCACTTACCCTCAAGATCAGTCGACAGAGTGGCAGACTCCATTGCGTTTGCCAACTGCCTGAGCCACACTTTCCGCATCTTGCCGGCTCGGACGATGGCAACACATTCTTTGCGGGATGCAACTGAGGAGAATCATGCAACATCGTCTGATCTGGTTCCGGGACGACCTTCGCGTCAATGACAATGCAGCCGTTAGCGCGGTCTTAAATTGCAGCGCGGATACGCGTATCTCAGCGGTATTTTTGACCGCCGACGATGAATGGGAGTCATTCGGTTATGGCAAGAATCGGTTGTATTATACCGAGCAATTGCTCAGAAGCCTGGCGATTGCGCTCGCGCAATATGGGGTACAGCTGCAAGTTATTCGGCTCCCGAATTATGACGCTCAAAGACAGTGGATCGGTGATTTCTGTCGGCAAGAGCGAGTAACTGGCCTCTACTTCAACCAAGAATATCAATGGAATGAGCGAATGCGAGACCATCAACTCGCCGCATCACTCAGTGGAGTCCATGTTCAAAGTTTTGTCGATCGTGTTCTCTTGCAGCCAGGCACTGTACTCACTGGAGATAGCCGCTACTATTCAGTGTTTAGCCCGTTTAAAAAACGATGGTTGTCGGTATACCAAGAAAACAATCATCTCCCTTACCAAATGCCCAGCGCGACTCGCTCTCAAGTAGCAACACTCCAATGGAGTAGTCTTTGCGAAGCGCCAGAATCCGATCTCTCTGCGTTCGCAACCGATGAACGGCAAATCCAAAATGATCTGAAAGAGTTTATTGACCACAGACTCACCGGTTATGATTTAAACCGCAATCAGCCCTCGATTCAGGGAACCAGTCGTGTTTCTGCCGCTCTCGCAAGGGGCCTGCTCTCTCCAAGACAATGTGTCAGAGCGGCTGAAGAAGCGCTGTCCCGCCCAATCTGGGAGTTTCCTGCCAACGCCTTTTCCTGGATCAATGAGCTCATTTGGCGTGATTTCTATCAGCACCTACTGATTGGTTTTCCTCGACTCTCGAAAAACAAAGCGTTCCGACNGGAAACAGAAGCNTTGCAATGGCGAAACAATCCAGAGGAAATCGAGTCNTGGAAATCGGGACAGACCGGGATCCCAATTGTTGATGCGGGAATGCGGGAACTCAAACAAACCGGTTGGATGCATAATCGTGTGCGGATGGTGGTCGCGCAGTTTTTAACGAAAAATTTACTGTGTGATTGGCGCATTGGTGAAGCTCACTTTATGCGATATCTGGTGGATTCTGACCTCGGGGCCAATAATGGTGGTTGGCAGTGGAGTGCTTCCACTGGCACCGATGCTGCCCCCTATTTCCGTGTGTTTAATCCTGTGAGCCAAGGTGAGACACATGATCCTAATGGACAGTATATCTCCCGTTTCATTCCCGAATTAGCAGGCGTCCAAAAATCGAAACGACATGCACCATGGCTAGGATCCGTACCTTCTGGGTACAGGCCACCGATTGTCGACCTCAAATCATCCAGACAGCGTGCGATTGATGCATTTAAGGACCTCAAATCATGAATAGTCTGACCAAACCTCGTGTGGCCATCGTTGGTTCAGGGATTGCTGGGCTGACTGCTGCCTATCGTCTTCAAAATGACGTTGACGTCACCGTATTCGAACAAAATGACTGGATTGGCGGTCACACGCATACCGTTGATGTCACGCTAGATGGTCAAACATATGCAGTCGACACTGGTTTCATTGTTTTCAACGAATGGACCTATCCAAGATTCTTGAACTTGTTGAGCGAGCTGAACTTAGCCCATCAAGATACGGATATGAGCTTTAGTGTCATGTCCGAGACGACCGGCGTCGAATATGCAGGTACGAATTTGTCGACACTATTCGCGCAACGCCGCCGCTTACTTTCACCGAGCTACTATCGATTTCTGCGCGATATCATGCGCTTTAATCGAACGGCGATTGATGATTTAGCCAATGAGCGCATCAGCGCATCCGTCACACTTCACGATTATTTAAGTAAGTTATCGCTATGTGGCTTGTTTCACTCACATTATCTGTTGCCGATGGCGGCCGCCATTTGGTCGTCAGATCTCAAGGATGTGAATCAGATGCCTGCGCTCTTTTTCATTCGATTTTTTAAAAATCATGGACTGCTATCAGTCACAGATCGTCCTCAATGGTACACACTACCTGGTGGATCACGGAGTTACATCGCGCCCTTAACCGCATCGTTTCGAGAGCGAATTCGCCTGGAGACTCCAGTCAGATCAGTTCGTAATACAAGCCAGGGAGTTGAGGTGGTAACGGCAGTGGGCGTTGAGAAGTATGACGCGATTGTTCTTGCATCACACAGTGATCAGTCGCTAGCGCTTCTCGATGAGTCAGAGCGCGCAATCAGAACATTACTTCAAGGAATCCCTTACGCGGACAACGAGGTTGTTCTTCACACTGATCGCTCACAAATGCCGGCCAATCGTCGCGCATGGGCGAGTTGGAACTACCAAATTCAAAGAAACCCGGATGGGCTCGGTGCCGTCGTCACCTATGATATGAATCGATTACAGAATCTCGATGGACCGCATCAGTTTTTCGTCACATTGAATAACACCAAGCACATCAAACCTGAGAACGTTCTTGGTCGCTGGACCTACGCGCATCCACAATTTGGACCCGATTCGCTGCAAGTGCAGAGTGGAATTGATCGGGTGAATTCAACATCACGAATCAAAATCGCAGGAGCTTGGTGCCGAAATGGCTTCCATGAGGATGGAGTGGTCTCGGGTGAAAAAGTAGCAGAAGCGATCAAAACGACGCTTGGGATTCATGTCTAAGGGTGTCGGCATGATGCACGCGTCCGGTTACGGATCAACCTGGCACGCGCGGCTTGCACCCAAAACGCATCGATTTAAATATCGATCAGCAATGCTATACCTCGACCTCGATCATCTCGATGATTTCGCTGGCAGCACACTTAGCATCAATCGCCGCGGAGCGCTGAGTTTTAGGACACAGCGTCATCTATGCGATGACCAGCATCCCAGTGGCGACGAGGCACGAACGTTTGTTCGATCACAGTTGACAATCGATGTCTCAGGCTCGGTGAAACTTCTCACGAATCCACATTGCTTCGGTATCGGGTTCAACCCTCTGTCTGTGTATTTCTTACATCAAGCAGATGGATCACCGGGAGCATTGATCTATGAGGTTTCCAATACGCCTTGGAACGAAATTCATCGGTACGTGATTCCCTACGACCAGATTGCTTCGGGTGAAGAGTATTGGTTCGATAAAATATTTCACGTTTCCCCTTTCAACCCAACAACACAGCGCTACGTCACCAAAGTTCAGTGGCCAACAGACGGTCATGCATCAATTTATTTAGGTCTCCAGGACAAAGGCGCAGATCATCTGATGTTTGAAGCCGGCTTAGTGCTGGATCTCACACCTTACGAAGGCCGATCAATGAAGCCTTTATTTCTTGGACTTTGGCCGCAAACATTTTTAGTAGTTGGCGGAATTTACCGTGAGGCTTTCGCTTTATGGCGAAAAGGTCTCACATACCACCCACACCCTTAAGGATAGATATGACGCAAACAACGACAGAANTAAAGTCTTTAATCGTCCGAGAGTCAAAGGATCTGACAATCGCCCAAAAGCTCGCACGCAGAGGGTTACTCCGAGCGTTTTCAAAAGCGCGTTATGGCCGTCTCACCATCGCTGATGGAGAAGANACGTTTGCTTTCGAAGGCNCTGAGTCAGGCCCTGAAGCCCACATTACTATTTTGGATCCACAAGCCTGGGCCGACGTTGCATTTCGGGGGTCGGTTGGCAGTGGTGAAGCCTACATGGGAGGGTATTGGGTCACTAGCTCCCTCGATCAGGTGATTCGCTTCTTTGTGGCCAACAGTCACCTCACTGATCAACTGGAACATGGCTTAACTCGCGTATTCCGCGCAGTCCTTGCGACAGCACATTGGCTCAANAAAAATACAGTGAAAGGCTCGAAAAAGAATATCGAAGCACACTACGACCTTGGCAACCAGCTGTTTGAGACCTTTCTTGATTCAACCTTGATGTATTCATCCGCGCTGTTTGCTGACGGCACCACTGATCTTCATGATGCGTCAATTGAAAAGCTTGATCACATTTGCCGAAAGTTACAGCTCTCATCAACAGATCATGTGCTTGAAATTGGGACTGGCTGGGGCGGTTTTGCGATCCATGCTGCTGAGAATTATGGTTGCCAGGTGACCACGACCACAATTTCTGAAGAGCAGTATGAACATGCCGTCCAGTTAATTCGAGAACGTGGTCTCAGCGATCAAATCACAGTCCTCAAAAAGGACTATCGGGATTTGACCGGGCAATATGACAAACTCGTATCGATCGAAATGATTGAAGCAGTTGGGCATCATTTTCTTGATACCTATGTCAATACGCTCTCTCAACGACTCAAGCCAGATGGCCTTGCACTGATTCAAGCAATTACAATTGTTGAGCAGCGGTACCAAATCGCTGTGAATAGCGTTGATTTTATTAAACGCTACATTTTCCCAGGCGGATTTATTCCATCGATTGGGAGCATTATGCAATCGGTTGGTCGAGCATCAGACCTGAGACTGCTTCACCTTGAAGATTTTGCAAGCCACTACGCAAGAACACTTGCGGCATGGCGAAAGCGCTTCACAAAAGAAAAGGATCGCATTCTAAGGCTTGGATACGACGAGCGGTTTTGCCGGATGTGGGAATTCTATCTTGCATACTGCGAGGGAGGTTTTCATGAACGGCAATTGGGTCTGGCACAGCTCATCCTCGCGAAGCCCAAAGCGCGGCAAGAAGCACCAGTGATTCCACTCAGCCTCGCCTAATGTGGGCAAATATTCGAAATCTTGGTGTATTCCAAGGTTTATGGTTTCTATTGGTTCTGGGTGGCGACGCTTACGCCGTATTTGCTCTTGGATGGTTTCTGTTTCACTACGTGAGCTATAGCGAACCCCAAGAAAAGCGTCTGCTTCTGATTTATGCCGTGCTCGGGATTTTGATGGATAGTAGTTTAACGGCATTCGGTGTCTATCAATTTAGCAATGACGCATGGCCGATACCACTGTGGCTTCTCGCGCTGTGGTTGATTTTCCCAACGACGCTGTCACATGGTTTGCGCTGGTGCTGGTCAGGAAAGCTTTGGATATTAATCGCTAGCGCTTTCGGAGCCGCTCTGACCTATGTCGGCGGTGCAACTCTTGGTGATCTCCAATTTCCGTTTGGAAAACCGGTCACCGTGATGACTTTGACCGCTTGCTGGGCCCTGTATTTCGGGCTTATTCGTGTGATGACTTTACAGAGATCTTAAACAGGACGTGCGGCGGCTTGCGGTCGAAATCTGCATCAATGCTTTTGCGAGTGATATCGTCGACTGAATAACGATCCGAAACAGCGTCATCTAGCGAGAAATTTTTGAAGTTATTCGAAAAATAGATCACCCCACCAGGAGTAAGCCAATTGGCGCACGCATCAATGAGAGCGTGATGATCGCGTTGGATATCAAGTGTTCGCTCAGTGCTCTTGGTATTCGAAAACGTTGGTGGGTCAAGCAAAATCAGATCAAAGTTTGCTTGCGGATCGTCCAGCAACCAATCCAGAACGTTGGCGCGAATAAATTGATAATATTTTGGGTTGAGTCCGTTTTTCTCAAAATTACGATGAGCCCAGGTCAAATAGGTTTTCGACATGTCAATACTTGTCACAACTCGTGCAAACCCTTTAGCCGCAGCAATACTCAGGGCCCCGGTGTAACAAAATAAATTGAGCACGCGTTTGCCTCGGCAAGATTCAAGAAGTTGCCGTCTTAACGGACGATGGTCAAGAAACAAACCCACGTCGGTATAAGTGGTCAGATTCACTTCAAATTGCATTCCATTTTCAACGACGTCAACANAGAGCGGNTCGGCACGCTTCTCATATTGTGAGTTACCCAATTGCCGAAAGCGTTCTTTATAGACGGCATGCTTGATCGAGATGCCCAAATGCTTCGGAACCCAATGTCGGATCAACTGCCGCCGATGGTTGGCTTTTTTTGGGTCGACTGTTTTTGGTGGTCGATATTCCTGAATATGTAAATAATCAGCGAATTGATCAATGACCACATTATATTCCGGTAAATCAGAATCATAGATTCGGTAGCAGTTGATTTCATTACTTTTCAATAGTTTAGAACGTGATTTGAGATTTTTTGAAAGGCGGTTGAGTAAAGGTACGATCTCTTCGGGAGGATCAGTCTCTTGCTGACGATCAACCGCTTGGGGCNGCAGCCCGAGGCGGAACTTGGCGATATTGAGCCGAAGTCCTCCTGCTTGCATTTCCCATTTCTTATCTGCGCGTAATCCGAGCGCTTGAATCAATTCCTTTTCAGAGGTCAATAGACCGAGCTGGGCATTCTGGAATGCCTTACATCGGTCTCCAAGCGTCCGGTATAGACTCGCCAGATCGTCATTTCGACCCAATCGGGTACCATAAGGAGGATTAGCNAGAATCCAAACTGTTTCTGAATTCGTGACTTGAGCCATGGCTGGTGACAACGATTCGATTTCGCTGACCTCAACAGAAATTCGNTCAGACAGTCCTGCACGCTCGATATTGGCGCGTGCACGGTCGACCGCCTCAGCATTCATATCAAATCCCAAAAAACGTGTCGGGGTTTGTATTTCGTTCAATCGTGCTGTAGCAACTAAATCAGTCCAAGAAATCGATTCTAATCCAGTCCAACGAGATAACTGATTTGAGAGCCGCTGTCTTTGTGGTGCGATCTGATTCAAGCGCATGCAGGCCTCAATCAGGATCGTTCCACTACCACAGCAAGGATCGATGATCACAGATGGCGNATGCNGGTCAATCCTCAATCGTGCCANCATGACTTGGGCAAGTGTTTCCCGTAATGGTGCCTCGCCCCCTTCGGTTCTGTAACCACGCTGATTGAGTGGGGCACAGTTTAAATTGATCCCAATATCAACCTGACCACGCCCAAATCGGATCGCAAGACGCACCGCGGGATCTTCCGTGTCATAGTCTGGTCGTGGGCGCTTGGCTAAAGTGGCTTGATCGCGAATTGCATCCATCACTAATTGACCGGCGAAGCGCGTATCTTTTAACCAGCCAACTTTGCCTGTGATATCGACCCGAATACTCGTTCCGGCGTGGAGATGTGTATTCCAGTCAATCGTTCTCAGCAATTCTCGAAATTGGTCAGCTGTAATTGCCTCTCCGCGTTCCAACAACCAGACAACACGGTCTCCGACTCGCGTCGTCAAAAGCACTCGATATGCATCATGAAGCGAACCGGTCGCAGTGACCCAACCGAGCTGGCGACCCCTAACTTCAAGGCCGAGTGCCTGAATCTCGTCAGCAACTAAATCATCAGTGGCAAGAAGAGTTCCAATTGCGAAAACACCTGTGCTATTTTCAATCTCGTGGTTCATTAGCGATCACAAGTGGCAACCAAAGATAAGGGGTCGGTTTTAGACGCCGACTCCGAGGAGATCACAGTTAATGAAAACGATAAAACGTAGCTTAATTGACCGTTTCTATAATCGCGGTTATCGCGCTGGTATTGGTGGCAAATCAAGGGAACTTTGCCCTGCCATCGCCGGTTCGGGTCGCGATGCCTGGCTCTCAGGTTGGCGAGATGGTCGAGCCGCTTCTTGGGACGGCCTAACCGGCGTGTCCGGGATTCATTGTGACCCGCAAATCGCTTCGTAACGATGCAATGTGCCACGTCCTCACAAGGGACGTGGTTGAGGCGCTCATGTCTCATCGCGTCATCCGAATCGCATCACGGACTAAGACCGGACCTCGATAAATCAACCCGGTATACAACTGAACAAGTTGAGCTCCGAGTTCTAATCGTCGTTTCGCATCCTCTCCAGACATCACGCCCCCCACTGAAATCACGGGGAGTGTCGCCTCAAGCGCATCGATTGCAATTCTCAGACAATGCTCAGCCTTGGTGGTCAATGGTGCCCCAGACAGACCCCCAGATTCCTCCCGGAAATCGCTTCTCAGTCCCTCTCGGCTCAGGGTGGTATTGGTTAAAATCACGCCGTCCGCTTGAGTCCGTTTGAGCGCCTCGAGCACTTGAACCAAGTCTTGGTTCTCGAAGTCAGGCGCGAGTTTGACAAATACAGGTAAGTAGNGGCCNCTTCGATTGTNTAGATNCGTCCGTGCCTCCAGAACGGGTACCACCACATCTAAAATTTTTCTGGCTTCAGCTAAATCACGAAGCCCGGGCGTATTGGGACTCGACACATTGATCGTGATGTAGTCGCACACCGTCGCAGCCTTTTGAATACAGGTGACATAGTCAAGATGCGCATCTTCGTTTGGCGTTTCTTTATTCTTTCCAATATTCACACCGATAATTCCCTGATAGGGATGACCCCGGAGTCGCTCAACAAGCGCGTCGACGCCGTGATTGTTAAAACCAAAGCGATTGATCAGACCGGCATCTTCCTCAAGTCGAAACACGCGTGGCTTGGGATTACCAGGTTGAGGCCGCGGGGTCACTGTGCCAACTTCAAGATGACCAAAGCCAAGACGAGAAAAACCAGAAACAGCTACCCCATCTTTATCAAGACCTGCCGCCAATCCAATTGCATTCTTGAATTGCAATCCTGCGATTTCACAAGGCCGACCTTCCTCAGGAACTGAGGGTCCCAGGCATTGACCGAGCGCTTTTAGGGAATTGATCGTCAGATCGTGCGCCGACTCTGGATTTATCCGAAATAGTGCAGGTTTGATTAGTGAGTACACAACAATTCCCCGATTGAAAGGCTCGCTATGGTATCGAACCTTCAGATAGAGGGCCACGACATCCGGTCAAGTAAGCGTTGTTTGCTCATCACCCAAGTGAAAGGAATCTTTTGAGACGAGCGACCAATATGTTCTGAGACGCGGATCTTCGATCACGCCCTCTCCTGTCAACAATGCACCATCAGAGACGCGTGGATAGATCTGATCTGCAAGTTTGATTTGACTCGCCGATAGACGTCTGACGATATGACGCCGGTTCAAGTCTTTTGGATGAGGAATTCCAGCCGCTCCCAGCAACTCGGCAACTGCCTCGAGAGTATGCTTATGAAAATTTCGTACGCGTTCAGCACGCGACGGAATATCAATGGCTCGATACCGCTGAGGATCCATGGTTGTAATTCCTGTCGGACAATGCCCGGAACCGCAATCTTTTGCCTGGATACATCCAAGGGCAAACATAAATGGCCGCGCCATATTGCACCAGTCGGCGCCTAAGGCACAGACNCGCGTAATATCGTATGCACTCACAATNTTCGCGGACGCTCCAATTTTAACCCGCTCTCTCAAGCCCGCTCCGCATAGCGCATTATCGACGAAAACAATGGCATCCCGAAGTGGTGANCCGATATGGTCTGAAAATTCAGTGGGAGCGGCCCCTGTCCCGCCTTCGGAGCCATCAACCGTNATGAAATCGAGCACCTGNCCGGTTTCAACCATCGCTTTTACCAAAGCCACAAACTCCCATGGATGACCGATACAGAGTTTGACGCCAACAGGTTTGCCACCAGACAGTGATTTCAAACGTTGACTGAACTCAAGAAGTTCTGTCGGCGTTGAAAATTCGGCATGACTCGCTGGCGATTCACAGGTTTGGCCNATCGGGATTCCACGCGNGCGCGCAATTTCTTCGGTCACTTTTGGTGCAGGTAACACCCCACCGTGCCCAGGTTTAGCACCCTGACTGAGCTTAATCTCGATCATTTTCACTTGGGTTGAAGTCGCGTTTTGTTNGAATAACTCCGCATCAAAGCAACCGTCAGAGGTACGGCAGCCAAAATAACCGGTCGAAATCTGCCAGATCAAATCCCCACCGCCAGACGCGTGATAACGAGACAACGATCCCTCTCCCGTATTCTGTGCAAACCCACCAAGTTGAGCCCCTTGACTAAGAGCTTCCACAGCGGGTGGGGACANCGCGCCAAATGACATACCAGAAATATTCAATAAAGACATCGAATACGTGAGATCTTGGCCNTGAACACCGACCTCCGTTCGAAAATCATGATCAGTGATTTTGATCGGATTCACTGAGTGGTTCAGCCAGTTAAAGTCCTCTTCATACACCGCCTTTTCGGTTCCGAACGATCGCTTTGCTTGATTATTNTTTGCACGCTGATAAACCATNGCCCGCTGGTTCCGCGAATAAGGCGTTTCATCGGTATCCGACTCCCAAAAGTACTGACGCAATTCAGGTCGGATACTTTCGAGCAAGTAACGTAAACGACCCATGAGTGGATAATTTGCGCGAACTGGATGTGTGCTTTTGAAGTAATCTCGGCATCCTAAAACTGCAAAGAACCCAAAAACCACTGCCGGCCAGATCATGTGTGACGACAGCAAAATTCCCAGAGCCGATAACACTGTCAAACCGCATACCGCTGCCCAAACAGCGTAACGACCGAATAATATTTCTTTCAATAGCACTTCTAATCTACTGATTTACTGACAATTTCATCCAAATCTTTTGACAAATCTTTTGCCGCCATCCGACGTAATTCTGCTTTCATTTGTTCTTGGAATGTTGACTCNAAACGGCCCCATTGACACAACGGCATCACCAATCGAGATGCGATCTGTGGATTCATCGCATCCANTTTCAGAACGGAGTCGGCTAATAAACGATAACCATCAGGNGNGTGNAATGCTTTAACGTTCCGATTCGCAAATGCTCCCAACACAGATCGCACACGGTTTGGGTTCGTCCATGCGAATCGCGGATGCGATGTCAGTGCTTTGATGCGATCAACTGTCGCCGAATTTTCATTCNCCGCCTCAGTAGATAACCATAAATCAAGCACTTCGTCTGTTTCAGCGCGATCGATGAAGCGTTGTGAGAGTTCCAGCGAAACGGATTCACTCGCATCACTTCGAGCGATACGGTACGCGGCATAGCGTTCCGTTAAATTCGAAGCATTTGCTTCAATGTCGAGAACCAAATTATCGATTGACTCCACCTTTGCCNTATAACCAAGCGCTGTTATCGCTAATGACCGACGACCAATCGCATCAGCGCTGGGTTGATATGGCCCAGCGANTCGCATCGCCTCGAATAACGTACGCCACATCGACGATCCAGCTAAAGCAATTCGTTGCCTTAGACGCTTACGAGCTTCGAGTATCTTTTGAGGATCTGCAGGCTNTAAGGCATCCCAGAGAATGTTGTCTTGCGGCAGTGTTAGCATTTCAGAAAGACACGCCGGGTCAGAGATGGTGCTGGGGTCTTGAGTCAAGTCACAAATCAACTGTTGCAGTGATGCATCGAGGCTTGNCTCAGGAGTTTCTAGAAACACCTTAATCGCATGCATGTACAGTGCTTGAATTGCGTCCCACCGGTTGACACCATCATCATCGAAACGCGCCAGCGCGACGAGGTCGCTCGTCTGACGGTCCATCTCTAACTTAACGGGTGCTGATAAGCCTCGTAATATTGAAACCACCGGACGAGCCGATACCCCAGAACAGNNAATTGAANCGATTTCTTCAGTCAATTCAAACAAAGTTTCAGGAACAAGCACGTCACCAGTTTGCTGATCAATCACTTGATACCTGACGGGTATCGCGTATGGCTTGTGGGAGTCCTCACTTGCGATGACAGGTGACTTTTGAGCCAATTGAATCGTTAAGGTCTCAGTGTTCCGGTCGTGCTCGATATCAACACGCACNCTTGGCGTACCTGGCTGCTGGTACCACCGCATGAACTGGGANAAGTCCCGCCCCGACACCTCGGCCATTGCGTCGACAAATTCGTTGATTGTTACCGCTTGTCCATCATGNCGATGAAAATAAAGTTCACTTCCTTTNCGGAANAGTTCTGGTCCGAGAAGCGTGTGAATCATACGCACGACTTCCGCACCCTTTTCGTAGATTGTCAGGGTATAAAAATTAGAGATTTCCTGATACTCAGATGGTTGTACTGGATGCGCTGTTGGACCTGAGTCTTCTGTAAATTGCGCGCCACGAAGAAAGTTAACGTCTTGGATGCGCTTGACGGCACGAGAATTGGTATCCGCACTGAACTCACTNTCTCTAAATACCGTAAATCCCTCTTTGAGACTTAACTGAAACCAGTCACGACAGGTCACCCGATTCCCAGACCAGTTGTGGAAATACTCATGCGCGACGATTGCTTCAATTCGCTGAAANGCCTGGTCAGTNGCAGCAGTAGCATTTGCAAGCACACAACTTGAGTTAAAAATATTGAGGCCNTTGTTTTCCATGGCGCCCATATTGAAGTGGCTCACGGCAACAATCATAAANATGTCGAGGTCATACTCGCGACCATACANCCTCTCNTCCCAAGCCATCGCGCGCTTCAAACTCTGAAGTGCATAATCGACTCGATCCAAGTCTTTTGGCTCAACATAAATTCGTAGATCGATACAACGGCCGGACATTGTCACGAACTCATCGTGCTTAACCGCGAGGTCGCCTCCAACCAAAGCAAATAGATAACAAGGTTTTGGGAATGGATCATGCCAAACCACCTCGCGTCGGCCATCCGGCAACAGTTGATCGCTGACTGGATTGCCGTTAGACAATAAAACCGGGTGGCTGGCATCTGAGATGATCCGTGTCGTGAAAATACTCATGACATCTGGACGATCTGGATAATATGTAATCCGCCGAAAACCCTCAGCCTCGCACTGTGTACAAAACATGCCGTTCGATAAGTACAAACCCTCAAGCGCAGTATTCGCCTCAGGATTGATTTCGGTCTCGATCTCGAGATGAAACTCATCCGGCACTTGACGGATCATTAATGTCTCATCGATTTCCANCAANCGATCGGTCTCNATCTCAGNACCATCAATTTTGANCGAGATTCGATTGAGGTTCTTGCCATTCAGCTCGAGTGCGTGCTGNCCCNTCNTAATTCGACGCACGACCGATGATTGGGTCACTCGAGTACGTGTCGGGTCGAGCGCAAAAGTCAGATCAACAGAGTCGATTGCAAAAGGGAACNCCTCATAATCAACGAGGCGCGTGATTGATGGCGCAGAATTCATAGTGCGCGAGTCAGTCATGATCAATATCCTTCGATGGTATGATGTCAGAAGCAACGTCGATAATGCCGGAAGCTTGCTTTTTTCGATGAATAAATCCGGTTCGCTCTTCTTCAGGGAGTTTCAATGNGTCGTAAANNATCGTCGCTTCAATCATCAGTTCTTTCTGTTCACGTGATACAACCCGACCATCCGGAAATTTCCCTAACTCGATCGCCTGCTTGAGATCACTNACCATGGANGGAGTGAGCGATTCAACCAGTTCATTCACTGTATTCATTCGTCNTCCTGCTGAGATTCGATGCGGCCACCCCATTGCAGTTTCGATCGGCACACGTCGTAATANGAGTAACCTGGCGGATGTAACAAGGTTAACTCNTCGTCTGATTGCCGAATCACAATTTGATCACCNAACAGCAATGAGATGTGCGTTTGTCCATCGCAACTCACTTGAGGCAGTGCTTGATGTTTTTCCGTCACCGTCACCGNNACAACACAATTGGCTGNGACGACAATCGGGCGCGCGTTTANGGTATGAGGNAACATGGGGACGAGGACGAGCGCATCAACCNTCGGATGCATAATCGGACCACCTGCCGATAATGCATACGCGGTCGAACCGGTTGGCGTTGAAACAATCAACCCATCAGAGCGGCTGGAATACACGAATTGTCCGTCGATAGAGAGATCGAACCCAAGCATCCGTGCACTTTGACCTTTATGCAGAACAACGTCGTTCAACGCTGTCGCCCGTGCGATGATTTGACCTTCCCNANTGACCTCGACCGCATTCAATCGCCTCTTTTCTTCTGTGAATTGACCCTGTATGGCCTGACCAACCTTGTTGATCGCTTCCGATGGTCGAATATCCGTGAGAAAACCTAAAGTTCCACGATTAATCCCCAAAACTGGGGTATCAAATAGCGCAAGAGCACGGCTCGCACCGAGCAAGCTTCCGTCGCCTCCGACAACAATCGCCAATTCTACTTTTTGCCCAATATGGTCGAGTGCGCAATGCGGCAGATCTGAGAATTCCCCAACATCAGCGATTTCATCTTCAATCCAGATTTCGAGCGATTGCTGTCTCAAGAAATCGACCAACCGTGCTATCGTTTCGATTGCTTGTTGATGACCTGCACGACCAATCAGTGCGACACGTTTAAACTTATTCACCAATCATCCTTGGAAGCTCAATGCCCAAATTGCCCATGTTGTCAGACGCAAATCATGCAGATGCGATCGCACGCGAACTGCGATGGCTGCTCGAAGCAAAACCGATCTGGTCGTCTGAGACAGAGGTTGATTGTGTGCCACTGAAGAAAATTTGCAACGGCTCAATGACAGAAATCGCCGAGAATTTATCAAATGAATGGGTCTGGCACGGTTCACCCAAGCGTTTGGGGCGACGATTCGAGAGCTTATTGACTGCACTATTTGAGCAAAGTGAACACGTGAAGCTTCTTGGTCATGGGATTGTGGTTAAAGATCAGAAACAAACCATTGGGGAATTGGATTATCTCATTGAATTACCCGATCGAATTATCCATCTTGAAGTTGCAATTAAGTTTTACGCAGGGATCGGAAGCTCAATCGATCGAGCGAACCAGTTTGCTTGGGTCGGTCCAAGTTGCCAGGATCGTTTGGATCTCAAGATCAACCACCTCAAAAACCGTCAATTGCCCCTAAGTCAGACTGCATTAGGCCAACAGGCGATCACTGATGAAGGTTTAGTCAACCCTGATGCAACGCTCGGATTGATCTTTGGCTACCTGATTGAACCGTGGTCGGATGTCGGGCACTTCCCTAACGGGTTTCAAACATCAAATCCGGCGTACTGGACCACACATAAAGACGCAAATGCGGCGATGCGTCATGTCAGTCGACCCTATTCGACAGACTATGGTTGGACTCTGTTAGAACGTGACCATTGGATTGCGCCATATTTTGGTCAGGCGAATTTACCGCTTGTTGTGAAATCACTGGACAAGCCGCCTCAGGCCGATTGTTATGCACTCACGGCACGGCGGGCGCCGTCGGCTGAAAAGCTTCGGCTATTTGTGATGCATGATGATTATACGAGTGAAGCGAACGCGGCGATGCACAGAGNCAACGAACGCTAGCAATTATTGTTTTGAGTGGATCTCCATACANTATCTCACCTCACGAAATGTCTTCTCCGAATGTTCTTTGGTGATGCGATAGTTTCCCCATTCATTTTTCGTAAATGACAGTTTTGCTTCACCTGCACCATCAAAACTTTGAAAATAACGCATCAGATCCNACTCACACTCTGAACGCATGTCATACACGCCCGATCCAATCTTCCCAGTCGACGGCGCAGCCGTTCCNTGAAANACTGGATCCATGCCCAATACGACGATAATCGTCACCCACATACTCTTCTCTCCAACAACCGCGAGACAATACAGCAAACCAAATCGAAACGTGGACGCAATTTCAAGGTGGGCATCGACATAACGCAATGCATTCAACAGAAATTAGGTGGCACTGGCCAGTCCTCCGAACTGCAACTCGACCATTTGCGCGTAAGCCGTATTACGGACCATCAGCTCACTGTGTTTCCCCACATCAAGGATCTTGCCGGAGTTCAAAACCACGATTTTATCAGCCTGACGGATTGTCGCGAGCCGATGCGCAATAACCAACGTGGTTCTGTTCTTTTGTAAAGCATTCAATGCGGATTGCACTAAGCGTTCGCTTTCAGCATCCAAAGCGCTTGTCGCCTCATCAAGTAGCAAAATCGCAGGGTCTGCAAGAATTGCNCGAGCGATCGCGATGCGCTGCTTTTGACCGCCAGAGATTCTGGTGCCTTTCTCTCCCAAAAAAGTGTCATATCCATCGGGGAGTTGATCAATGAAATCATGAGCCAAAGCNGCTTTGGCCGCTTCAACGATTTGCGCAGTGGAAGCGTTTGGACGACCAAANCGAATATTCGACTCCACGCTATCACCNAAGATGACGCAATCCTGCGGCACCAACGCCATNAGAGATCTAACGGTCTTTGGCTCTGCAAGANGAATATCGACGCCATCAATNGTAATCCGACCTGACTGCGGGTCNTAAAATCTGAGCAANAGTTGGAAGATCGTACTTTTTCCAGCACCTGATGGACCGACGAATGCAACATGTTNTCCTGGTTCAATATCGAGAGAGAACTGTCGTACCGCAAATTCATTGGTTCGCGATGGATAACTAAAATCCAGCTGTTCAAAACGAACTGCTCCGCGGACCGGGCTCGGGAATTTGATAGGTACTTCAGGAATTCGGATATTCGATTGTATGTTCAGCAACTCTGTCAGTCGCTCCATGGCACCGGCCGCTCTTTGAACCTCACCCCAAACTTCACTCAATGATCCGGCAGCAACGCCAACCAGCATTGCGTACAAAACGAATTGACCAAGTTCACCACCCGATAATGNTCCCACCAAGACTTCTTTAGCNCCCAACCATAGAACAAAGATCAATGCGCCAAAAACGCTCACTGTCCCAACCGTCGTTAACAGCGCGCGTACTCGNATNCTGCGCACGGCAGTTCTGAAACTTGTCTGGATAGAAGCCGAGAATCGCTCAATTTCAAGANGTTCTGCTGTNAANGACTGGACTGTCTGCGCATTTCCNAGAATTTCAGCAGCTTGACCACTGGCATCTGCAATTCTATCCTGGCTATCGCGCGAGAGCTTCCGTAGCCATCGACCGACCAGCATGACTGGCAGCACGACCAATGGAAAAATTAACAACAGA
Organism: Gammaproteobacteria bacterium; assembly: GCA_002705325.1. The sequence goes on along the minus strand of PAFS01000017.1, from coordinate 27,454 downwards.
ACGCTAAGTAACTTGATGCTGGTAAAACCCAACAAAACTAAACCACCGATTAACTGGATCGACGANCNAAGNAAAATTGAAATNGTTACACCAGAGACNGACTGAATGAGCGTTGTATCGGTCGTAAGACGCGATAACACTTCNCCAATCTTGGTCGTTTCAAAAAANCCNGGGTCCATATANATNACATGNGNGAAAACNTTGCTCCGTAGATCNGNGACAACCCTTTCNCCGAGCCAATTCACAAAATATGCGCGCATCGCCCCAAAAAATCCGATGACNAACACGAAAAANAGCAAAATGAAAAAATAACGATCGATGTTTGCAGCATCGTCAACGGAAAATCCATGATCAATGACGTTTCGAACAGCAATTGGCATTGCCAGCAAAGCGGTCGAGGACACAAGGAGTGCAAGGATAGCGATCGCCAAAGTGCCTTTGTACGATGCAATAAATGGAATCAGCGAACGTAATGGCTGAATTGAATTCGATTCAGGTCGGTTATTTGAGGTTATTCTATTCACACTCAATCACCCAGCGACATCAGATGGTTAAGCGAAAAATTACCGAATTTGAATTGATTATAGGCAAACGAAATACTACGCCCCTTCGACCGTTAGAGCCCAACCGGATCCGATGATTAAAGATACAAAAAAACCAACCGTTTGTTTAGTGAGGGTATGTCGGTGGGTAACAAGCCCGCCAAACACGAACAAGCCACGTTAACCGTGGCTTCTTGCATAATAATGGCGGAGCGGACGGGACTCGAACCCGCGACCCCCGGCGTGACAGGCCGGTATTCTAACCAACTGAACTACCGCTCCANGCGNTCCNATTGCTGCANGCTTTGGTGGGTGGAGAGGGGCTCGAACCCCCGACCCTCGCCTTGTAAGGGCGATGCTCTTCCAACTGAGCTATCCACCCGACAGCAACGATGGGGGCGGATAATACTGTCTCTNNAAATNGTGTCAATAGATTTTCTTGCTTCTATGACACACGCCTCTACAATAGCCGGCTTAATTCACAACCCATGTGACACAACGCTATGCGCTTATCAGATTTAAATATTGATGACTATCAGGTGGTTATTACGCCAACTGAGCTAAAGAAAGANCTTCCACTGCCCGAATCAGTGCGTGATTTAGTAGCTCAATCACGCCAAACGGTCAAAGACATTTTGGACGGCAAAGATGATCGGCTATTCGCAGTGGTCGGCCCGTGTTCAATTCACGACACCGATCTGGCACTCGAATACGGTAAGCAGCTCAAAGCGTTGGCAGATCAGGTGAGCGATCACATTGTGATCATTATGCGAGTCTATTTTGAAAAACCACGGACGACCGTNGGATGGAAAGGCTTGATTAATGACCCACATTTGAACGGCAGTTTCGATATCGAAACCGGATTACGAAAAGCACGCAACCTATTGATTCAGCTATCGGAGATNGGTCTTCCGCTNGCAACCGAAGCGCTTGATCCAATCTCNCCACAATATTTGCAAGACACGATCACCTGGACTGCGATTGGTGCTCGAACCACAGAATCACAAACGCACCGCGAGATGAGTTCAGGTCTTTCGTCGCCCGTTGGCTTCAAGAACGGCACNGACGGCTCACTGGATGTTGCAGTCAACGCGATGAAATCCGTGGTCAGTGGACATGCATTCTTAGGCATTAATCCCCAAGGTCAGGTCGCGATCACCAAGACGATGGGAAATCAGTACGGGCATGTGGTGCTTCGTGGTGGTGGTGGCAAACCAAACTACGACTCAGTNAGCATTGCACTCTGTGAGCAAGCACTTGAGAAAGCGAAGTTGCCAACAAACATCGTGGTCGACTGCTCACATGCGAATTCNAACAAGGATCATAATTTACAGCCACTGGTTCTTGATGACATCGCGCACCAGATTAAGGATGGAAACCGCTCGATTTGTGGCGTCATGATTGAGTCAAATATCAACGAAGGCAATCAGAGCATTCCGGATGACCTGTCGCAGTTGAAATATGGCGTCTCGGTAACCGACGNATGCATTANTTGGGAATCCACAGAAAAGTCGCTAAAGAAGATGGCGGATACCCTGTCAGGCCATCTCAATAACCGCAGAAGTTAATCAAAGAGCCGGGCTCCCGCCCGGCATCAAGAATTCAACATCTGAGGTGTGTGCCGCCTGCATCATCTTCAGCGCGGTCTGCTTCACAGGCTTACCACCAAAAATGACATCATGAAGCGCGCTCAAAATGGGCATCGAAATGTCGTCTTTACTACACTGCTCGTAGACTAATCGGAGCGTATTCACNCCTTCAGCGACCTGGCCAAGGNCCGCTTCAGCCTCTTCAAGCGAAGATCCATNCGCCAGAGCTCGCCCAACGCGAAAATTTCGTGACAGTGGTGATACGCTGGTCACATATAAATCTCCGACGCCAGCAAGGCCTAAGAAACTTAGGGGATTACCACCCATATGGGACGATAACCGAGACATCTCAGCGAGCGCACGTGTGATCAAAAGCGCCTTGGTGTTTTGGCCAACATCGAGGCCATCGGCGAGGCCTGCGGCAATGGCATATATATTCTTCAACGCACCACCGAGCTCAACACTTATTAAATCCTCGGAGCTGTAGAGTCGAAAGTATTTCGTCGCAAACGCATCACGGGCTAACTGTCGAACCGCTGAAGACTCGCTCGCAACGACTGATGCAGTCAGATGACGTTGCCTAATTTCATACGCTAAATTTGGTCCTGATAACACACCAACTGGGTGATTAGGCAAGCGCTCACTCAGCACCTGACTCATCAATTTAAATCCATGCGCTCGAATACCTTTGGTGGTNGATAGAAGCGATACACCAGGATCAATAACATGTGCCAATTCCTGACAGATCGCATCCATCGATCTCGAGGGTACCGATAACAGAACAAGATCTGCGCCCGATACAACGGCTGACAAACGACTTGAAGCGACTATTGACGCGTGAAGCTCAAGATCTGGGTGATACTGCGGGTTACGGTGCAATGTATTGATTGCATCGACCATTTCTTCACGACGCGCGTACATTCTGACGTCGCACTCATTATGAGCGGCGATGTCTGCGAGAACGGTACCGAAGCTTCCCGCTCCGATGATAGCTACCTGCATGCAAAATCCCTAGGAACTACAGCTGAGATGATATGGAGCGGTCTGATCGGGAGGCGTTCGCCCCAGCTCGATGGCGGTTTGACAGGGCTCGTTGAGTCCTCGATGGATCGCCTGACGGATGCACTGAACCAACGTTTCGTCTCCTTGTTCTGTCCGCTGAATGACTTGATCAAGCAACCAATGACTCAACATCCAGACTGGCGCTTTTTGGCGCGCTTCTGCAACATATGATGGATCTACCATTTCAGACCATCTCACACGAATTTGATCGAGCTGCGCTTGCCCCTCAGACGGCTCAGATAGACCGCTGAACGAATCATCAAATAAAGACGCAAACAGTTCCGGATAAAACATACGAGAACCCGACCAGTAGTCTTTTAGACTATTAACGAGCTCTGGAAGCTCCTCATGAGTCGGATCAATTGCAAGCCGACTCGCCATTTCTGCCCGGTAATACCCTCGATATTTGTCTGGAAATTCATTTAACAAAGCACGTAACGTTTCCACGGAGACAAACGGGGTTAAGGTCTCCGCCAAACATCCTAAATTCCAATGCATGACTCGAGGCTGTTGACCATAGGCGTATCGACCATGTTGGTCCGTGTGGTTAATGACATAGTCATCACGATAAGCCATCAAGAAACCATAGGGCCCATAATCCAAGGTCTCGCCTGATAAGGCAGTATTGTCTGTGTTCATCACACCATGAACAAACCCAACCGCCATCCATTGGGCAACAAGCTTCGCAGAGCGATCGATGTAGCGTGCGAACACCTCTTCGAATCGACTGGATGATGCTTCCAAATCTCGATCCAACTGCATAATCGCAAAATCAATCAATTCGCCAAGCGCTTGATGTGAGTTGTGATGATAGAAATGCTCAAAATGACCAATCCTCAAATGGCTTTTCGCAAGACGAGTCAACGTTGCGCCTCGCTCAAGGGTTTCTCTTTGAACTGGAGTATCGGACGCGATCAGTGTCAACGCGCGCGTTGTCGATAGCCCAAGTGCGTGAATATATTCAGAGCCCAAGTACTCTCGAATTGCACTTCTTAGAACGGATCGCCCATCGCCAAATCGCGAATATGGTGTTTTCCCGGCACCCTTGAGATGCCATTCAACCCCAGCGCATTCACCGAGGTATAGCCCTCGCCCATCGCCCAATTGGCCCGCCCATTGACCAAATTGATGACCGCTGTAAACCTGCGCAATCGGATTCCATCCATCAAGCGGAGTCCCACCGGCAAAGGCCTCGAGAGTTTTTGGATTCTCGATATCAAGTTGGAGTCCCATTTCTCCGAGTAAATTCTCGTTGATATCGATCCATCTCGGATTCGACAGAGCCGATGGCGACACCTTCGCGTAAAAGATGTCTTCGCCAAGCGTCGTAAACGGGGAAGACCAACTAAGCGGCTGTCTCGCCATGCGATCCATCTAAGAGAGATTCAGGGGCTTGCTCACAGGGCAGTTGACGACCGATAAATTCTTCGATTTCAGGAAGCAAGAATGAGTCATCTTCACAAGCAAAGCTGATGGAAGTCCCTTCTGTTCCAGCGCGACCGGTTCGTCCTATTCGATGCACATAATCTTCCGGATCTTCAGGTAGTGTGTAATTGATCACATGGCCGACACCGTCAATGTGGATACCTCGTCCTGCGACATCAGTTGCAACCAAGATTCGTGTTTTACCCTCTTTAAAGCGATCAAGGGTTTGGATTCTCTTCCGTTGTGGCACCTCGCCGCTTAACAGTGCTGCATCGATCCCGTCTTTGATCAGGCGATCAACAAGATGTTTACATAAATCACGACGATTCGCGAACACCATGACTTTATGGAGATCACGCGTGTGAATGACATTCTTGAGTAGTTGATACTTCGTCTCAGCCGTGGTGATGTAGACGATCTGTTCGACTGTCTCTGTCGTGACATGTTCTGGCTCAATTTCGATTCGCGTTGGTTCAAAAGTCCAACGTTCAGATAATTCTACAATTTGTGGAGTAAAAGTCGCAGAAAACAGAAGAGTTTGACGCAGTTCTTTCCTTGGACAAGCGCGAACAATTCGACGCACATCTGGCATAAAACCCATATCCAGCATGCGATCAGCTTCGTCCAGCACCAAGACTTCAATTTTACGTAAATTGATTTCATTTTGACCAAGGAAATCGATTAATCGGCCAGGCGTTGCGACCATAATATCGCAGGGTGATTGCCGCAGATCGTCACGCTGTTTTTGATAATCCATGCCGCCAACAATCGAAACCACCGACAACCGTGTGTATCTACACAAGTTTTCCGCATCTTTCGCTATTTGTACGACAAGTTCTCGCGTCGGTGCGAGAATCAGCGCACGAGGAGTGCCCGTTCGCCGCTTGCCATCGATGAGTTCTCTTAGAAATGTATCGATAATTGAAATGAGGAAAGCAGCCGTTTTGCCTGTTCCTGTCTGTGCCTTTGCAACGATATCCTCACCATCCAACACTACTGGCAGCGATTCGCTTTGGATTGGACTTGCATACCGAAATCCAAGATCTGCGATTGCATGCAACAAGGCTTTTGGTAAACCGAGGTCGTGAAATCNTGTTTTACCCTCTTCCGCTTCAACACTGAAGGATTTCACATCCCAGGAAGTATTCGTGTCAGTCATGATCCCTCGCAACTTTTGATAGAAACGTCAAGTTTACACGAGGGATCAATCACGGTGTGAATTAACGTTCGATTGCGAGCGCCACTCCCTGACCACCTCCGATACACAATGTTGCGAGACCTTTCTTCGCATCTCGCTTGATCATTTCGTGAATTAAGCTCACAAATACGCGACATCCAGACGCTCCGATTGGGTGACCGATTGCGATTGCTCCACCATTCACGTTGACTTTCGACGTATCCCAACCGAGGCCCTTATTGACCCCAATCGCTTGAGCTGCGAATGCTTCATTGGCTTCCACAAGATCAAGCTCCTCATGCGTCCACCCTGCTTTTTCAAGACACTGCTGAGTCGCCGGAATCGGACCTGTTCCCATGATCTCCGGATCAACACCTGCAGACGCATAGGCTTTTACTTTTGCAAGGATTGGGAGGCCCAGCGCCTCGGCTTTCTCGACTGTCATCAACATAACGGCGGCAGCGCCATCGTTGATGCCTGACGCATTCCCAGCAGTCACCGTACCCTCTTTATCAAAGGCTGGTCGTAATTTGCCGAGCGCCTCAGCTGTCACTCCATCCCGAATAAACTCATCAACTTTAAACTCAATCGGATCCTTCTTACGCTGAGGTACCAATACTGGAACGATTTCGTCGTCGAACCGACCTTCTGAACGCGCTTTCGACGCTTTGGACTGAGACGCTGCGGCGAATTCATCTTGCTCTTCACGCGAAATATCGTACTTCTTAGCCACATTCTCCGCAGTCACCCCCATGTGATAACCGCCAAAGGTATCGGTCAGTCCATCCCTCAGCATGGAATCGACAAGTGATGCATTTCCCATACGGAAACCATCACGAGAGCCAAGTAGCACATGACTGGATTGACTCATGTTCTCCTGTCCGCCCGCAATGACCACGTCAGCGTCACCTAAAAGAATCGCTTGTACACCCAGGCTCACAGCCTTAAGACCCGAACCACAGACTTTATTGATTGTCATAGCTGGACAGGTCTCTGGCAGACCACCGTTAATCGTTGCTTTACGTGCTGGGTTTTGCCCCTGACCTGCAGTCAGAACTTGCCCAAGAATCACCTCAGAGACCTGATCCGCAGATAAACCGGTATCTGCAAGTAATTGACGGATTACAGTTGCCCCTAATTCGTCTGCTGATACCGATGCAAGTGATCCAGTAAAATTCCCAACAGCCGTTCGTTTGGCGGCAACAATCGCAACTTGTGACATAGAATTTATTCCTCAATGAATTGAAACGCAGGAAGTTCTTTTAGCAGGCTTTGGCCCCAACGGGTATTCACCAAACGGCGATCAAGCATCGTCACCTGACCCGTATCTGTTTCAGAGCGTATCAAACGACCGACCGCTTGCCGTAATCGAATCGTTGCAGCCGGCAGCGATAATTCATTAAAGGGATCGCGACCCTGGCCTTTGAGGTATTCGGCCAATGTTGCTTCTCGAGGATCATCAGGTGGCTGAAATGGCAACCGCGTGATGACAACTTCATTCGCCAAATCACCAGGTAAATCAAGCCCTTCTGCCATACTTTGCAAGCCAAATATAATTGATGTCGATCCTTGGTTGCGGCGCTTTTCATGCTCTTGGAGAAGGAGCGCCAGAGGCTTTTGACCCTGAACCAAAGTGACTTTTCGGACACACTCTTCTAACAGTTCTTCGACCTGAAAGCACAGACGCCAACTTGTGAACAGAACGAGGATTCCAATTTGTTCTGTTATGCGTGTGTCTAAGTATCGCGCAATACGCTCAGCATGCGATTGATCGTCACGAGGGTCACCTGAGAACTTTGAGATCACCAATCGCCCCTGCGATTGATAATGGAATGCACCATCGACAATTAACCCAGACTTGATGGGAACACCCAAGGTCCCTGCTGGAACCTCAAATTCGCCGTGATGCGCAAGCGTTGCAGATGTCAGGACGCACGCCCCGATCTTTCCCCAAAGAGCATCTGCTAACGCGTCAGCAGGCTCCATAGGGCTGACCCAAAACTCAAGATCCGTTGGATCGTCAGGTGTCGCATACCGGACATCCTGACCAACGCGTAGCCAGCGCGCATCACCACTCTGCGTCGCATCATTGGAAAATGCAGNGATGAGCTCTGGAATTCCCTCGAGNCGTCCTANCGCCATCGAGATTTGTTCAGATAATAACTCGGCATCTGTTTCAGACATCAGGTCTTGGTCACTTTGAGATACGAGTGATTTCAGCCAATCACGCACTTTTTGGATACGTGACAGCGTNGTTGTAACCGATTCAAACCCATCAGTCGTCGCGGGGAAGCGTTCTGATAATTGCAGCCTGTAGCGGGAACCACCATTTTGAAACGCGAAAACGGTATCAGGTAAGTTCTCGAGCTTTTCGAGACAGCTTTTTCCCCAATTTGCCAAGATGTGTCCAAACCCTTCGAGCGGCTCTGGCAGACGGCTGAGATCGTTTGAGATTCGATGATCGGCTGGAAGCATTCCCTGCAAGGTTGAAATAACACGCTCAATTGTCTTTATCGCACCTAAACTTTGTGCAATTCGACAATGTGCCGTAAATTGATCTGAGGCAACACGGGCTAACTGATGCGCCTCATCAACAATCAGTATCAGTCGTTCTAGCGGAGGCAAGATCACCCCGCCACCGAGCTTTAAGTCAGACATGAGCAAGTCATGATTAATGACAAGCAAGTCCGCATCCAACCAAGAATCGCGCTCATTGAAGTAGGGGCAGACCTTGAAATGTCGGCAACTGCGGCTCTGGCATCGCCGGTGATCGGTCGTAATTGCAGTCTTCACTGAATCCGAGATCACTTGAGGGATTTGATCCATATCTCCGATCCATCGACCTTCGGCCCAAGCCTTTGCCAAATCCGAGACAACATCCTTGTCATCAGAATCGAGGACCAGTGTCAGTTCATCCGGATAGACGGCCTGACCATCGGCGAGGGTCTCGAGCGCAGCCTCCAGACGAACTGGACACAAATAGCGACGACGACCTTTAGCNAGGGCGAAGCTGAACATCAGCCCCGTTGAATCAATCAGCTCAGGGATGTCTTTTTCGATTAATTGCGTCTGAAGGGAAACAGTTGCTGTTGAAATGACTAGCGGCATTTCGCGCTCCATTGCATCAGGAAGCGCGCCGATCAGATAGGCAAGCGTTTTTCCAGTACCAGTACCCGCCTCAATAAAGCCGATCGGTGCAGTGTCGCGGTCGCCGATTCTTGATAGAATGCGTGCCACTTCAGCAATCATCTGTTTTTGACCAAGCCGAGGCTTCAANTGCTTGGCCTCGAGAAAGTCGCTATACAGNANCTGAATGCTTTGTTTGGTACTCGCTGAAATTGCTGTCACTAAACTATCTTTGTTGTGCGAAAAGCTGAGTGTAGGGGATTTTAATGAAGACGTCTGATATCGCGAAACAAGCGGTTCGCCTGGGTGGTCAAAAGGCACTCGAATTTTTTACCAACAGGGATCAACTCACTATTGATGTCAAAGGACCTCAAGACTACGTCAGCGAGGCAGATCGCACAGTTGAAGCGATCATGATCGATTTTCTACATAGCCACTTTCCAGACGATGGATTTCTTGGAGAAGAATCAAGCGAAATCAAACAGGCGAAACAGTGGGTCATTGATCCCATTGATGGAACAACTAACTTTATTCGCGGACTCCCTTATTTTTGNACCACTTTGGCACTGGTTGAGAATGAACNAGTCATTGGCGGCTGGNTTTTTGATCCCACACGAGACGAGCTTTACGAGGCTAATCTCGGATACGGCGCATACTGCAATGGTCAGCGTCTTCAACCGAATTGGCGACGTAGTTTTTCGACTGGGCTGGTGGGTATCTGCCACAGTTCAAGACTCACAGCGAAGGAACTCGCAGNTCGCATNACAGGAGCACTCGAACGGGGTGCCATCTTGAGACAACCAGGTGCAGCGGCACTCATGCTGTGTGATCTGGCTGCTGGACGACTTGATGTTTTATTTGACCAGCATCTNAAACCNTGGGATTCAATTGCAGGCTTACTGATTGCTCATGAGGCTGGTGCGATCGTNAGCGACTATCTCGCACACTCAGACTGGCGAACGGTTCCACAGATCACGTTTGCTTCAGGCCCGGAAATCTATTCTGAAGTACTCGAGCTTTGGTCAGAAGCGACCAACATTCCGCTGTTAGCTCANACCTGAGNTTAAAAACCGACTGGTAGGAAGACAATCGAGGCAGCTCCNCGGNCAACAGCGTTCAGCGTTCGTTGATCTTTGTTCGCAAGTGCTGTCGATAATGCNTCCTGTAAACCGATCATTTCCCCCATCAATTGNGAGTAGGATGCGTTTAATATCTGATCTTGGATTCCGTCAGCATAGAGATAGGGCTTCCCATCCGTGGTTCGCTTTGTTCGGAGCAAAAAGGCTGCNGTTTCAATGTTGCGGGCAGAGTTATAAATAAACTGAGCGGTCGGTAGATCATCCAGCAAGAGAAATTCACGGCGATGATCAAAAGCGTGATTCACCATCGATTGCAGACCCGCAACAAAAGCGTAAACCCTGTCGCCTGTAAAATCAGGATGAAACGCCATACGCACCAGTTGANCAGGCTTCCGACTATCAAACTCTTGTAAATTGAGGCGTGCTGCTTTGAGCTGTTCGACCCGAACTTCGATCGTGGTATTCATGGGCAACTGAACTGGATTGCGGCGGTAGAGCTTCACCAATAAAAGACCCAAGCTTTGATCAAGCTCGGATCTGACAGCTTCGACAAAAAAAGCAGTGTCACTTTTGGCNAGATTTTTTACTTCGGGCGGTGCCTTAATCGGCACCGCACATGCAACCAGCACCAGGCTGATCAACAGCCCAATCGATACCTTCGTTAGACAGAGAGCTCTGTTAATAATGCGTTCACCCGTTTGAGGTAACCAGGCGCATCATCCAGCTTGCCTTCGGCTCCGAGTTGCGCGTGGTCAAAGACCAACCGAGCCAGCTCATTAAAGCGGCCCGCATCCATCTCAGATTCTAACCGCATCAGAAGCCCATGGTCAGTATTGATCTCAAGAATCGGCTTAGAAACCGGCATTGCCTGTCCAGCAGCCTCCATGATTTGACGCATTTGTGGCCCCATATCGTGCTCAGTCAACACCAAAACAGCCGCAGAGTCTGTCAAACGCACCGATGGCTTCACATCCTCCACTTCATTAGAGAGTGCTTCTTTCATCCGCTTGAGAAGTTCCTTATGCGCTTTGGAATCCTTTTTCTGCTCTTTTTTCTCGTCCTTGCCCTCACCTGGAAGCTCCAAGCCATCACGTGTAACGTCGACAAACTTGTGCTCTTTGTATTCCTGGAGATGGCCCATCAGCCACTCATCGATACGATCAGACAGGAGCAGCACTTCAATGCCACGCTTCTTAAAGGCTTCAAGATAAGGAGATCCAAGCGCGTTGGTATGCGACTCGGACACCAGATAGTAAATCTCTTTCTGCCCCTCAACCATGCGGCTGATATAGTCCTCTACCCCAACTTCCTGCTTTTCGGTATTGGTCTGGGTTGACGCAAATCGTAACAGTTTTGTGATGCGCTCTTTGTTTTGATGATCTTCGGCAGGCCCTTCTTTTAAACACTCACCGAAGGTTTCCCAAAACTTCTGATACTTCTCAGTATCATCTTTCGCCAATTTCGCGAGCATATCCAATGCTCGCCGCGTGACTGCAGACTTCATGGCCTCGACACGCGCATCTTTCTGCAAGATTTCTCGGGAGACATTGAGACTCAAATCCGATGAGTCAACGACACCTCGAATGAACCGCAAATACAGCGGCAAGAATTCTTCTGCACGATCCATAATAAATACACGCTGAACATACAACTTCAAACCACGCGGGCTCTCTCGATTCCATAAATCGAAGGGAGCACGTGCTGGCACGTATAAAAGACCTGTGTATTCACTTTTCCCTTCGACCTTGTGGTGGCTCCAAGTCATCGGATCCTCAAAGTCGTGTGCGACGTGCTTGTAGAACTCGTTATATTCCTCGTCAGTAATTTCAGTTCGAGGGCGAGTCCAGAGGGCAGTCGCCTGGTTAACCTGATCCCATTCAGATTTCGCTTCTGAATCATCATCTTTTTCGACTTCATTTTTCAAAAAGACAGGAATGGAGACATGATCCGAGTATTTGGTCACCAAATGCCGAATTCGGTAGGTTTCACTAAACTCGCTCGCATCCTCCTTCAGCGTAAGGCGAATCTCGGTTCCACGATCAGACTTTTCGATATCTTTGATGGTGTACTGGCCATCACCATTAGATGACCACTCGACTGCTTCTGTTGCATCGTTCCCGGCGCGTCGAGTCCTGACGACCACACGATCAGCGACAATAAATACAGAATAAAAACCGACGCCAAATTGGCCGATCAAATTTGCATCCTGTTTTGAATCACCAGAGAGGTTTTCAATAAATTCGGCAGTGCCAGACTTGGCGATGGTTCCTAAATTTTGGACCACATCGTTTCGAGTCATCCCAATCCCGTTATCCGAAATGACCAGCTCTTTTGTCTCTGGATCAATCAGAATGCGAACAGCCATTTCAGAATCAGACTCCATCAGATCTGGTGCATCTAGAGCTGAAAATCTGAGCTTGTCACACGCATCGTTGGCGTTTGAAATTAACTCTCGCAAAAAGATTTCGCGATTTGAATACAGAGAATGCACCATCAGGTGCAGTAGTTGTTTAACTTCCGTCTGGAATCCTAAGGTTTCTTCGTTTGCAGTCATCGTCCTAATCATTGTTTCGTTGATGAATGAATGAGTGACTAGATTGGGATCTTTTTTTAAATTCCAAGCACAAAAAAGCCCCGCAAAATGCTCTGCGAGGCTTCCTTTTGAATCGCTATGAATTCAGCAGATTCGAGCTCACCAGCCGGTCGCTTGCTTGAGCGTTGATCCGATTTCGGCAAGATTTCGAGTCACTGTCACACCTGCAGCCTCGAGTGCTGCAAATTTTTCAGCAGCGGTCCCCTTGCCACCTGAAATGATCGCACCGGCATGTCCCATTCGTTTACCCGCAGGAGCGGTCACGCCCGCGATGTAGCTAACGACAGGTTTTGTTACGTGATTGTTGAGGAATTCGGCAGCTTCTTCTTCCGCCGTTCCACCAATTTCACCGATCATGACAATCGCCTCGGTCTCAGGATCCTCCTGGAATCGTGCTAAAACATCAATGAAGTTTGTTCCCGGAATTGGGTCACCACCAATACCCACACAAGTTGATTGACCGAAACCCATATCCGTCGTTTGCTTCACAGCCTCGTAGGTCAACGTTCCAGAGCGTGACACAATACCGACTCGCCCTTTTTTATGGATATGGCCCGGCATAATTCCAATCTTGCACTCATCTGGCGTAATAATACCCGGACAGTTAGGACCGATCAGAACGACTCCCGCGCTGTCACAAGCGCCTTTACACTTCAGCATATCAAGGGTTGGGACCCCTTCAGTAATGCAGACAATAATTTGGATACCCGCACCAATGGCTTCCATGATGGAATCCATGACAAATGGTGCTGGAACATAGATTACCGATGCATCAGCACCTGTCGCCTCAACAGCATCAGCAACTGTATTGAACACAGGAAGCCCAAGATGCTCAGTTCCTCCCTTACCCGGAGTCACTCCTCCAACCATTTGAGTCCCATATGCGATCGCTTGTTCCGAATGGAATGTCCCGTTTTTACCGGTGAACCCCTGGCAAATCACTTTGGTGTCTTTGTTGATCAGAATACTCATGCTCCACCTCCTGCCGCGGCAACCACTTTTTGGGCAGCATCAGTCAGGCTTTCACCAGCGATGATATTCAGCTCAGACTGACTCAGGATTTCGGTACCTTTGTCAGCGTTATTTCCCTCAAGACGCACAACCACTGGAACTTCGACACCCACTTCTTCAACAGCGCCAATAATCCCTTCAGCGATCATGTCGCAGCGAACGATTCCCCCGAAAATATTGACGAATACCGCTTTCACGTTTGAATCTGACAAGATGATCTTGAATGCTTCCGCAACACGCTCTTTTGTCGCGCCGCCACCGACATCAAGAAAATTCGCCGGGTCGCCGCCGTGAAGTTTGACTGTNTCCATNGTNCCCATNGCTAAGACCNGCNCCGTTCACCATGCAACCNATGTTTCCATCCAGAGCGACATAGTTCAGTTCCCACTTCGCCGCCTGTGCTTCACGCTCATCTTCCTGCGACGGATCGTGCATNGNGTCNAGTTCAGGNTGTCGATACATGGCATTCGAATCAACAACCACNTTNGCGTCCAGGCAATGTAAGTTNCCCTCTTCGGTAATGACTAANGGATTCACTTCGATCAACGCGACNTCTTTTTCCTCAAAAAGNTTTGCTAANCCNATNAAAATTTTNGTNAATTGCTTCATTTGCGTTAGNTTCAAACCAAGCTTGAAGCCGATTTGTCGCGCTTGATTTGGCTGTGGCCCTACCAGCGGATCAATCGCTGCNTTCAAGATTTTCTCTGGGGTTTCTTCTGCAACCTTTTCGATCTCAACGCCNCCTTCAGTCGATGCCATAAACACNATACGGCGNGTTGAACGATCAACAACGGCCCCNANNTANAGTTCGTTTGCGATATCGGNANAGGATTCGATCAAAATCTTGGAAACGGGTTGTCCGCTCGCGTCTGTTTGGTAGGTGACAAGACGACNNCCAATNTGGCGCTCACAGAATNCACGAATTTCCGCTTCTGTTTTGACGAGCTTCACTCCACCNGCTTTCCCACGGCCACCTGCGTGAACTTGGGCTTTAACCACCCACATGTCGCCACCAATTTGTTTTGCTGCNGCAAGAACTTCTTCCGTGGTNTCGCACGCTACGCCNNCAGATACTGGCAAACCGTACTCGCGGAACAAAGCTTTACCCTGATATTCGTGAAGATTCATATCCTTAAGGTCACTTATTTCTCAGGTCAATAGAAAACCNACTCGTGATCGGTCACATAACAANATAGGGCATCAGNCNTANCGATACNCTATTCNCGATTAAGCGCGCTTACGCTTATTCGCAATATGGATGGCATNCCCGTGTACCGCCAAAGCCGCCTCATGAAGCGCTTCTGATACAGTCGGATGTGCGAACATCGTCATTGCGATATCTTCGGCAGACGACCCAAATTCCATNGCNATCACTGCCTGCGCAACCATATCGCCAGCTGTTGGTCCGACGATGTGAACACCAAGAATGCGGTCTGTCTCCTNGTCCGCAATCATTTTCACCATGCCTGCGGTCTCATTCGNGGCCATCGCGCGTCCAGATGCCGCAAATGGGAATACACCAACGTTATAGTTGACGCCTTCTTGCTTNAGTTGCTGTTCGGTTTTACCCACCCAAGAGACTTCCGGATGCGTATAAATGACTGAAGGCACTGTGTCGTAGTTCACTTGNGCATGCTTGCCGGCGATTCGTTCAGCGACCATTACGCCTTCCTCTGATCCNTTATGCGCAAGCATNGGNCCTCTGACGNCATCGCCGATCGCGTAAACTCCAGGCACTGCGGTCTCACAGACGTCGTNGACTTCAATAAAGCCTCGTTCGTCTTGCGTGACACCACAACCATCAGCGAGCAGGCCNTCAGTGAATGGCTTACGACCAACTGCCACAATCAATTTATCAAAGGTGTCTGTCTGCGTGCCGTCNTTCGTTTCGAAGNNAACCGTGACCTTCTTACCCTTCACTTCCGTCCCCTTGACNAGGGTNCTGGTCAAGATATTCAGTCCCTGCTTCGAGAAAATTTTGCGAGATTCTTTCGCGATCTGTTGATCAGCAACTGCAAGAAAATCNTCCAACGCTTCAAANACTGTCACTTCCGAGCCGAGACGGTTCCAAACTGAACCCAACTCAAGCCCGATCACACCGCCACCGATAACGCCCAATTTCCTTGGAACACTCGTGAATTCGAGTGCTCCTGTTGAATCGACGATCAAGTCGTCAGTCACGGGCGCCGGTGGAATATTCACAGGAACCGAGCCAGTCGCGATGATGATGTTGGTCGCATCCAAAACTTCGGTTTTTCCATCGTGACCTNTGAACTCAACCTGTTTATTCGGCAGGAGCTTCCCTGTACCTGCGAGGTGAGTAACNCCATTGGTTNNAAACAGCCCGCCAATACCACNCGTNAGATTANCTACGATTGTNTCCTTACGCTTCAGCATCGCAGCGACGTCAAGCTTTGGCTTACCGACGCTCACGCCATGCAACTCAAGGTCATNAGATGCTTCTTCGTATTTGTACGATGATTCCAGCAACGCTTTCGAAGGAATACAGCCAACGTTCANACAAGTGCCACCTAANGAGGGCTTCCCGTCCTNACCAANCCATTTNTCGATACANACTGTTTTAAANCCTAATTGCGCCGCGCGAATCGCAGCAACGTATCCGCCAGGACCTNCACCGATAACGACAACGTCGTACTGTTGACTCATAAATTNCTCCGATTACACNTCTAGCAACATACGCGCTGGATCTTCCAGCATGTCTTTAATTGCGACTAAAAATTGNACAGCATCTTTTCCATCGATCATTCGATGNTCATATGAGAGCGCAAGGTACATCATTGGTTGGATCACNACNTGGCCATTCACAGCCATCGGACGCTCTTGAATTTTATGCATACCNAGAATTGCTGTTTGTGGTGGATTCAAAATTGGTGTCGACAACAATGAGCCAAACACNCCACCATTGGTNATTGTGAAGGTTCCACCAGTCATATCTTCGATCGNNAGNTTGCCGTCTTTAGCGGCAACNGCGTAATTTTTAATGCCNCCNTCAACNTCAGCGATCGACATTTTGTCGCAATCNCGAAGTACGGGAACAACAAGGCCNCGCTCAGTCGACACCGCGACACCAANATCGTAATACCCATGATAAACGATATCATTGCCATCAATTGACGCATTCACCGCTGGGAAACGTTTCAACGCTTCAGCNGCCGCCTTCACGAAGAAGCCCATNAAGCCAAGCCGTNTGCCATTGTGTGTCTTTTCAAATAAATCTTTGTATTGCTTCCGCAGATCCATTAACGGACCCATGTTGANTTCGTTGAAGGTGGTCAGCATTGCGGCGTTNTGTTGCGCATCAAGCAAACGCTTGGCAATNGTTGCACGTAGACGNGTCATTGNAACACGCTTCTCAACCCGCTCACCTGTCAAAGCTGGAACAGCTGGTTTCTGNGGAGCTGGCTTNGTTGGGGCTGTCGCCTTTGGCGCANTGATNNCGTTTTGAACATCTTCTTTCAANATNCGNCCATNTTTGCCTGTCCCTGTCACAGAAGCCAAATCAATATGATTCTCTTCCGCGAGTTTTTTCGCTGCAGGATTTGCTNCTAAGGCTGCCTGTGTTTGTGCGTCGGCNNGCGCCGATGNCGCCTTTGCNTCNTTTNCTNAGGNNCTCGCTANCNCNCCGGCTTCAATCTTTCCNATCAANTCTTGTGACAAAACAATATCNCCTTCTTGCTTCNTCACTTCAGTCAGGACACCATCTTCCGCAGCGACGACTTCCAATACGGTCTTATCAGTTTCAATATCAACGATCAGTTCATCGCGGCTCACCGCCTCACCAACCTGCTTATGCCAGGTTGCGATTGAGCCTTCCTCAACNGATTCTGGGAATTGCGGNGCTTTAATTTCGATTGCCATCATATTTCCTTAACGAGTCACTTTNGGTGACGATTACCCTTCAAGAGCGTCCTGTATCAATGCTTGTTGTTGNGCGACNTGNAATGCCATGTATCCCGCAGCGGGCGTCGCGGCAGCGGCACGCCCTGCGAAACGTAGGAATTTATTTGGCAAATGCCGCCACATTGCATTCAACATCGATTGTTGNCTTTGGAACCATGCACCCTGATTCATCGGTTCTTCTTGGCACCAAACCATCTCTTCCATNTTCACGTAAGGCGCAAGNGCCTCCACCAAATCGTCCTCAGGGAACGGATAGAGCTGTTCAATGCGCAAGATGACNCGATCCTCGATCCCTTTTTNCGCTCGATAGGCCTCTAAGTCGTAGTACACCTTGCCTGAGCACAGAATCACTTTCTTGATCTGCTTCGGATCAAGACCAGCGGTATCCTGAATTACTGTNTGAAACTTGCCATNAGNGAGCTCTTCAAGCGTTGANACTGCTTCTTTTTTNCGAAGAAGCGACTTTGGACTCATTACAATCAGTGGTTTACGTANCGGACGAATTNCCTGCCGACGNAGCATGTGGAAGACCTGAGCCGGAGTCGAAGGAACACACACCTGAACGTTGTTCTCTGCGCATAATTGGAGAAAACGCTCTAAACGCGCAGAGCTATGCTCCGGTCCCTGTCCTTCATAACCATGAGGTAACAACANTGTCAGGCCACACAGTCGGCTCCACTTCACTTCACCTGAGNTGATGAACTGATCGATCACAACCTGTGCTCCATTGGCAAAATCACCAAATTGCGCTTCCCAAATCNCCAAGCGACGGGGCTCNGTNGTTGCGTATCCATATTCAAATGCGAGTACGGCTTCTTCAGATAGGAANGAATCGAACAACTCAAAACGTGGTTGCTCATCGGCGAGATGTTGAAGCGGTGTGTAGGACTCACCNGTTTTTTGGTCGTGCAAGGTCGCTTGGCGATGGGAGAACGTTCCGCGACTCACATCCTGACCAGTNAAGCGAACACCGATATTCTGATCGAGCAGCGTGGCATAAGCCAAAGTCTCAGCAAAGCCCCAATTACATGGCAAAGCACCGGCTGCCATCTTCCGACGGTCCTCGTAGGTCTTCTCAACCTGCTTTTGCATGCAGAACCCAGTCGGAACGGTATTAATCTGCTGACCAANCTCCTGAAGTCGCTTCATTGGAAAANTGGTGTCATGGTCTGCTGTCCACTCATGACCCAAATATGGCTTCCAATCGACAAACAACTGACTGTNAGGCTCTCGAACCAGNGCCTTGACCACAGGTTCACCTGCTTCGAGAGCCGAGCGGTAGGCGTCTTCCATCTGCTTNACACCGACATCAGACAGAACACCCTCAGANACCAACTGCGCNGCATAANGCGCGCGNGNGGTCTTCTGTTGCTTAATCTGTGCGTACATCAACGGCTGTGTTGCGCTCGGTTCGTCCGCTTCGTTGTGCCCGCGGCGACGATAACAAATCAGATCGATNACGATNTCTTTTTTGAACTCNTAGCGATAATCCATTGCNAGCTGAGTGACAAAATTCACAGCCTCAATATCATCGGCATTGACGTGNAATATCGGACTCTGGACCATTTTTGCAACGTCAGTGCAATACTCGGTTGATCGAGAATCTTNNCGTCGTGAGGTTGTGAAGCCAANCTGGTTATTCACAATGATATGAATCGTNCCNCCCGTCTTNTACCCGCGAGTTTGAGACATCTGGAATGTCTCCATCACAACACCNTGACCAGCAAAGGCCGCATCACCGTGAACTGAAATCGGCACAACACGATCTCCGGATGGATCNCCTCGACGATCTTGCCGCGCTCGGACACTGCCTTCAACTACCGGNGACACNATTTCAAGATGCGATGGATTGNACGCCATCGCAAGGTGTACCTCACCACCAGGTGTCGAAATATTCGANCTGAAACCTTGGTGATACTTCACATCACCNTGATTNTCGAATGTCGCCTTNCCNTCAAATTCNTCAAATAAATNTTGNGGACTTTTTCCGAGGGTNTTNANTAACAAATTCAAACGTCCGCGGTGTGCCATTCCNANGACNACTTCTTTCGCGCCATGCGATCCAGCNNGCTGAATCAGCTCATCAACACANGGCACTAATGATTCGCCACCTTCAAGACCAAATCGCTTGGTTCCCGGATAACGTGACTGCANATATTTTTCGAGGCCTTCAGCNGCTGTNAGNCGTTCNAGAAGATGCGTCTTGATTTCTGCCGGATACTTTGGCTTACCCATTACCCCTTCAAGCCGATTCTGCAACCACAGACGNTCTTCAGTATCAACAATGTGCATATATTCGGCGCCAATCGANCNNCAGTAGGTGGTTTCGAGCGCGCCAATGNNNTCCTTNAGCTTNCCTTCGGACATCCCAAAATTTTGNANACCGATTTGGAAGACTGTATCTAAATCCGCTGCCGATAGATCGTGAAAACCCAGTTCCAAATCGGGAACCCGTTCACGCTCCATGATGCCGAGGGGATCGAGCGCAGCACGTTGGTGGCCACGAATTCGATACGCATTAATGAGGCGCTGGACTTGAACTTGTTTACGATCGAAATCGGATGAGACTGACCCAGTACCGGCTGAGATCGAACGATTTCGATCTTTTCCAAGGAGTAAAAACTGTTCTTGAATCGTTGAATGTGGAACATCTCCCATAATCGCACCCTCAACGCGAGGAAGCGAATCTAAATATTGCCGCCATTCATTGGGTACGCTGTTGGGATCGGAAAGATAGGCTTCGTAAAGTTCGTCGAGATAATGCAGATTGCCACCCGCGAGATGCGAGGACTTCAGGCTTTGCTCCAGTGAGCCTTCAGACATTGATGTGCTCCTTTACACCAAGGCACTTGTTAACGACGTTTTGGAGTGGCCTCTTAGGCCATGCATTTCCACTTCGGCGTATGCCCCGGTCTTTGTCATTCGACCTTAAAAATCAACAAACTCAGAGGATGACAACTGAGCTTATAAAACAGCCCCTTCTGGATCACAGAAGGAGCCGCTATTGTGCGCCCTCAAAGCACACAAGCCAACCTAGACTTAGGTTGCCCGTGACAACAGCATGTCGCGTATATGACCAATCGCTTTGGTCGGATTCAAGCCTTTTGGACACACAGACACGCAATTCATAATCCCGCGACAACGGAATACGCTGAATGGGTCATCGAGATCCGCCAATCGTTCCTCTGTCGCCTCATCTCGAGTGTCCGCCAAAAATCGATACGCCTGTAACAATCCCGAAGGTCCAACAAACTTTTCAGGGTTCCACCAGAATGAGGGACAACTGGTTGAGCAACACGCGCACAGAATACATTCATACAGACCATCGAGCTTCGCGCGGTCCTCTGGTGATTGGAGTCGTTCTCGACCTCCAGCCGGCGTCGAATTCTGCAAATATGGCTTAATGCGATGATATTGCTTATAAAATATACCCATATCGACCACCAAATCGCGCACGACTGGAAGCCCGGGTAGTGGGCGAACCACCAACTTGCCTCGAGAAACCACCTCAGAGACAGGCGTGATACACGCCAGGCCATTTTTACCGTTCATATTGACACCATCCGACCCGCAAACACCTTCACGGCACGAGCGACGATAGGACAATGATTGATCCTTTTCCTTGATCAGATTGAGCACATCCAAAACCATCAGGTCTTTTCCTTCCGGAAGCGACACTTCAACATCTTGCATATAGGGCTCACGGTCCGTTTCAGGGTTATAGCGATACACACTGACTAACATTTTATACCCCCTAGTACGTACGAACTTTTGGCTCAAACGTGTCAACCGTCTTTGGTTTGAAGTTGACATCACGTTTGGTTAATTTCTTTGTCTCCGGATGATACATCGAATGGCATAACCAGTTCTTGTCATCGCGCTCGGGATAATCATTTCGAGAATGCGCGCCGCGACTCTCTGTCCGTTCATCGGCAGCAATCGCCGTAGCTTCGGCAACTTCGAATAGATTCTGCAGCTCAAGCGCTTCCATCCGGGCGGTGTTGAAAGCCTTTGACTTATCTGAAATCGAAATATTCGCGACTCGATCCNGCATGGTATTCAGCTCATCGCGACCTTTTTTCATATATTCGCCATCACGGAATACACCAAANTAATTTTGCATGCANCTTTGCAGCTCTCGCTTCAAAACCGCGGTGTCTTCACCGTTGTCGTTTGAATCCAATGCATTTAAGCGACCCATNGCGCGGTCAACGTCATCCTCAGANGCTAACCGGTAATCAATCCCTTGTTGCAATTGTTCTTCAATNAAGATACCTGCTGCGCGACCAAACACGACCAGATCAAGTAATGAGTTACCGCCCAGACGATTCGCGCCGTGAACCGAAACACATGCTGCTTCACCACAAGCATACAACCCCGGGATGACCTGATCCTTCCCTTTGATCTGGGTGATCGCCTGACCGTTTACGTTGGTTGGAATGCCCCCCATCATATAGTGACAGGTCGGCACCACCGGGATTGGAGTAACAGCTGGATCGACGTGCGCGAAGGTCTTGGACAGCTCGGTAATGCCCGGCAACCGATTGTGCACTATCTCTTTTCCAAGATGGTCCAGTTTAAGGTACACGTGATCACCGTTCTCTCCGCAACCACGGCCTTCAAGGATTTCCGTCATCATTGAACGTGCGACAACATCGCGACCCGCCAAATCTTTTGCATTCGGCGCATAACGCTCCATGAAACGCTCGCCGTCTTTATTGATAAGGTAGCCACCTTCGCCGCGACACCCCTCAGTCACTAGCGTACCCGCACCGTAAATACCAGTTGGGTGGAACTGCCACATTTCCATGTCTTGCATGGCATACCCAGCCCGCAGCGCCATTCCGATCCCGTCACCGGTATTGATGTGTGCGTTGGTCGTTGATGCGTAAATACGACCTGCACCACCCGTGGCCAACACCGTTGCTTTTGATTCAACAAAAACAACCTCGCCTGTTTCGATCTCGATCGCAATCACGCCGACAACGACACCGTCCTGGTTACGAACCAAATCAACTGCAAACCATTCGTTCAAAAAGGTTGTATTGTTCTTCAGGTTCGCCTGATACAGCGTGTGTAGCAATGCATGGCCTGTTCGGTCAGCTGCGGCACACGTCCGGGCTGCCTGCCCGCCTGCACCATAATTCTTCGACTGCCCACCAAATGGACGCTGATAAATACGTCCATTTTCAAAGCGCGAAAACGGCAAACCCATATGCTCCAGTTCAAAAACCGCCTCCGGTCCGACTGAGCACATGTACTCGATCGCATCTTGGTCTCCGATGTAATCAGACCCTTTCACGGTGTCATACATATGCCAGCGCCAATCGTCATTTGGGTCCGCACTCGCAATCGCACAGGTAATGCCGCCTTGAGCAGAAACCGTATGCGATCGCGTTGGAAAGACTTTTGTCAGGCATGCGGTTTTGAAGCCCGACTGAGCCATCTGTAACGATGCACGCATCCCAGCTCCACCTCCACCAATCACTACCGCATCGAACGATAATTTGCGAAGTCCTGTCATGGTTTAAAATCCCCAGAGAATAATGATGCCCCAAACAACATAGACGAATAATGAAATCGCTACGCTCCCCAAAAATGCGACTCGAACACCGCCTTTTTTCATATAGTCAGTCGCGACTGTCCACAGACCAATCCAAGCGTGTCCAGCAAGTGCAAGGACAGTTAAGAGCGTAAAAATACGAACCCATGTCTGACCCATGAAGCCCTGCCATTGAGCAAAGGTTAACTCGCTACCGTTCACTGCGAGCCAGATAACCATTACCACGGTGTAGGCTGCCAAAATCAGTGCACTGAATCGTTGTACAACCCAATCAGCGACTCCGCTCCGGCCATAATTCAAAACATTCGTTACCATACCCACACCCCCGCGAGCACCATCAGCCCGACAGCCGAAGCCATTGATATTTTTGCAAAGATAGGGCCGGTCTCGAGCGTTTCCCCGTAGCCCATATCCATGAACAAATGCTTCACCCCGGCAACAAAATGATAAGCCAGTGCTGCGAGGACACCCCAGATAATAAATGCGACAAAACCATTGTCGAGCAGTGCCAGCGCGTCAGCAAAACCAGCCTCGTTATCCAACGACATGCCCAGTAACGCCATCAAAATAAAACTACCGAAGAACAAAACAACACCAGACACTCTGTGTAGAATGGAAGCGATTGCCGTTATCGGAAAGCGGAAGGTTGTCAGATCTAAGTTGACCGGACGGTCACTCGACATAGCCATTTCTTGAAAATCCTCTCTCATACCGGTGAACAATAAGGCTACTAGTATAATCTGGTCTTTATAACGTTACAAAGAGTAACGTACGCTCCTTTATGACTAAATCAACTATAGCGAATTGACACTGCCACCACCCTGATTATAGTGGGCGACGCTTCCGCACATTGTGTGCGCCGCACAAAGACTTGAGGAATTCAAGCTAACTCGCGGATTTACAAACAAAGGAGCC
Source organism: Gammaproteobacteria bacterium (assembly GCA_002705325.1). The sequence goes on along the minus strand of PAFS01000017.1, from coordinate 3,451 downwards.
GAAAAAAAATGGCTGAACAAAACGCCACACTGACCCTCCCAACGGGTGGAGTTGTCGAGCTACCGGTGCTCAAAGGATCTTATGGGCCAGATGTAATCGATGTTTCTGGATTGCTAAAGGCGGGATTTTTTACATACGATCCAGGATTCATGTCGACCGCTGCGACTGAGTCAACCATCACATACATCGATGGTGATGAGGGAATTTTACTACACCGCGGCTATTCAATCGAAGACCTTGCGGAAAATTCCAATTATTTAGAAACCTGCTACCTCCTGTGGTACGGCGAGCTCCCCTCAAAGGGGCAGAGGGAGGAGTTCATAACCAACATCACGCGCCACACGATGGTTAATGAGTCGCTGGCCCACTTCTTTGATGGCTTCCACCATAATGCGCACCCGATGGCGATGATGTGCGGCGCCGTTGGCGCCCTATCGGCGTTTTATCATGACGTGATGGACATCCGGTCAGAGCATCATAGAGAGATCGCCGCGCACCGGTTGGTCGCGAAAATGCCAACACTCGCAGCCATGTGCTACAAGCACTCGATCGGCCAACCGTTTATGTACCCACGCAACGATCTGTCCTATGCTGCCAACTTTCTGTACATGATGTTTGGAACCCCCTGTGAGGACTATACGGTGAGCCCAGCGGTTGAAAAAGCGATGGACCGTATTTTCTTGCTACACGCTGACCACGAACAAAACGCATCTACATCTACGGTGCGTCTAGCTGGCTCGACCGGAGCGAACCCATTTGCCTGCGTGTCTGCCGGTATTGGTGCTCTATGGGGTCCAGCCCATGGTGGCGCCAACGAAGCGGTGCTGAGAATGCTTGATGAGATTGGCACTGTGGAAAACATTCCAATGTTCATCGACAAAGCGAAGGACCCAGACGATCCTTTCAAATTGATGGGCTTTGGTCATCGTGTTTACAAGAACTTCGACCCACGTGCGAAGGTCATGAAAGCATCGTGCGATGACGTTTTAGCTGAGCTCGGTGTCAAAGATCCTCGCTTGGCAGTCGCAATGGAGCTTGAACGAATCGCATTGTCAGATCCGTATTTTGCTGAACGGAAGTTGTTCCCTAACGTCGACTTCTATTCCGGAATCATTCTGAGTGCGATCGGTATTCCAACCAGCATGTTCACAGTGATTTTCGCTGTGTCGCGGACGATCGGATGGATCGCTCACTGGCATGAAATGATTTCAAGTCCCTACAAGATCGGTCGTCCACGCCAGCTCTACACAGGAGAGCCGCCTCGCCCCTACCAGGCAAAATAAGCGATAGAAGACCCCGGTGAATCCGGGATTTTTTGAATCAAAGACTAGCCCTTTTCTGCAACCACTTATAATTGCAGGCTTTCCATTGTCGAGCAAATTAGGCGAACGCAATTTTAAAACTAGTCAGCCTCGTTGCGAGTTGCTCTNANTCATACGGAACCGACTGACCGACTCCCCATACCGGGTTAGGCCACGCGTCATCTTCGACAAAGCGCGCAATACAGTGAATGTGAAGTTGTCGAACCTGATTACCAAGTGCTGCGATGTTTAATTTATGCGGCGACAATTGATCCCGCATCACTCGTGCAACGTGGTCGATTTCAAGCCAAACGGTACTACGAAGCTCAGGACTCAAATCAATCAGCTCAACCGCATGTGGCACTCTGGGAATGATCAACACCCAAGGCCAACGCTGATCATCGACCAAACGCAGATCACAGACGTCGAGTGAGACCAGTGGATAACTGGTTTGCTTCAGTTGAGAGTCAATTTCGAAGGTGATTGCGTCCATTCGAATACCCTTAATCCTTTCTTAATGAATGTCCATCGAGCCAACGTTGCTCGTCATCNNGACCAATCTCTTTTTTCCAAATCGGCACGCGTATTTTGAGTTGATCAATTGCTTCAGACACTGCGCCGAGCGCATCCTTACGATGTGCACTGCTCGCTACAATNACAACACTTGCNTCACCCACTCTNACAAGACCNCGCGAGTGAATCATCACCAGTTTCACTGGATAGTTCGTGCACAACTCTTGGCACAATNCGTCCAANGCCTTNAGCGCCAATTCCGGATGGACATCATAGTCGACAGCTGCGGCCGACAAGCCCTCATTATGGTTACGAACAACCCCAGAGAATTGGGCAATCGCCCCATGAGCNGCATCTTGAACCCAGCGNTCGAGACCNCCGATTTGACAGGGACCGTCGATCAATCCGCACACGTAGTGCTCGCCATCATTGCGGGCAAATAAGTCCACNTTAACCTCCAGCCACTGGTGGCAGAAGACTGACTTCGCTTCCTGAGACGGTTGCATGATCNTTGAGGAGCTCGTCACCTTCAGCAAAAACAGAACGCGTGAGGACCGTATTTAAATCCGCACGGTCCATCGCTATGAGGCTACTCGAGACTGCGGCACGAATCGAGGCAACGCTCACATCGTCAACGTCAACGACGAAGCTGTCTCCGAGAGCCCGGAACGCGCCCAAACAATGAACCGTAATTGACGTCACAGNCGCCCTTTGCGCCCTTGTTTTTCGATCATCACGATGGCTTTTGGTAAGCCCTCGATGAAAATGCCGAAACATTCTTTAACTGCTTGCAAGCTCCCAGGCAAGGTAATCACCAGCGCCCGACCAATCAATCCGCCGCCCATGCGTGAAAGCCAAGCGGTTTTCGTATAGACGGCACTCTCAGAACGCAACCACTCACCAAACCCTGGTAGTTCAGGATTCAGATGGTCAGCAAGCGCCAGTGGNGTCACGTCCCGTGGTCCGGGCCCCGTGCCACCTGTGCATAAAATCACATGCGGATCATGGGTTTCGGAAATCTTTAAAATCGTCGTTTGGATTAAATCAAAATCATCCGGAATCACTTTATACTCACAGATATCAGCGCCCTGCGCATTCAGCGAGTCAACAAGNTACTGACCCGACTCATCATCATAAGTCCCTTCCGANGCTCGATCGCTCATCACGACAACCGCGACTTTTCGCTCAGCCAGTGGTGTGGTTGACGGCAACCGCTCTAGAACCCATTCGGGAATCATTGCGTCAGGGTTAATCCACACACCAGACTTACCTCCGGTCTTGGTTAACAGCTCGAGGTCAGTGATCCTTAGAACCGGATCGGTTCCTTTACAAAGGTCCCAGATGCAGAGAAGTGACGCATTCGCGCCGGCGAGTGCTTCCATTTCTACGCCAGTCTTCGCGTGGGCGGCCGCCTCACAGAAAACTCGTACAGCCTGGGCGTCGTGATCTAGCTCAAACGATACAAGCACCTGGTCTAGCGGTAGCGGATGGCACATCGGCAAGAGATTCGCGCACTGCTTGGCGCCGCTGACGCCGGCGATCTCGGCCATTGGGAAGCAGTCCCCTTTCGGAAGCGTTTTATCGCGGACCTTAGCGAACGCATTAGGACCCAAGTGGATGGTACCCGCTGCCAGCGC
>PAFS01000016.1 GCA_002705325.1 Gammaproteobacteria bacterium | reverse complement strand
GCCAGTTCTGATGCCTTAATAATCGCGAGGACTCCGCTACCGAGATCAACAGTTACCTGCTTCGCCTCGATTTCAGTTACGGCACCTCTGACCACTGCACCTTTCTCTACGCCGGACAGGAAGCTACCCATCGGATCTTCTTCCAACTGCTTAACACCAAGCGAAATACGCTCTCGCTCTGGGTCGACCGCCAAAATAACAGCCTCAAGATCTTCGCCCTTCTTAAAATTACGGACAGCGACCTCACCTGGCTCAGACCATGACAAATCCGACAGATGAATCAGGCCGTCGATTCCACCATCAAGACCGATGAAAACGCCAAAGTCTGTGATAGATTTAATCGGACCAGAAACCTTCTCTCCTTTCGCATGAGTTGCTGAGAACGCTTCCCATGGATTGACTTTGCATTGTTTGATACCAAGAGAGATTCGACGACGCTCCTCATCGATATCAAGAACCATCACTTCGACTTCGTCACCCAATGATACGATTTTCGACGGATGAACGTTTTTATTAGTCCAGTCCATTTCAGACACGTGTACAAGGCCTTCTACCCCCTCTTCGATTTCAGCGAAGCAGCCATAGTCCGTCAGATTTGTAATACGCGCGTTGACGCGCGTATTCACTGGGTAACGATTCTTAATTTCGACCCATGGATCTTCACCGAGTTGCTTCAGGCCAAGTGACACCCGGTTACGCTCGCGGTCAAACTTCAATACCTTCACGTTGACTTCGTCACCAACACCAACCACTTCTGATGGATGCTTGATGCGCTTCCACGACATATCGGTAATATGCAAAAGACCGTCGACACCGCCAAAGTCAACAAATGCACCGTAGTCGGTCAAGTTCTTCACGATACCCTTAACTGCCTGACCCTCGACGAGATTCTCGAGAAGCGCCTCGCGCTCCTCTGAATTCTCCTGCTCAAGTACGGCGCGTCGGGAAACCACTACGTTATTGCGACGTTGGTCGAGCTTGATAACTTTAAATTCTAAGTCTTTACCCTCCAGGTGGGCGACATCGCGGACCGGACGAACATCAACCAATGACCCGGGCAGGAACGCACGTATACCTGAAAGTTCAACCGTAAAACCACCTTTGACTTTACCGTTGATGACGCCCATAACAACTACGTTATCCTCGTGCGCTTGTTCGAGGACGATCCAGGCCTCTGCACGCTTCGCTTTCTCGCGAGACAGTCGCGTTGCACCGAAACCATCCTCGACCGCGTCCAAAGCGACCTTCACCGAGTCGCCAACAGCAATCGCCATCTCACCTTGCTCGTTTAGGAATTGTAATTTCGGGATCGCTCCCTCGGATTTAAGACCCGCATTAACAATAACGAAGTCTGGTTCGATCGCTACCACGGTGGCGTCAACGATAGCGCCGGGGGTCATGTCGATGTCGTTAAGACTCTGCTCAAAGAGTTCTGCGAAAGTTTCGCTCATTCAAATATCCTATATTTTCGACTTCACGCCGTCCGTCTGCTCAGCCCAAACGGAGTTGGTTTTAAGTTTCGGTGCGCGTTCTCGCTGATGTCACCACTGAAACCGTCTGTGTCCTAAGCCAAGCCCCTCGCTCGCCATAGGTCTCTTATATTTGCTACTACTTGAGCAGCTGTTTTATCTGAACTATCAATCACGTACGCGTNATNNGCNGGNANNANNGGNGCCACCTNNCGCGTTCGATCCCGNACNTCCCGAATTTCNAGGTCGCGTAGTATAGCGGAACGCTCAACTGTTTGACCAGACTGAATTAATTCCAAGTACCGACGCTCCGCGCGGACCTCAACACTGGCATCCANAAAGATTTTTAAATTGGCATCGGGGAAGACAATAGTTCCGAGGTCACGACCGTCNCCCACAAGCCCCGGATCCCTTGCCTGACGGCGCTGTAAGCCCATCAGGGCATCTCGAACATGTGGTNGAATGGCGACTTGGCTCGCAGCATCGGCAACCGCTTGAGTTCTCAGTTGGTCGCCGACTGAGATGCCATTCAACACGATTTCCGTGGCCTGGGCGTTGTATGGAAAGCGCAAATCGAGAGCATTCGAGAGAGCAACGAGCGCATCAATATCATCNANCTCGATCCCCGNATCCGTCGCAGCCAACCCTAAAANCCNANAAATCGCGCCCGAATCAAGTAGATTAAATCCGAGCTCCAAAGCAATAAGGCGCGCTACGGTACCTTTTCCAGCACCACTCGGCCCATCGATAGTAATCACAGGTACTGTCACGAAGAGACCGTCAACGGAAAACCTGTTTCCCGAGCCAATGCAACAAAATTCGGAAAACTTGTCGCAACATTGGCACAGTCATTGACCACAACACCGCCCTCACTCAACAGTCCCGCGACGCTGAATGCCATGGCGATACGGTGGTCCTCATGCGCCTCAACGGAAGCGCTTCCAAAGCGAAAATCTGGCCCGCCGCCTTGGATTACCGCCCCATCTGGAGTCCCTTCAATAGCGACCCCAAGTGCTTTCAGACCATCAACCATGCATTGTATGCGATCCGACTCCTTCACACGCAACTCTTCAGCTCCAGTGACGCGCGTTTGGCCGCTAGCACAGCAAGCAGCAACAAACAACACTGGAAATTCATCGATCGCGAGTGGTACCAAGGCTTCAGGAACATCAATTCCATTCAATGGTGCATAACGAACACGCAAATCAGCAACAGGCTCGCCGCCAACCTCGCGCGCATCCATCACCTCAATATCAGCGCCCATCAACTTCAGAATCTCAAGTATGCCGACGCGTGTTGGGTTGACGCCAACATGCGACAGTGTCAAGTCAGACCCAGGAACAATGGATGCAGCGACCAAGAAAAATGCGGCCGATGAAATATCTGATGGCACATCAATATGACAGGCAGTCAATCGGCCTCCACCAATCAGGGAGGCTGTCGCCCCTCGGCGCTTCACAGGATATCCAAATCCCNGCAACATCCGCTCTGTGTGATCACGTGTTGNTGCAGGCTCTGTCACACTGGTTTCTCCATCAGCATATAACCCCGCTAACAACAATGCAGACTTTACCTGTGCACTGGCCACTTGCATATCAATGTGGCAACCCATCAGGTGCTGGCCACCTGAGATTTTGACGGGCGGGGTGCCTTCCTCTGTCGTGGTCAACAATGCACCAAACTGACCTAATGGCTTACTCACACGACGCATTGGCCGACGTGACAACGAGCTATCTCCGGTCAACTCTGAATCAAATACCTGACCGGCCAAAATGCCAGATAATAAACGCATCGACGTCCCAGAATTCCCCATGTAAAGCGGCGCTGCAGGCGCTTTTAAGCCATCTCGTCCGACGCCATGAACAGTNACTCGACCCTCATGAGGACCTTCAATTCGAACACCCATATCGCGAAACGCGTGCACCGTCGCGATTGCATCCTCCCCTTCCAGAAATCCATCAACAGTTGTGATGCCGTCAGCGAGCGCACCCAACATGATTGAACGATGTGATATCGATTTATCGCCAGGAACACGAATTGTTCCAGTGATTCCTTGGGACGCTTCAGTCGTTGTGAAAACAGAAGGATGAGTCTCCGTCACCGGATGAGCTCCTTGATCAGTTAATGATGAAAATAGTGTGCGCGCAGTTCGCGCCCTCTCGAAACTTTGCATAATCCAATCGCCATCGCCTCTGGCAATGGCATCGCGCATTTTGCCCAGTCGTTCAGCAAACCGATCGATCCCAGAGAGAAGAGCTTGCTGGTTGGCCAAACTAATATCTCGCCACATTGTCGGGTCGCTCGCAGCGATCCGAGTGAAATCACGAAAACCACCTGCGGCATATCGAAAAATCTCCAAATGCTCATCATCGTCGGATAATGCATGCACGAGATTAAATGCGAGAACGTGCGGCAGATGACTCGTGAGAGCGAGGACTTCATCATGGCGTTCCACATCCATTTGAGAGATAGAAGCGCCTTGGATTTTCCAAAAAGATGAGACCAAATCGATTGCATCTGCAGCCGTATTCAAATCAGGCGTCAAAATCACCTGATGATCGGCATACAAATCGGGGTTCGCTGCATCAACACCACTTTGCTCACTCCCCGCAATCGGATGACCTGGCACAAACCACGATGGTGTCGACTCAAGCACCGAGACAATATCGCGGATCACACTACCTTTTGTTGAACCAGCATCTGTGACAACAGAACTTGGATCACGCGCTGCATCAACGTTTTCAAAGACCTGTCGAAACTGGCCCATAGGCACAGCGATCAAAATGAGGTCGGCCTGTCGAACAGCTCCTGCGATCGAATCAAAACTTTGATCAATTAACCCTTTTGCGAGAGCTTGCTGACGAGTCGCCTCGGTTCTTGAGTAGCCTGAAATATTCCAACCTGACGCCCGCTCTTTGATGGCTGCGCAACAGGAAGCACCGATCAAACCGAGCCCTATGACTGCCAGTCGTTTCATAAAACAGCCCTTGGATATGATCCCAATATTTTTAACTCAGCAGATTGTGCGCGGATATCATCCAAAAACTTCTGAATCGGCGCNTCATNTACATGCCCCTTGAAGTCAATGAAGAATCGATACGACCAGATGCCTGAGTGAGACGGTCGTGATTCTAGCCGGGTCATGTCGATACCATGCTGTTCAAATGGCTCAAGGAGTCGATATAAAGCACCAGGTTCNTTTTTAACAGACACAATCAGCGACGTCTTGTCGCGCCCTGATGGCTCCGTGGTCTGCTTACCAATCACCAAAAANCGNGTCGTATTATCAGGTCGATCCTCAATAGAACCAGCTAGCANCGCCAATCCGTANGTCTCAGCGGCGCGCTCTCCCGCAACGGCCGCAATCCCGTCGCTTGGACTCGACTCAGACACCAGACGNGCAGCTTCAGCATTNGAGGAGACTGTTTCGCGTNTTGCATTCGGACAGTTTGCATCCAGCCATAGCCGGCACTGCGCTAAGCTTTGTTGATGCGAAAATATCGTTTTTACCGCAGATAGATCGGTACCTTGCTTGACCATCAGCGCTTGATGAATCCGCATCTCCACTTCACCACAAATCACCAGTGGCGAGTCAAGAAAACACTCCAGAGTGTGGGTCACCATTCCTTCGGTCGAGTTCTCAATGGGAACCACGCCGTAATCTAAATTACCCGCATCGACGTCTCGAAACACGTCAGAGATCGTCGTCAGAGGACGGGTATCGACGGCATGACCGAAGTGTTTGAGCGCAGCCGTCTCCGTGAATGTGCCCATGGGTCCAAGATACCCAACCGCCAATGGACGTTCGAGTGCCAGGCAACCCGACATAATTTCACGGAAGATCCGAGCGACCTCTTCCTTAGGTAGTGGTCCCTGATTACGCTCCATGACCCGCNCCAGGACCTGTGCTTCTCGCTCTGGGCGATAATACACGGGGACCTCNCCAGACGTTGCCATCTCCGCTTGCTTCACTTCAGCAACCCGCATCGCACAGTCGGCACGCGCGTTGATCAGTTCCTGAATCTGCTGATCAATCGCGTCAATTTCTTCTCGGATTTTCAAGAGTTCTGGATTCATACTCACGCGGACACCCTTTCAAATTCACGCATAAATTCAATCAACGTATCGACTTCGCGTTGAGTGATTGCATTGTAAATGGATGCTCGCATCCCCCCGACACTCCGATGCCCTTTTAAATTGAGAAGGCCAGCATGTTGAGATGCTTCGATAAATTTCGACTCAAGGGCATCATCAGCCAGTACAAACGGAACATTCATCAGGCTTCTGCAATCTGTTGCAACTGGATTTCGGTAGAGCGAACTGGCATCAATCGCTTGATAGAGACTCTCTGCCTTATCGCGATTAATCCTTTCAACAGCCGCCACTCCACCGAGCGATTCCAACCACTCTAGCACCAATGACAGAACCCAGACCGGGTAGACAGGTGGTGTATTCATCATCGAATTGTTCGCAATTTGGCCGCGATAATCCATCAGGCCAGGAGTCGCATGTTGGCTCGACTCGATCAAATCCTGTTTCACAACAACAATTGTGACACCAGCTGTTCCCAGATTTTTTTGAGCGCCTGCGTAAATTAAATCAATTTCTTGAATGGGCATTGAGCGCGATAAGAGATGAGAAGACATATCAGCAACCACCGGCATACCCAAGCCCGTCAACGACCCAAACCACTCCACACCATGGATTGTTTCATTCGTGCACAGATGAAAATACTTTGCATCGACCGGTAACTGCCAAGTCTCACGCGCTGGCATGGTCGTAAAATTTGATTCTTTGGAGGAGGCAACTTCGACAACATGACCGTACTTCGAAGCCTCCTTGATTGCTTTTTGTGACCAAGCGCCGGTTGTCAGATAGGCTGCAGTGCCATTGCCGTCTAACAGATTCATTGGGACTTGTGAGAACTGCAGCGTGGCTCCACCCGGCAGGAATAAAACGCGGTAGGCGTCACCAACACCTAAAAGTGCCTTTAATCGCGCCTCAGTTTCTTCAAACAAACGAACAATCAACTGATCGCGATGGGAGTGTTCCATGACAGAGATTTTTGAGCCCTGAAAATCATGAAGCTCCGCGCTGATGCGATCGAGAACTGGTAACGGTAAAGCCGCAGGTCCAGAACAAAAATTAATTGGCCGACTCATCGCCTGTCTCCACATCAGACTCGTCGACCGGCGCCTCGCTTTCAGCCTCTAGATCAGGCTCCGAAACCGGATCAACCGCCGGCTCAGCGACTGCATCAACACGAACAAGCTGCTCGCCTTCAGTCAATCGAATCAATGTCACGCCCTGCGTATTTCGACCAAGGATTGAAATATCCTGACATGGCGTTCGAACCATCGTTCCACCGTTGGTAATTAATAACAAATCATCGTCATCGATCACTTGTGCAGCGCCGACAACCTGACCATTCCGCTCAGATGTCTGAATTCCAATCACACCCATCGCACCCCGACCTTTACGCGGGAACTCACTCACATGTGTTCGTTTACCGTACCCATTTTCGCAGGCCAGTAATAATGAGGCCTCATCATCGGCAACAATCATTGCAACCACAATTTCACCGCTTTGTTTCAATCGAATACCACGCACACCACGTGCTTCGCGGCCCATCGGTCGAACTTCAGTTTCGTCAAAGCGGGTCACTTTTCCATTCGAATTCACCAAGACAATGTCACGGGTACCGTCCGTAATGGATGCTCCAATCAGTGTGTCGTCTTCATTAAATTCAATCGCACGAATCCCTGATGCTCTTGGTCTTGCAAATCGTTCCAGCGGTACTTTTTTCACGGTGCCTCGGGCGGTTGCCATAAACACATAGCGACCCTCACCTTGGTCGTCCTCACCCAGTGGCAACACGGCAGTCACCCGACCACCACCCTCAAGCGCATCAATCATATTAACAATCGGCTTTCCGCGCGCGTTACGGCTCGCCTGTGGAATCTCATAGACCTTCAACCAGTGCAGACGACCGGTATCTGTGAACAACAGCAATGTGTCGTGCGAGTTTGCGACCAGTAGCAAATCAACAACGTCTTCATCCTTCAGGTTGGTCGCACTCTTCCCTCGACCGCCACGGCGTTGCGATTGATACGAGGCCAGTGGCTGCGTTTTCGCATAGCCAGTCTTCGAGAAGGTAACCACCATGTCCTCGCGAGGAATCAAATCTTCTGTCGATAAAGACAGATGCGACTCGATAATTTCGGACCGTCGGTCATCGCCAAACTGATTCCGAACCGCCTCAAGCTCTTCGCGAATCACTTCGGTAAGTTTTGCAGGGTCAGCCAAAATCGCTTCACGTTCCGCGATATCTTCAAGAATCGACCCGTATTCATCGAGTAATTTTTCAATTTCAAGACCCGTCAGACGATGGAGTCGTAAATCGAGGATTGCTTGAGCCTGCTGTGGGCTCAGATGATATTTTCCATCAATCAGACCAAACCCGTCAGGAAGATCATCTGGACGAATACCGCCGGTTCCAGCGCGTTCGAGCATCTCAGTGACTGAACCTGGTGCCCACGACGTTGCGATCAAACGCTCTTTGGCAACTTGTGCGTTTTCTGAATTCTTAATCAGCTCGATGACNGNATCNATATTTGCTAAGGCAACNGCCTGGCCTTCGAGAATATGGCCACGCTCACGCGCNTTCCTCAACTCGTAGATCGTCCGGCGCGTTACCACTTCACGACGATGACGGACAAAGCACGAAAGCATCTCCTTAAGATTCAGCGTCTTTGGCTGCCCATCTACGAGCGCGACCATATTGATACCAAAACTCGACTGCAATTGCGTTTGACTGAATAGGTTGTTCACGATGACTTCAGGAGTCTCACCTCGGCGCAAATCCACAACAATTCGCATCCCATCCTTGTCTGACTCATCACGCAGTTCAGTGATCCCCTCGATCTTCTTGTCTTTAACCAGCTCTGCAATCTTTTCAATCACACGCGCTTTATTGACCTGGTAGGGAATCTCAGTGAAAACAATCGATTTCTTATCGTCGCCTTCGATATGAAACCTTGAGCGCATAATCACGCGGCCGCGGCCAGTCGCGTAGGCCTCGCGTACACCTTCTAGCCCATTAATCAATGCACCTGTCGGAAAGTCAGGTGCTTGAATGAATTCCATCAACTGAGTAACTGAAAGCGTTGAGTCATCCAAATAAGCCAAACAACCATCGATCACTTCTGTGAGATTGTGAGGCGGGATATTGGTCGCCATCCCCACGGCAATCCCAGCAGAGCCATTGACCAATAAATTCGGTATTTTGGTTGGCAGCACATCGGGGATTTTTTCGGTACCGTCATAGTTGGGAACGTAATCGACAGTCTCTTTATCGAGATCCGCGAGAAGTTCATGCGCAATCCGCTCCATACGGATTTCGGTGTAACGCATCGCAGCCGCTCGATCGCCATCAACTGAACCAAAGTTACCCTGACCATCGATGAGCGGATAACGCATCGAAAAAGGTTGCGCCAATCGCACGATCGTATCGTAAACAGCTGAATCACCATGCGGGTGATACTTACCGATCACATCGCCGACAACCCGTGCCGATTTTTTATACGCCGCACTCCAGTTATTACTTAACTCACTTTGCGCAAACAGCACTCGCCTATGCACTGGTTTCAACCCATCTCGTACGTCAGGTAAAGCTCGCCCGACGATGACGCTCATGGCGTAGTCGAGGTAACTGGTTTTGAGTTCGTCTTCGATATTGATTGGTAGAATTTCGCGTGCCGAATCTGACATGGATGGTGGGCTATCCCTAGAATNTTTATAAGCCGNGAATGATACCATGAACCGGTCAAAAACGGTCTTCTTCTGTCCGTAGTCGGGCATGGNCTGTATCATCNGGNAAACGATCAATCTGAAACACTCATCGAAACATGTGGAAGCCCTATGACAACAGTGGTTGACCCAAAAGAAGTCACAAAATTTAACCAAATTGCGCGGAGCTACTGGGACCCCGAAGGACCCATGCGTGCCCTACATCAAATCAATCCGTTGCGGATTGACTTCACAGAGTCGTTTTACCCACTTCAAGATGCCAAGGTATTAGATGTCGGCTGTGGTGGCGGACTCGCATCCGAAACAATCGCAAAGCGTGGAGGATCCGTCACCGCCATTGATGCGTCTCCCGAGATGCTGAAAACCGCAAAACTACACGCGTTAGAGAGTGGCTTGAGCATCGATTATGTGGAATCACATGCAGAAGCATTTGTTACATCCCATCAAGCCGCATTTGATGTGGTGACTTGCTTTGAAATGATCGAACACGTGCCCGAACCGATGGAGACACTGAAAGCACTTGCGGCCCTCGTTAGGCCTGGTGGTTGGCTGATCCTGTCAACGATTAATCGAACGCCAAAAGCGTATCTCGGCGCTGTGATTGCCGCCGAATACATCCTGAACTGGGTGCCGAAAGGGACTCATGACTATGCACGCTTCTTAAAACCATCGGAACTTGCGAACGGGCTAAGACCACATGGTCTGGATATCGAATCCATTGAGGGCGTTGTGTATCAGCCCCTGTATCAACAATTTACGCGGTCAACGAAAGATCTCGATATGAACTACCAACTCGCTGCAAGGAAACGTGCATGAATACGTTAATCGATTCCATAGTCTCGACACTGAAAGCAAATCCTCAGTTCACAGATCGAGTCATTTTAGTGACCGGAGCGACTGCTGGTATTGGTCGTGCGCTTGCGCTCGAACTTGGCAAACGTGGCGCCACTGTGATTTTACTTGGGCGCAACGAGTCCGAATTGGACTCAGTTTACGACGCGATCATGAACGCCGGTGGCCCAACGCCTGCGATCGTCCCTTGTGATCTTGCAACGTTGACCAGCGAACAAACGGAGGCTCTCGCGGAACAGCTCCGGGAAAACTTCGGTAGACTCGATGGCATCGCGCATATCGCAGGAATTTTAGGAGGGCGCGAACCGATCCAGTCCCATCGGCCAACACAGTGGGATCTGGCAATCCAAATCAACCTCACCTCAATTTTTCAACTCACCCAAGCACTGCTTCCGCTGCTTGACGAATCACAATCAGGCAGAATCGTGTTTGCAACATCCAGTGTGGGGATTCGCATCGAAGCCTATTGGGGAGCCTATGCTGTTTCAAAAGCTGGCCTTGAAATGTTTGCAGGGATTTTGAGCCAGGAGCTCGAGAACACATCGAGCACTCGCGTTTTCACAGTCAATCCTGGCGGCACCCGAACCAAAATGCGCGCTGAAGCAATGCCTGGCGAAAACCCGGCAACTCTGCCAAGTGCCGAGGTTGTTGCAGACGCATTCTTATATGGCTTGACCGAAGACGCTGCCGCTTTTCATGGCGAGCGCGTTAACGCCCGCGACCTGATGGACGCCTTGGGGACGTGGCCGGCTTCTTAGCTGTCCGCATTGGCTTTCGGAGCGCTGATTTTTTCGACAAACGACGCCGCACGTCTTTTAATTCCTGTGGCGTCATTTTAGGAACAGGCAGGCTAGGAAGGTCCACCAGTTTACCCAAATCATCCACTTCCTTCTGTCCCAATTCCACAAAGTGACCTTGCTTCAAAAATGATGGCAAGAAGATGCATCCGTAGCGTACGCGCTTCAGTCGGTTGACCTGCAGACCTTGGCTTTCCCAAAGTCTGCGCACCTCACGATTTCGACCTTTCATGAGTGCGACATAGAACCATTGATTGCGGCGATCAGGATCCACTTCGGGATGCCTGACAATATCAGTAAACTGAGCTGGACCATCGTCCAAAATGACGCCATCCACCAACCGCTCGAGTTGCTCTTGGATCACATCACCGTGTACCCGGACAAGATATTCCCGATCAATTCCGCTTGACGGGTGCATCAATCGATTCGCCAATTCACCATCGGTCGTTAGAAGGATCAAGCCAGAGGTGTTGATGTCCAAACGGCCAACAGCAATCCATCGGCCCCGGGCAATTTTTGGCAGCCGATCGAATATGGTCGGACGACCCTCAGGATCATTGCGGGTACAGACCTCGCCTTCCGGCTTGTGATAGGCAATCACCAACCGAGCCTGCTCGAACAGCATTGCTGGCGGCACAAGCTGACCATCAAGAACTACGGTGTCTTCTTTTTCGATTTTTGTTCCGAGGACAGCAATCGAACCATTCACCGATACCCGACCCTCACTGATCATTGTCTCAAGTTTCCGTCGAGACCCATAGCCTGCCCTGGCTAATGCTTTTTGCAGTCGTTCACTCACTCTGATTATCCATTTGATCGAGGAGATCCTCTGCCGGCGTCACAATTAAATCCTCTGCGTTCGGCAGCTCTTCTAATGATTTCAATCCAAAGTCATTCAAAAATTGCGTCGTTGTCACGAACAGTGCAGGGCGTCCCGGTACCTCTTTATGACCGACCACGGTGATCCAACCACGCTCCTCAAGTGTCCTCACGATTTGTGTATTCACAGCGACACCACGTACTGCTTCGATTTCACCACGAGTCACCGGTTGTCGATAGGCAATCATAGCGAGTGTCTCAAGTGTTGCTCGCGAGTATCTGCCGGGTTTCTCATCGGTGAGGTTCGCTAAATAGGGGGTCAGCGCATCGATCACTTGAAAGCGAAACCCTCCAGCCACCTCGATCAAAGATACGGCTCGACCTTGGTACTCATCCGCAAGGCTCGCAAGCACTTCACGCAGCATTCCCTCGGTCGGTGGTTTTTGATCACCAAAGAGCTTTTTCATTTGGTAAATACTCATCGGTTCGCGACTGGCGAATAAGGCACCCTCAAGAATCTGCTTCAAATCAATATCAGACATCTTGAGTCGCTCTCCGAATGTAGATCTGACTACCTGGGCTTGCCTGAATCAATGCACACAAGCCTTCACGAACCAATTCAAGAATTGCGAGGAATGACACAACAACTCCGGCTTTCCCTTCGTCTGCGGCAAATAAGTCTGACAGTGTCAGTTCAGCGCGATCTTTTAACTTCATTAAGACGTCNCTCATGCGCTGGCGTGTTGAGANTGGCTCCCACTCAATTTGATGCGCTGACGATAATCGCGCCCTCGCAAGTAACTCACCAAAAGCCAGAACCAATTCAGACAAATCAACGGCCGGTGGGATCGTACGACCATCGATATCCGGTTTTTGCGCTTCAGCGATCTGAAAATCACGATCCACACGGGGTAACNCGTCTAACGCCTCGGCNGACATTTTCACTGTTTCATATTCCAACAGTCGACGAATCAATTCGGCTCNTGGGTCCTCTTCNTCATNCTCCTCTNCACCCANAGGNCGTGGNAGTAANGCGCGNGATTTGATTTCAGCAAGCATCGCAGCCATCACCAAATATTCTGCCGCCAACTCAAACCGCATGGCTTCAAGTAGAGCGATATAACTCATGTACTGNCGAGTAATTTCAGCAACATTGATCTGGATGATNTCGAGGTTTTGCCGACGAATCAGATACAGCAACAGGTCAAGGGGACCTTCAAAGGCATCAAGGATCACCTCAAGTGCGTCGGGTGGAATATATAAATCTTCGGGAAGCTGAGTTAACGGCGACCCCTCAACCAANGCTAANGGAAGTTCACCTTGCACANGCGTGATCACCGGTAACTNAGCCCCATGGCCTGNCGTACCTCGTTGAGCGTTTGACGTGCGTCATCTTCGGCCTTCTCTGCACCCTCGATCAGTATCGAGCGAACCATATCCGGGTTCTCTTCGTAAGGTGCTGCACGAGCAATAATCTGATCTTGTTCTGCAATCACCGCATCAATTACCGGTTGTTTGCACTCCAAACANCCAATACCAGCGGATGTACATCCTTGTCGCACCCAANCTTTGGTTTGCTCATCTGAATACACCTCATGAAATTGCCAGGCTGGGCATTTTTCAGGACTACCNGGATCCGATAAACGAACGCGCGCAGGATCAGTCGGCATCCGCTTCATCTTGGCTGAAACTGAATCAGGCTCCTCACGAAGTCCAATCGTATTNCCATAAGACTTCGACATCTTCTGNCCATCAAGGCCTGGCATCTTAGCGGCTTCAGTTAACAATGCCTGCGGTTCGGGAAGAATCANCTTGCCAGTCCCTTCAAGATACCCAATCAAACGCTCGCGATCAGCCAACGTGATGTTCTGCTGATCTTTCACGAGTGCTTGAGCACGCTGCAAGGCCTCTTGATCACCATTCTCAAGGTATGCCTTNCGCAGGGATCGATAGAGTTTTGCTCCTTTTTTTCCCATTTTATCGCAAGCGGACTCGGCTAATTCTNCAAAGTCTGGCTCACGACCGTAAATGTGATTAAAGCGACGAGCAATTTCCCGAGTAATTTCAACATGAGCCACCTGATCTGCNCCAACGGGAACGTGTCCCGCGCGATAGAGCAGAATATCGGCACTCTGTAATAGCGGATAGCCGAGGAATCCGTAAGTCGTCAGATCTTTATNGNTCAGCNTTTCTTGTTGATCTTTATAAGTTGGAACTCGTTCAAGCCACCCAAGTGGNGTGATCATCGACAACAGCAAATGTAATTCCGCATGAGCAACAACTTGAGACTGGACAAATAAAGTCGCAAAACCTGGGTTCACACCTGCCGCTAACCAATCGATTNCCATGTCAATGGTGGCTTGATCGATACCCCGCGTATCTTGATAGTGCGTTGTTAACGCATGCCAGTCAGCAACGAAAAAGAAACACTCATACTCGTGTTGTAACTGAACCCAATTTTTCAAAACGCCATGATAATGGCCTAAATGTAACCGACCGGTGGGACGCATGCCTGACAGCACACGATGGGACGGATCGACTCCGCTCAAATGCCACTCCTTACNTAATAATTAAAGCCAAATGATACCAAGGTTATGCCANTTCGGAAAAAGCCGNCGCATCTCCTGCTCCCTGGCGTGTAATCAAAGGAACGTCTTGAGTTAAATCGATCACTGTGGTTCCNTCAAAACCGCAAAAGCCTCCGTCAATCACCAACTCGAGCTGGTGACCCAAAACCTCGTTAATTTCGTATGGGTCAGTCATGGGCAGATCCTCCCNAGGGAGCATCAATGTTGACGTCATCAAAGGCTCTCCGNCATTCTCTAANAAGTCCAAAGCAATCGNGTTNTCTGGAATNCGAATNCCAATTTGTTTGCGCTTTGGATGTAATAGACGGCGAGGGACTTCTCGCGTCGCCTCTAAAATGAATGTGTATGCGCCTGGGGTNTGCGATTTCAGTAAGCGATACTCTTGATTTTCAACACGCGCGTATACTGAAATTTCCGACAAATCTCGACACAATAGGGTGAAGTTATGTTTGTCATCGAGTCGCCGAATCTGCCGAATGACATCGACACCGCGTTTATTTTCTAATGCGCAACCAAGCGNATATCCTGAATCCGTTGGAAGCACCACGACACCGCCTTCACGGATCAGATCAGTAGCCTGCTGAATCAAACGGATTTGCGGATTATNGGGATGTATTGCGAAAAACTGTGCCACNGATGGCCTAACCCTTNCCTGTAAAAACGGTATGATGCCAGAAATTAACGGAAGNACTCGATGAAACTACTACTCGATTTTCTACCNATCCTGATTTTTTTCGGGGTCTACAAGCTGACAGGGGACCTCATTACGGCAACTGCNGTGCTCATTCCTGTCACCATCATTCAAGTGGGTGTGGTGTATTGGTTGACCAAAAAGGTCGAAAAAATGGCATTAGTCACCCTTACGTTGGTGATCGTGCTTGGCGGCCTGACTGTATTCCTCAGCGATGGCTGGTTCATCATGTGGAAACCGACAGTGGTGAATTGGCTGTTTGCTGCGGCATTTTTTGGCAGCCACTTCATTGGACAAAAACCGATTATCGAACGCTTACTCGGCCATGCAATTTCGCTCGAACCTCAACAATGGGTAACGCTCTCGTTTACTTGGATTGCGTTTTTTATTTTTTCAGGTGTACTCAATCTCATCGTTGCCTATCAGTTTTCAGAAGACGTCTGGGTCAATTTCAAACTCTTCGGACTCTTGGGTCTGACTTTCATCTTCTTGATCATCCAAGGTGTTTGGATCAGTAAACATGGCTCGGAGGTCCCAGCTCAACCTGAGGATGACCAGAATGCGTAGACCACTGCAATGGCTGCTTGCTCTCCTCATCGGAATCCCAGCAATCGCTGTCGCGGAAACGGCATATATCACCGAAAAACTCGAAATTCCGGTCCGCTCGGGTGAATCCCGTGAATATCGGATTATCCGATATCTGCAAGCCGGTGCGCAGGTAGAGATTCTAGAAACCTACGAGTCAGGTTATACAAAGATCAAAGATGAACGTGGACGCGAAGGGTTTGTCCTCGGCCGCTATCTTGTGGACCGAGCTCCATCATTCGTCATTGCTGGCAGACTTGAAGCTGAAGTCGCAAAACAGAAGGAGACGATTACGCGGCTACGGCAGAATATTAAAGCGCTCACTTCACAGAATGAGTCTGCCGGTGAATCAGTCAAATCTGTCAAAGACCAGCTCGCAAAAAAAGAAGCTGAGCTGAACGAATTTTTGGCGACAGCTGGCGATTCAATCACAATGAGAAACCGTCTTGTTGCTCTGGAAACGGAACGCCAAGTATTACTCGCTGATAACGAGACGCTACGCGCTGAAAAACTCGCAGCTGGTGATGATTCTTCGAAAACCTGGTTTGCGTTGGGCGCTCTGACACTCGTGGCCGGCTGGCTTGTTGGCCTCTTGATGCCTCGTGTGAGACGTGCGCGCGTTGATACCAATTTGTGAGGCGCTACTCGACGCTTTCACCGGCAGAAATCGATGCGAATACACCGCATCGATCATCTGCATTCAATGACTACTACTTCTCAATCACCGACCCTATCGGTGAGCGCCAAACCGTTTTTATCGAGGGCAATGATCTTCTTAAACGCTTTCAATCACTGAAGCCCAACCAAACAATCCGAATCGGTGAAACAGGGTTTGGCACAGGCCTCACGTTCTTGGTCGCATGTGATCAATTTTTAAAACATGCGCCAGACAATGTCAGGTTGCAATGGGTTTCGACTGAACGATTCCCAATGGTGAAATCCCAGATCACCAAAGCGCTCAGTGCTCTACCTCTCAACTCGGATTTGAAGACTCTTTCTGGCGCACTGTGCGACGTCTGGCCTCAACTCATTCCGACCTGCCATCGACGGCTGTTTTGCGCTGGACGGATCACGCTGGATCTCTACTTTGGTGATTCGACTGACGTCTTTTCTGATGTATCCGGTGTCATCGATGCCTGGTGTCTCGACGGATTTTCGCCAGATCGAAACCCCGACTCGTGGACCCCAAAGCTCTTCCAAGCAATCGCCGACCACTCTCATCATCACACAACACTCAGCACCTTCACTGCNGCNCGAGTGGTACGTGACGGCTTAAGTGCAGTCGGTTTTTCAGTCAGCAAAGTTCCAGGATTTGGTGGCAAACGAGAGCGACTCGTGGCCCGCTTCAACGGATCGCAAAAGCCAATGATTTGGGCCCCAAAACAACATCTCGGTGAGACGCATCGCATTGCGATTGTCGGTGGCGGTCTTGCAGGTGCATGGACTGCGCATGCACTGGCTCAACGGGGCTTTCCGGTCACTGTATTCGAGCAGTTTTCTCCAGCGTCGGGCGCATCCGGAAATGCACAAGGTATTACTTATGCAAAATTAAGCATCGAAGCCACGCCAAATAGCCTGATTCAGATGCAAGCACTTGCACACTTGGATCATTGGTTTCAACTGTTNCCAAACGACGTTTGGCAACACACAGGCGTCCTTCTCCTCGCACAAAACCAACAACAACTCGCACATCAAGAGAAACTTCTGAAGGCTCTCCCGGATTGTAATCCCCTCATGCTACCCGTCTCGAAAGCCGACGCTTCAAATCTGTGCGGACAGGCGCTGAATTATGGTGGGTTACACATTCCATCAGGTGGTTGGTTAAACCCAAAAGGCTGTGTGGAAACATTACTCAAACATCCGTTGATTCAGGTACAGACTTGCCACCGGATCACATCCGTTGAATCAACCATCGATGGAGCGAAACTCCAGATCGCAATCTCGGGTGAGCAAACGATCGACTATCCATGCGATCTGTTGATTTGGGCAAATGCACGGGAGGCCAACCGATTTACTCAATTACCATTGCCCTTCAAAGCAGTCCGCGGACAGATCACAGCAATCAAAATGAAAACTGCGCTCAAAATGCCCATCTGCGGAGACGCCTATCTNGCTCCAGCCTGGGATGGCGTGATGACCTGTGGTGCGACATACACANCCAATTCAGANGATCTAANCGCACGCGTCGAGGATGATCGATCAAACCTCAACGCNATTAATCAATTGATCGTTNATGNAAGGTGGNCTACTGACGATATCCTCGGCCATCGNGTCAGCATCAGAACAGCGACTCCCGACTACGCGCCGNTCATCGGTCANTTGGCTGACANAGCGTTGTGGAACNATGAACTNCAAGGCCTNCGANACGATGCGANCTATCNNCCCAACAATNATCTACCGTTCGTCACCGGCCAGTACATCCTCGCGGGNCTCGGGTCGAGAGGAACTTTGACCGCACCAATCGCGACTGAAATCCTCGTCAGCCAAATCTTAGGAGAGGCCCTTCCCGTGTCTGAGTCNGTCCGNCATGCGCTTGCGCCAGACCGATTCTTAAGGCGTGACCTCATTCGTAATCTCAGTTAAACGGATTCCACCATGATCCACTGTCGAGCTGATCGCGACATCCCGACAATTGGCTATCGTAAGTTTTCGCGAACTGATCNACTCGCTTGGCGACACCAATCAACCAACGCTTGGACTTAAAGGTACCGCGCTGAAAGCCACCAACACCNTCGTGATATGCNAAATAATGTCGGTACGCATCNGATNTCGGGATACCAGCGATCCGATGCGCACGATCGACGTACCANCCCACAAAATCAACGGCGTCCCTAAAATTATCGCGCTCAGCCAGATAAGAGCTCGTATCNCGACGATAATCGCCCCAAGTCCCATCTTTCGCCTGTGGATACCCATAAGCTGAGCTCGCACGAGGGCCTGGTAAAACCCACAGAATCTTCGTTCGTGGCGGCTTTGCGTCCGCTACAAAAGACGATTCCTGGCGGATNAACGATAAAATCAAACCTTCCGACACGTCCCATGAATGCGCTGCATCATTCACTGCGTCGTACCAACCAGNCTTNTCAGCCAGCATATTGCACGCATTCTCTGTATTTCTNGGCGGCGAGACCGCACAACCGCCAAGCATGATCAACACAAAAATAATCAATCCGTTTTTCATAGCTCACCCAACAATGCAATCAACGCTGCCTCATCGATGATATCAACACCCAAACTCTCTGCTTTGNTCAACTTACTGCCGGCACCCGGACCCGCTACCAGCACATTTGTTTTTGCACTCACCGAGCCTGACACTTTTGCTCCCAGCGCTCTCAATTTTTCAGATGCTTCATCCCGCGTCATTGATTCTAATGTACCAGTTAAAACCCANGTTTGACCGGAGAGATCCGGTCCATTTTGAGATGCACTGACGGCTACGTCAGGCCATTGGATACCCAAGTCGATCAACTCTTGAATGACAGACCGATGACGATCGACCTCGAAGAAAGACCGAATGTGAGAGGCAACGACTGGACCNACATCGTCAACCTCCATGAGATCTTCNTGCGACGCTCGAATCAACCGTTCGAGGNCCCCAAANGTNGCCGCTAANGTCCGTGCAGTTGCNTCACCGACATCGCGAATTCCTAGNGCGTATAAAAATCGAGCAAAGGTTGTTTGTTTTGATGTTGTAATCGCATGAATCACGTTGCGTGCTGATTTNACCCCCATGCGATCGAGGCCCTCAAGCAAGTCTGCAGACAAGCGATACAAATCGGCCGGAGTTNTCACCCACTCTTTCTCAATCAGAANCTCGAGCAACCGCTCACCAACGCCATCGATATCCATCGCCTTGCGTGAAACAAAGTGCTTCAAATGTTCGAGTCGTTGAGCTTGGCAAATCAATCCACCAGAGCACCGAATGACAGCCTCACCATCTGCACGTTCAACCGGTGATTGGCAGACTGGGCATGCGGTTGGAATGGGAATGGAACTTTTTGGTCGTCCTTCAGCGACGACCCTAACGATCTGAGGGATCACGTCACCCGCTCGTCGCACCACTACCTGATCACCGGGTCGCACACCAAGGCGCGCCACCTCGTCGAAATTATGAAGTGTCGCGTTGGATACCGTCACTCCACCGACAAAAATGGGCTCAAGTCGAGCAACCGGCGTAATTGCACCTGTACGACCAACTTGTAGATCAATTGCCAGTAATCGTGTCGAGGCTTCTTGTGCTGGAAATTTCCAAGCGGTGGCAAACCGCGGAGCACGGGCAACAAATCCCAACACATTCTGTAATGCAATCGAATCCACTTTGACGACCATACCATCGATTTCATAGGGCAATGCTTCACGCTCTGCGATCAAAGAATGATAGGCCGTCTCAATCGCTTCCGCTCCACCAGTGACCAGACCCGGATTAACAGGAATCCCTAACTGTTTCAGTGCATCCATGACTTCGGTATGGGTACCACCTAATGGCTTAAAAACTTCTCCCAAGCCGTAGGCGTAGAAGGATAAAGGTCTCGTGGAGACGAGCGAAGGATCCAATTGCCTTAGGCTACCTGCTGCTGCATTTCTTGGATTCACAAACATTTTTTCGGACGCCTCAGACAGTCGTTGATTCATTGCAACGAAGTCTGCCTTTTTCATGATGACCTCACCGCGAACTTCCAGTATCTCAGGATAATGCGAGCCTTTCAGTATCAATGGAATCGAGCGAATCGTTCGGACATTTTGCGTCACATTTTCACCCGTTTGGCCGTCACCTCGCGTTGTTGCAAGAACCAGGTGGCCCTGTTCGTAGCGAATCGACAGAGCTAACCCATCTAATTTGGGTTCGGCCGTCATCTGCGGCGTGTCGGTCTGACTCAGACGATCTTTGATCCGTTCCACAAATTGTCGAAATTCATCGAGATCAAATACATTATCGAGAGACAACATCGGTACTCGATGGGTAACTTCTTCAAATCCAGAATCTGGTTTGGCACCAACGCGTTGCGTCGGCGAATTTGGATCCAGGAAGTCAGGATGTTCCAATTCGAGTTGCGTCAATTCCCTCATGAGCTGGTCATACTGACTATCACCAATAGTTGGCGCATCGAGGACATGATAGTTGTAATCGTGTTGACGAATCTCCGTGATCAATTCACGGATACGGTGCGCAATTGAATCAGTCATGAACGCAATAGGTTTTGATGACCCGCTTGGGCTCGTGCCAAATCAATCCATTCCCTTGAAATCGGTGTTCCCTGTTGATCAAACACATCCCCACCAACATCACGAGCAATCGATCTCGCACCCGAGATGAGTTCGTTGACAGCAAAGACTGGATCTGACTGCTTCGGGAGCTCGGTAAACAGAAAAATCACAGGTGTGTCGATCGATTGCGCATCGTCATCGAACGTTCCGGGCTCAATCCCATTCACCAGCGAAAATAACGGATGCTCAGCGTCGTCCAATGGAAATCGTTGGTACATCAATGACTCCGTTCGACGCAGTCCCGCTCGCAGGCAAGCTTTGTGAAGGTTTATCCCTTCAAATCGGTGCGTTCGAGCGGACTGGATACTCACCACAATAAGATCCTCCATCGCATCCGTTGATCCGGATTCGGAGCTAGCCTGAGGCATTTCATCCAGTGTGTCCGGCGCATGCAACGCATCTTCTGCTGGCTCGGGAGTCTCTCCAATCTGCGCTGATTGTTTTCCGAAACGTCCAAAAATACGTCCTAACGCAGAGCCGAGCATGCCCGCAGTCTCTGGCTCTGCGATTGAGTTCGATACAGGTCCGTCTGCAAGGATGCGCATATCCTCATCATGGTCGGCTTGCTCATCTTCCAGTGGTAGCTCAACAGCAGATGGCTCGATTGAATCAACCGTTGGCTGTTCATCCCAAACAGGTTCGACGCGCATTTCCATAGGTTCGTCGACGCTACCCCGGTCATTCACGTCAACTGACTCTGTGGCCGTCTCTCGGTGATCTGTTGCCTCGTAATCTTCGAATAACGGTTCGGTTTGTGTATCGGCTGCTATCGGCTCAACCAGCGCATCAGTATCAGTGGTTTTCATTGCCTCAGCTTTGATTTCCCCAGCCCACAGATTGAGTTGACTCGCATCGGTTGAATCGAACAATGGATCTGCATCAACCTGAGGCTCAAGTTCTGCAGGAGTCGCTTTTTTCACTGATCGCGGCTGACTCACATCAGATCGCTCTGGCGATTCGGGTGGCGCCGCCATCAAGTCGAGTTTCAAGCCTTCACGTTTATGTTTCAGGGTCCGACGGATGCCATCGGTTAATAGACCAATGATCAGGATGGCTCCTAGAACCAGCAGATATTCACGTAACCCAAACTCCATGCGTCCCCTATTCGGTGGTGGCCAATTCAACTGCACGTTCGATGTCGACGGAAACGAGGCGCGAAACACCTGGCTCCGACATCGTCACACCTATCAACTGTTCAGCTCGCTCCATCGCTATTTTATTATGGGTGATGTAGATAAGCTGGACCGATTTTGACATTTTAGCAACTGCATCTGCATAACGCCCGACGTTCGCATCATCCAGTGGTGCGTCCACCTCATCAAGTAAGCAAAATGGCGCCGGATTCAGTTGAAAGATAGCGAAAACCAATGACAATGCGGTGAGNGCTTTTTCTCCACCACTCAGCAAATAAATACTCGAATTTCGCTTTCCAGGTGGGCGCGCCATGATAGTCACCCCAGTTGATAACAGATCCTCATCCGTCAGCATCAACCATGATTCACCACCCCCGAATAATTGTGGAAAGATTTGCCCAAATGATTGGTTAATTGCATCGAAGGTATTGCGNAATAGGGATCGAGTCTCACGATCAATTGTTCGAATCGCATCTTCGAGTGTTTCNAGTGCCTCGGTTAGCTCAGCATGCTGATGATCAAGTTCAGCCTTTCGCTCAAGTTCTTTTTGATATTCATCNAGCGCAANCAGATTGATCGGTCCAAGACGTTCAATCCNAGTCTGAATGCGAGCGAGTCCCGTCTCGGCTGCTTCTCGATGACCAAAACGTAATTCATACTCGACCATATGTGCCTCTGTCGCGTCTCGCGTCCGCAATTCACCGTGTAAACGAGTAATCTCAATCTCAATCGCCTGAGCCTTCAAACGAACGTCGCTCAGTGCCTGTGAGAGCGTCTCTCGCTCTTGGTCCATGATGACACGCTCAGATTCAAGCGATCGAATCAAATCATCCTTTTCCCCAAGGATCTGACGGGCACTCGTCAACTNCGCTTCAAGTCGCTGACTTTCACGCACCGCTTGGTGAAGATCATCGTCAGTCACCGCCGGCTGATTTGCCAGCAGTTGGCTACTTGAGGCAGTCGTTTCAAGGTCACTCTCCAGACTCGAGAGCTGGTTCTGCAATCGTTCAATTTGCATCTCTGATCGGGACTTAATCACAGTGAAGCGCTCGACTTCAACCCGCAAATCCGCGCGTAAATTGACCAGTTTATGACGCTCTTCACGTAAGCGACCCAACGATCCTTTATCGCCATCAAGCGACTGATACATTGGTGTCAATTGCTCCTGCAATGCAAGTTGTGACTCTGATGCCTCGGAAAGCTGTTGGGTNAGTATCTGAGTCTCTTCACTNATTTTGATCTGCGCTTGAGTCAATGTCTCTTTCTCGCGATTTAAACGCTGACGACTGGTCTNAATTTCCTGACTCTTCGCCNCAACTCCGGCCAAGCGATTCGACAATTGANCAAATTCTTTATCCAACTCTTGAACTTCAATGGATTTCTCGTTGCATTTCGTTATTGCATGACGATGAGCNTCACCGAGTTGCTCAAGCTCAGATTGAATCAAACTGACTGCATCCAGTGCTTTTTGCACGCTGCGTTCAAGTTCAGGAATCCGTGCCTTAAGATCGAGGATACCGGTCGACTCAGCCGCCACTCGCTCAATCCAACCCGGACCAAAACGTAGGCCTTCATCAGTGTAACCTTCGCCATTGATTGCATCGGGTTTTTCAGATTTAGTGAGCTGAGTAGGAAGCATCTTCACATAGTCTGTTGATACGACACGAACCCCTGGTGGCAAGCTATCCAGGTCGAGTGTATCGAGCCTGTCTGCAACGAAGGCGCTTAGAATCTCAGGATAGGCAGCTTCAAATGCAGCACGTTCGTCTTCTGGCAACTCGATATGCGATAACACGCGACCAGTAATTTGAGGATGATTCTCAATCCAGACGCCCGTCTCTTGATCATCGATCCGAGATTCTGCTGCGATAATCCGAAGAGCTTTCTTAAGTTCAGCTTCAGCACTTTGTAAGACACCATTTTCTTCTCGGAGCTGCTGTTCATATTGCACAACCTGTTTGTGACTCGTGTCCTGCTCCGCCTGTAATCGTGAAAGTGCAGCTTGTTCAGCCTCTCGACGATCAGTTAACAGTGCGAGTTCGTTTTGTAATTCATCGATCAATTGTGGATCTGCGTCTGACAATTGAAAGATTGCATCTTCGATATCGACCAGGCGCTCTGAATCCAGTCGTTGTTGACGCTCAAGGCCCGATCGTTCGGCCTCTATCCGTGTGATGTTTGATTTCACGCGCCCAAGTTCATTGGCCAGTTGACTTCGCTCTGATTCTTGAGCAACCAATTTGTCCTCAAAACTCGTAATCGATGCATCAAGTGTCCCAAGATCAGTCTCGACCTTTTGAAGCTGTGGCTCGATCTGGGATTTCTTCTGATCAGCAATCACGCCCTCTTCTCGATCTCGAACAATCAGACTTTTCAGATCAGCGATTTCTGTTGCGATGCGCTCTTGATTAGCTGACAGTTGGCGAACTTGTTGTTCGTAGGCTTGCTTGTTTGCCTCAAGTCGAGACAATGTTGCAGCGTGTGTGTAGTACGCCGTATTCGCTGTATCTAACGCTTGATTCGCATCTTCCCGCGCGACCTGCGCATCAATTCGTGCTCGTTCATTGGTAGATAAAGAAGAAGCGAGTTGATCCAGTTGCTTCTGGCAGGCCGTTTTTGCGTCAGTTTCTGCTTGCTGTTTTTCTTTTTGTTCCTGGAGTTGATACCAAAAGATGAGTGATTCGATATCTCGTAACTCAGCTTTCAAAATTTTGTAACGCTCCGCAGCATCTGCCTGACGTTTCAATCGGTCGAGCTGGCGCCCGAGTTCATCAGATAGATCATTAAGGCGATCAAGATTTTCACGTGTTCTAGCAATCCGATTTTCGGTCTCCCGTCGCCGCTCTTTATATTTTGAAACGCCTGCGGCTTCTTCGACATAGGTCCGCAATTCTTCAGGCTTGGCCTCAATGATTCGAGCGATCATGCCTTGTTCAATAATCGCGTATGAACGTGGACCAAGACCGGTACCTAAGAACAGATCAGTCACATCACGACGACGACAANTGGTCCCGTTTAAAAAGTATTTGGATTGGCCCTCTCGAGTCACCTCTCGCTTCACAGCAATTTCCGCAAACTGNGCATATTCGCCAGGTGCTCGGCCTTCAGCATTATCGAATACCAACTCAATGGAGGCACGAGAAACTGGTTTACGACTGACTGATCCATTGAAAATCACATCGGTCATTAACTCGCCACGCAAATGCTTTGCGCTTGATTCACCCATGACCCAGCGGACAGCGTCAATCACATTTGATTTACCACAGCCGTTCGGACCGACAATCGCAGTCATGTTTGATTGAAAAGGAACTGTCGTTGGGTCTACAAACGATTTAAACCCAGCGAGTTTGATACTTTTTAAGCGCAATGATTTGAATTTCCCTTTGGTCTACAAAGGAAGCTATCCAGTGCGCTTCAGAGTTTCAAGATATTTNCGTTCAAGAGATCGACAAAGTTCAGCGACCTGGTGAACTGATTCATCAATNTGACCTGCTTCAATCGCTCGCAGCAGCTTGGNTTTCATGAGCTGATCGAGCGATTCAACACCAGATAAATTCAGTCGAACAAGTTTTGAAAAAACACGATCAAATGTCGGAATCAGATCATCGATCAGTTCGCGATACACCGTGTTTGGATGCAATCGACACATCGCCTCTAGAATGCACACCGGATTGATACAACCAAATTTACTCTCGGACGCCCGACCAGCTTCGTCAATCGATTCTGCATGCCTCGGCGACCAGTGAGGAACTAAATCGGAGACNACGGGTGTCAGAATGACGGAGAGCGCTGAAGTCAGATCCTGGACGCGACTCGGACTCAGGCTAGTGACAATCGCCCCNCGCCTCGGAATCACATCGATNAGTCGACGCCGTTCAAGAACACGAAAAGACTCTCTCACAGAGCCACGAGACACATCCAANTGATCGACGACTCGCGTCTCTTGAATGCGATCGCCAGAGCGCAAAATACCCGCNACAATTTGATGNTCAATATGTAACGCGATGTGTTCGACCAAACCAGGACCTGGTTTGAACGGCACATAACTCAANCCGTCTGCCATGACTACTAACCNGCNACTAATCCATCAGTACANGNNTAGTATGNACCNCTTTGNACAAAACGCAATACCACTATCNCGATCAAGGTTTTAACCGAAGTTCAACCTGATTTTCTGCCGCCAGAGTCAATATGATNGGATTTCCTGTCCAATCACCCTTAGTCCCAGTCGCATCACCGACGGTCAGCCGCCCCGAGACTTCAACCTTGAGCCCTGGATGGATTTGCCCACCCATCAGCGCGTCTTGATTTGATAATAGCACCGTCACTGGTAGTTCACTGACGGGCAGGCGTCTTGCTACTAGCGGTCTTGGCGATCCGTTGATTTCACGAGCAAACAAGAAAACAGTGGCGTCCTTGAGGCTTTCAGGAACTGCCTGGCCTAAGGAAACGGAGAGCTCGATCACCGCATCGCCGAGCTTTGATTTCTCGGCTTGCTCATGATTCGCTCGCTCGGAGGCTCTTTGAATCCCAATTTGTATCGCATTTGCTTGCTGTGATCCGGGCGGCAATTGAGCTAGCATCCGAGTCCAGAATTCAACCGCCTGTGCATAATCCGCCGATTCAAATGCAATGATTCCGAGCGAGCCCAGTGCTGTAACTTGACTCGGATCTAACTCGAGCGCCAATTGNAATAAANTCACGANNTCTTGATCGNCAACACGGTTTNTCGCAAGGAACTCATCCTGAGCGGCCTGNGCGATCACATACGCACGCTCCTTTTCAGGTAGCGCATTCAATGCCTCGGTTGACAACGACATCTCATAGGCACCNAACCGCGAATACAAATAAGTGGATCCNCCGAGTGCAACAGCAGTGATTAGTGATGCAATTAAAATCCCTTGTCGACCGAATCCACGCAGTGTCCAAAGAAGTCCCAATAACACATTGGCTGCGAGTAAACCCATCCAGATCATATTTGNGATTCTCCAGCTTCAAGTGCTTTTTTCGATTGCCGGATACGTAATCCGACGAAAATACCACCGAGGATCAACAGAANAGCNGGCCCAAACCACANGATCAGNGTGTGTTTNTCGAGNGGCGGGTTGTAAAGCACATAGCGCCCATATCTCGCCACCATGAACTCTTTAATCTCGTCATCAGTTGCACCATCCTTCAGCATCCGATAGACCTCAGCTCTCAGATCTCCCGAAATCTCAGCATCAGAGTCTCCGATCGCCTGGTTTTGACACTTTGGACAACGGAGTTCANAGCCAAGTTGACGGAATCNNGCTTCTTGCTCTGGCGAGTCAAACTGGTAAGTCTCAATGGCAGCGTGAAGNCNCAACGACACGCTCAACAGGCAGGCGATCAAGATNCTTTTCTTCATTGAATCGTCTCAAGAACGGGNTGAATTTTTTTCGCATAGACACGGTCGTTTACTTCACCCTGAATGCGCAAATGAATCAAGCCTTTTGAATCCACCAAAAATGTCTCTGGCGCACCAGCGACACCCAAATNCAAACCAAGTCGTCCGGTAGGATCAAAGATTTGTAGCGCATAAGGATCACCTAATTTNGCAAGCCAATTTTTTGCTGCTGTTTCTGTNTCCTTATAGTTGAGTCCGACAACTGGCATCTGCTTTGATAANTGAGTCAGATACGGATGTTCAACTTGGCAAGTGATACACCAGCTTGCCCACACATTGAGCAGAAATGGTTGTCTCGGTAATTGCTCACGAGTCACGCGCTCACCCGTCATCAAGTCGGTTAACTCAAACACCGGAACTGGTTGCCCGATGAGCGCGGAGGGCTGTTCATTCGGATCTAAGGAGAGTCCTTTAAAGAAGAANCCCACGAGGATCGCAAAGATACCGAGCGGTAGCCAGACCATCAAACGATTCATGCAGGCACTTCCTCACCACTGGCCTCGTCTTTTTTCACTTCGAGTTTCTGGCGATATCGCCGATCCGTAATTGAGATAAATCCNCCAAGTCCCATTAAAAACGCACCTGCCCAGATCCAGTCTACGAATGGCTTGACCGATAGTCGAACCGCCCAATCGCCATCTCCAAGCGGCTCACCCATCGCAATATACAGATCGCGTGTCAGTCCCGAATCAATCGATGCCTCAGTCATCACCATGCCCGATGCGTTATANCGCCGCTTCTGCGGAGTCACTGTTTTGAACAACTGATCATCTTCATAAATCTCAAATGTTGCTTGATCTGCNACATAATTTGGTCCGTTGATTACCGCTAGNTCCGTCATCCGAACATCATAATTGCCAAGCCGTTGAGCGTCGCCAACACCCATTCTCAAATCACGGTGTTCTGTATGATTTTCAACCATCACTACGCCTAGAATCATCACCGCCAAACCGAAATGAGCGAACCACATTCCAATCATGCCTTTCTCAACACGAGCGAGAGTGGTCGTTAGCCCACNATACAGACCAACTTTCTTCCCAAAATCAACGACCGTGGCGATTGCGAGCCATAGCGCCAGAGTGACACCAATCGCTGTACCAATTGAATAACTACCAGCCAACAGGCTCGGCCAACCCAGACCCACAAGAACGCTAACGATCAACGTGACGATCAAAGGGCGGTATAACTTCGGATCATCGGATTTCCGCCACTTTGCAAGCGGTCCAAATGCCATTCCACTGACCAAAATCGCTGTGAGTGGAACGAATACGGCGTTAAAGAACGGTGGTCCGACTGACACTTTTCCACCACCAACCGCATCGACTAAAAGTGGATATAGNGTACCCAAAAGGACACTGACTGCCATCACGGTCAGCACCANNTTATTAAATAGTAAAAATGACTCTCGCGAGATCCAACCGAACTCACCCGGTTCAGACACTTTTCCCGCTCTGAGTGCATACAAAGTTAACGAGCCACCGATCACGACGACCAGAAATCCGAGGATGAAAACGCCTCGCTCCGGATCGTTTGCAAATGCGTGGACTGACGTCAATACACCTGACCGGACTAAAAACGTGCCGAGCAGCGATAACGAAAAGGCNGCAATCGCCAGTAACAACGTCCAACTACGAAATAGCCCNCGTTTTTCCGTCACTGCNAGCGAGTGCATCAAAGCGGTTGCAACCAACCACGGAATCAATGATGCATTTTCAACTGGATCCCAAAACCACCAGCCGCCCCAGCCAAGCTCGTAATAGGCCCACCAACTACCGAGCGCAATACCGAGTGTCAGAAATGCCCAAGCCACTGTGGTCCAAGGACGTGACCAGCGGGCCCAAGTTGCATCCAACTGTCCAGAGATTAACGATGCCATTGCAAAGGCAAAGGCGACTGAGAGTCCAACGTAGCCCATATAAAGCATCGGTGGATGAAAAATTAATCCCGGGTCTTGAAGCAATGGATTGAGGTCTGCACCGTTCCCGGGTGCAAAGGGCAAGATGCGGACAAATGGATTACTCGTAAACAACATGAAGGCGAGAAACCCAACACTGATCATTCCCATCACTGACAAAACCAGGGCTGACATGTGATCNGGAATACCACGACTGAATAAA
This sequence comes from Gammaproteobacteria bacterium, assembly GCA_002705325.1. The sequence continues at coordinate 3,477 of PAFS01000016.1, read as the reverse complement.
GCCACCGCCACACCCCAAAATGCAAGGATCAATGCCCACAAAAGAAGCGAACCCTCNTGCGCACCCCAGACTGCACTCATACGGAAATGCCAGGGCAGATCGAGATTTGAGTTATCTACGACGTATTTAACGCTGAAATCATGAGTCAGAAAGCCATACATCAAGACACCGAAGGCGACCGCCANAGCCAACCCCTGCAGCAGGGCTAAAGGCTTGGCTGTNGCGCAAAATCCGTCCTGGCTGGTGAGATATCCGTATAAAGGAAACACGGCTAAACAGATGGATACAGCGAATGCGAGGATNAGTGCAAAGTGTCCGATTTCAGGAATCACTACTNNTGCCCTCCCATCATCTGATCAAGTTTTCCGGATTGTCTGAGCGCTTCAGTGACCTCAGGTGGCATGTAATTTTCATCGTGCTTAGCAAGCACCTCACTTGCCACGAATTGCCCTGAACGAATACGACCCTGGACCACCACGCCCTGACCTTCTCTGAATAAATCGGGAAGGATTCCCTCGTAGGTGACGCGCACGTTATGATCAAAATCAGTCACATCAAACGCAACTTTAAGGCTCTGCGGGTCCCGATCCACAGTCCCGTCCACGACCATTCCGCCGACACGAATCATTTGCGTAGAGGGAGCTTCGCCCTTGGCAATTTGAGTTGGTGTGAAAAATAGGTTGATGTTTTGACTCAGCGCATACATGACTAAGCCAATCGCAATCCCCAATCCTGAAACCAACCCGAGAATTATCAATAAACGTTGCTTGCGTTTAGGATTCATGCGTCTGCTCTCGTGCCAAATTCCGTTGAATCATACGTACCGCCCGACGGTGCTGACGGACATTCGCGAACTTCAACCCACCGAGGACTAAAAGGCCGAGTCCATAAATGGGCCACACATAGACACCGTGAGGTGCCATCTCAAAAAATGCCGTAAGGGAAGCGAACTGGAACTCAAGCACGACTAACCAATTCCCTCACCCAGGCAGAACGACGCTCCCGCTCGAGAACAATGGCACGCATTGAGCCGAGGATTAGATAGGCAGCAGCAATGTAATACCCAAGAATATTAATCAACAGCGGAATCCACATTGAGGCTGGCATCGCCGGCTTCTCTGTGAGTTTCAGACTTGCTGGCTGATGCAATGTATTCCACCACTCGACCGAATATTTGATGATCGGTAGATTCACAACNCCGACCAAAACCAAAATCCCGCATGCCTTACCCGCCTGATCAGGATCTTGGATCGCGGCCCGTANNCCAATGACCCCAAGATACAAAAATGCCAAGATCAGCATGGAGGTTAATCGTGCATCCCAGACCCAATAGGTGCCCCATGTCGGTTTACCCCAGACCGCACCGCTGATGAGTGACAGCGCTGTGAAAGCAAAACCCATGACAGCAATGGATTGCATCGCCACATCAGCGAGTTTCATTTTCCAAACGAACAAAACCACAGCGCAGACGGCCATNGCCNCATACAGCGCTTGCGCCAGAAAAGCGACTGGTACATGCAGATAAATNATNCGATAACTATTGCCCTGCTGATAATCAACCGGNGCCAACGCGAGCCCCCAAAAAGAACCCGTTATCAAAAGGGTCAGTGCCAACCAACCATAAAACAGCTGCCAGCGGCCTGCGCGCTCATAGAACCATCGGGGTGAACCCCATTGATGAAACCAACGCCAACCCATTAGTTAGAACCNCCAATATTCAATCGAATTGCCGCAGANACNGCGATCGGAACAAGAGTCGCCGCAACCACACTAAACGCTCCCAGCAATGCCAATAANGGCANTGTGTCAGAACCATCCANGGCTCGAATCAAAACGCCTGCCGCNATTATAACCACCGGCACAAACANNGGCATCATGACNAAAACNCCTAGGATACCAGATCGAGACGATCCAAGGGTAAGAGCGGCACCCAGTCCAGAAAAACAGGTCAAGGCAGGTGTCGCAATGACCAGAGTCACNAACAGTGCCAACAGCACGTCCGTCGGCACTGACAGCATGATCCCAGCAATTGGTGTAATCAGAATTAAGGGCAGCACATGAAAAAGCCAATGCGCGATTAACTTAAGGCNAACGAGCCATGCCAACGGTCGATCCAGAAATAGCCATTGCTCTAGTACGCCATCAGAAAAGTCGGATTGAAATAANTGCTCAGTATTTAANAGCAGTGCAAGCAANGTTGCCACCCAGATCATTGCCGAACCAATTTCCGACAACAAATCCGAGTCCGGTGCCAGTGCAAGTGGCACCATTGAAATCACCAACATGAGAAACCACATGGGCTTNAATATGTCCCCGGGCCGAGCTNCNATCAGATTCAACTCCCGAGTCAACATCCGTCGTTCAAGTGACATGACCGAGTTCCAATGTTGTGTATCTGAGTGATTGTGGTGGTTGGTGGGTGGTGAAAAGACAAATTCCTCCAGCGGCAGCATGCGAAGTNATNCGTGCATCNAGCGTNTTGACCATCTCGACNTCAAGAGCNGTGTAAGGCTCATCAAGAATCCANATTGGGGCCTCAACACACCATAAGCGTGCTANTGCACANCGCCTCCCTTGGCCCTGCGAAAGCTCTTTGACGAGCGAGTCATGATACCCTTTCAACCCAACATCGCTCAGTGCTCNTTTCAAGTGATCGTCATCAGATCCCGTCAGAAATTTTAAGTTGTCCANTACGGTCAAGTCCTTGGTGACTTGAGGCTTATGACCGATGTAAAGAATTTGCTCCAAGCACTCGGTCAGGGGCGATTGATTCATCCGAATCTTCCCCATTTGAATATCGAAAAGTCCTGCTATTGTTCTTAACAGAGTCGTCTTACCCGCACCATTGGGCCCTGCAACCCGCAGAATTTGCCCTGAATTGAGTGTCATTGATAAATTTTTGAACAATAAGCGATCATCACGCTCGCAGCTGAGTTCAGAAATTTCGATATCGATCGGCTCAAAAATCATGGCAGGAGTGTACCGGAAACAGAGACTAGGACTCGAGGGAAGAGTCGTGATAACCTCGCGGTCAGGAATAACAGCGACCCAGCGATGTCCCGGTAGCTCAGTCGGATAGAGCGGCCGCCTCCTAAGCGGCAGGTCACAGGTTCGATTCCTGTTCGGGACACCATTGATTTATAAATAAAGTATTTAAATACAATAGTTTATATAATACCATCTTGTTCTAATGCCCTTGAATTAGCAACAATTATGTTTTGGTGGAACATCAAGGATGCCTCAGTGGACCCTTGTTGATAACCAAAATGTCATCATTCTGACGCCAATTTGACATTCTTAGCTTCGTACTCTTGCGGCTCCGTCATTTTTCTCAAGGCTTTAACGATGAAACATACTTCAGTGGCGATNATNGCCACNACGCTTCTNTCNACGTCGTATTCACAGTTGGCGCTANCAGCCGGNCATGGCTCCCAAAAGGTAATCGGTCAGACATCCGCTTTAATCGCTGAGGCAGGT
>PAFS01000015.1 GCA_002705325.1 Gammaproteobacteria bacterium | reverse complement strand
CCACAGAGGAGTTAGAATGTCAGCGAAGCCAATGTGCTTCAATAAAGAGACGATCTCTTGTTGGTACCACGGCTTCACGTTTAATCTCGAGACGGGGAATTTAGACACAATTGTTGGTAACCCTGACGATAAGTTGATAGGGACAACAGGAGTTACGCCTTATCCGACTGAAGAGAAATGCGGTATCGTCTTTGTCTTTGTGCGCGAGGATGACTTCCCTCTAGATGAAGTTCCCCCGCTAGCGCACGATCTTCCGTTAGCGTTTCCCGACAACAGTGAGCGATTCCCTCATCCACTTTGGCCTGCAGCACCACATATCCTGCACGAGGATGCGGTAGGTCTTGGTATTCATCGCACGGGCGAATCCAATTGGCGTGTGGCCTGCGAAAATGGCTTTGACAATGCGCACATACTGATACATCAAGACAATATGATTGTGCAGTCGAACAATTGGGTTTTGCCCTTAGGCATAAGGCCTGTCTCAAACGACTGCATAACTACGTTCGAGGACGACAACGGGCCCAGTGGCTTGATGCAATGGTTATTTTCTGACCGCTGGGAGCCAATCCTTGAGAACGAAACACTTGGTATCAAGGTGAATGGCGTAAATGGTAGGCCATACAGGACCTCTTTTTATCTTCCTGGTGTGTTACTCGTTGAGAATTGGCCTGAGGAATACATCGCGCAATATGAGTGGTATGTGCCCATTACGGACGACACCTATGAGTATTGGGAGGTTTTGGTCAAAAGGTGCCCAACAGAAGAGGAACGCGAACAATTTAAATACCGCTACAAGACTGTTCTCGAGCCAATGGCTTTGCGAGGTTTCAACAACTGCGACCTATACGCTAGAGAGTCTATGCAAGATTTTTATGGTGATGGATCCGGCTGGAACGANGAGCAGTTGGTAGATACTGATGTGTCGCCAATCACATGGAGGAAGCTAGCATCACGNTGCAATAGGGGCATCGCGGGTCCTGGGGTGGGTGTTACAGGCTCGGTGAAAGCATCAAGTTTGCGTCTTCGAGACGTCAGTGAGGGCTCGNCATCACGATANTTTGTGAGGAAGGTAGACTTTTAGNGCAGGGAGCTATTCGCCAGATGTCTTCAGTTCAATCTTACGAAGTCAGCGTCCATTTTTCAGACGGNGAGCTCGCGGTGTTCCCAGTTACAACCAATGAGACCATTCTGGAAGCCGCGCTAAAGTCTGACGTACCCATTTTGAATCAATGTCAGAGTGGGAGTTGCGGGTCCTGTGTGGCTGTATTAGGGGATGGANATGCCACTCCACTGGCTACGCAGGCGGGTTGCTTGNTAGACAGTGAGATAGCAGAGGGCAGGCGACTGCTGTGCAGTGCTAGAGCAGCTAGCGACTGTAGTTTTGCGGTCGACTACACCACTTCTGCAGGGTCTGCTGCGCCAGTAGCCGCCAACGTGTTTATTGACGAGATAGCTTGGNTGTCGAGCGATGTTGTGAGGTTAGGGGTAGAGCTAGCCGAGGGAGATTGGGCCGATTTTTCCCCCGGGCAATATATGCGGATAAATATCCCGAATACTGAGATATATCGCTCNTATTCGATGTCTAGCTCGCCTGANCAGCTTCCCAAGTTNGAATTTTTAGTCAGGNTAATNCCNGGCGGGTTGTTCTCAGAATTNCTGAGCACAAANGCGCGNGTGGACGANATTCTTAAATTNGAAGGACCGTACGGTTCATTCTTTTGGAGAGAGAATTTTCGGCGTTGCAAGCATTTCCTGATAGCGGGAGGAACGGGGCTCGCGCCTATACTATCAATTCTCGACCAGATACGGGCCGCACCCGGCAAGAAGCCCGATATAACATTGTCCTTTGGTTGTGCTTCCGACAAGACATTTTTTGGCGCCGACATCTTAGATCTGCGCGAAGCTTGGATGCCCACGCTTGAGACAAGAATAACAGTAGATGACGCGGGCGAGTCCTGGTCGGGTTTGGTTGGGAACCCATTACAGGCCATTTCTGTAGATGACATGGAGAGCGATGCCGTAGCGTATGTTTGTGGGCCACCCGGATTGGTTAATTCGTCGAAAAAGGTGTTGTCTGACTTAGGTATGTCCGAGAGTCGAATATTCGCCGAGCGATTCCTGCCAGAATAATTATTTACGATGAGGAGAGTATGAGATGGGCGTTAGCGGTCTGGGATATGTGGGGATAAACGCTACTGACACTCGAGCTTGGAAAGATCTAGCCGTAAGCGTTTTCAGCATGGAAGTCGTGGATAAGGACCAGGCGGAATCCTTTTATCTTCGCCTGGATGACTGGCATCACAGGTTGTCCGTGGCGGCATCAGAGAACGACTCGATTGCTTATGTGGGATGGGAGGTGCCAAATGAGGAGGGCCTCGATCTGCTTGCAAAGCGGTTAAACGACAACGGTGTTTCGACTGTTTTGGGCGATGCTGAACAACTGGACGATCGTAAAGTCACGAAGCTTTATAGCTTCATAGACCCCGCAAGTGGATTTCCGTCTGAAATATTCTACGGTCCAAAATTGGAGATGCGCCCTTTTTCACCAGCGAGGGGTATCACAGGTTACAGAACAGAGGAGTGTGGGCTGGGACACGTTGTCTATTTTGTGGAAGATTATGCAGCAAGCATTCAATTTTACAGGGAGGTATTAGGATTCCGTATCTCTGATTACATTATCTGGGATGAAGGTGAAAAGGATGTCACTTTTTTTCATTGCAATCCCAGACATCACTCCTTGGCCGTGATGCCGCCTTTTGGACCCTTCAAGGCTGGCGATTTCAACCATCTGATGTTAGAGGCGAAATCTATAGATGATGTGGGGTATGCGTACGACATTGTGCAAGACAAGGGAATCCCAATAATGATGGGTATGGGCAAGCACACGAATGACCACACCCAATCGTTTTACATAGTCACTCCATCAGGGTTCGGTATCGAGTACGGCGCTAACAGTCGCCTTGTGGACAAAGAGTGGGCCGTAAAGACTTACGACGCTCCCGCCATGTGGGGTCATCGTGCACCGGCCTAGGCCCTCCTAACTGTAATGTCATCAACCAGGCTACTTTGCGCATGCTCTGTTAGTGAACTGCTCGCGGGTCTCTCAAGTGGAGCTTTTGCTGCTGAAGAGATTTTAAACAGTTGCCTCGGGAGAATCCGTTTTCGGGAGGCGGAAGTAAAGGCTTGGGCATATTTAGACTCAGATAATGGGTTTGCGGCTAACGAGGAGCTCAGGCGCAAGAGGAAAAATGAGAAGTTGAGAGGCATCCCATTTGCTGCTAAAGATGTGTTCGAAGTGGCATCGACTCCTAAATCTTACGGAAGCCAACTGTACGCCGCAGAAATCTCCAAGAGCTCTAGCTCTGTCGTCGACACGCTGGCAGCAGCAGGTGCCGTATTTTTAGGGAAGACCGTAACTGCGGAGTTTGCTCTTTATAAGCCGGGTGACACCTGTAATCCTCATAACACTGAACATACTCCAGGTGGTTCATCCAGTGGTTCTGCAGCGGCAGTAGCTGATTGTCATGCTCCGATAGCGCTCGGGACACAGACGGCGGGATCCATCGTTCGGCCAGCGAGCTATTGCGGTGTGATTGGGTATAAACCTACTTTGGGCCGCTATAGTCGCGTTGGTGTGCTGGAGACATCCCCCACGCTCGATACAATCGGTTTTTTTTGCCGAGCAGCCAAGGACGCATCGCTCGTTGACGAGGTACTAGCGGAGAGAGAACCGGTTAACTCCATCGGAGANGACTCCCACAAGTTTACAGTAGGGATCTACCAGCATCAGTCGATACCTGAGGCGTCGCCTGCCGTGCGAGCCGCGATGGAGGTAGTCGAGACTAAATTCCCCATAGAAATGTTTGACGTGAAACAAGTCAAACCGAACTCGCGATTTCTCGATTTGAACAACATTCACAAGACGGTGCACGCCTTCGAGGCGCGAAGGAGTCTCCTATCGTTAGAAGGGTTTCAGATAAGCAGCATAGGCAGCTTGACGAAAGAATTTTTGGATTCAGCTCAGTCAATCTCNGAATTAGAGTACGACGATGCCATTGGCAGGCTATTAGAGCTTAGAGAACGATCTCTTGAGCTTTTCGAGGGGTGCGACGTATTAATAGCTCCCGCTGCGCCAGATTATGCGCCGCNAGGTATAGGAGGCACTGGTGATCCAGTATTTAATCGCATGTGGACGGCTTTGGGCGTCCCGTGCGCCGCGTTCCCGGTGATTCAATTCCCCGGATCGCTGCCATTAGGGCTGCAGTTAATCGGGCGTCCCGATGAGGATCAAAAATTACTAAAAATCCTTCAGCTAATAACCCCTTAAAGGCCAGTGTGGCATTTTGGGGCAGATAAACACGAGGAGCAGAGCATGAAACCGACGACGCCAACGCCAATGACTGCAGAGATGGAGAGGGCTTATAAAGCATGCTGCAAATGCTTGGACGCCGACAGGCTCAAAGCTTTGTTATACGCTCTTACTGATATTCACAGTCCCACTGGTGCCACTCGANCTGCGTCGGAGTTTATGGTGCAGCACCTCAATCAAATGGGGCTGCCCAGCAAATACATGGGAATGAACGATATNAGTGGCAATGTGCTGGGAGAGTTGAGAGGAGCCGGGGCAGGGGCCACCCTACTACTGTATGCACCAATTGATACCCATCTGGAGGGCGACGATTCAGATCTTCCGTGGGCTGGCCCGAGGCAAGAGGTAGATATGCGTCCAAAGGCCAAGTTGGTAGATGACTGGGTTTATGGGCTCGGATCCAGTAATCCCAAGGCGATGGTGGCGACTTTGACTGAAGTAGCGAATGCGGTTGTTGATTCAGGNATTGAGCTTAAGGGTAACCTAAACATTGCGTTCGCGGATGGCGGGATGCCTGTCAACGTGCCGTCGCGTGATAATGCCGGCATGTCCAATGGAATTGAGCATTTGTTAAATAGAGGGCTTGCGCCAGATTTTTGTATCATCATGAAGCCATGGATATGGGTTTATCACGAAGAGCCGGGAATGGGCTGGTTCAAAATTACGGTACACGGTACTTTAGGGTACGCTGGCGTACCTCGAGGCACACCGGGTTTCAGAAGTTCTATCGTGCCTGCAGCAGAATTGATCACCGCTTTAGAGGCCTGGTTACAGGACTACACTCAAAGAAACACTTCCGGCGTTGTAAGACCTGATGGGTGGATTTCTGCGTTGCGCTCAGGCTGGCCAGACCGTCCTGCCTTCCCTTCGGCGGCGACCGAAATCTTCTTTGACGTTCGTATCAACCCTCGCACCTCGCCAGCTGAAGTAAAAGCACAGTTTGCAGAGTTTATGAGGTGCTTTTGCATGGAACACCCTGACATACAGGTTGATTGGGAAATGTANGGTTCTGTTCCAGGAGGTACCACCGACCCAGATAACTGGATAGTTCAGTCCGCTAGGCGCGGATGGGAGCGGGTAGAGGAAAAAGCGTACTCTGATCCTGATTTGCTAGGGGGACAAACAGATGGCGCAGCAATTCGCCGCCTTGGTATACCCACTGCCAGATTGGGATGGCCTTGGCCTGCGGAAAATTCGCCTGAGAGGGTGGGTGAAGGTTTGGGGGGAATGGGTGCTACGTACGTTCCTGACTTAATGCCTTGTGCTAGAAAAATTTTATATGCCCTTATCGATACTCTGATGCGCGATCGCCAAGAGGTTGTTTCAACGGAAGTCTAGCGGGACAAACCAGATGTTTAGTCAGTTCGCGAACTCCGTGGTTTCCGAGACAGCATTCTCGGTTTTGGCGCGCGCGCAAAAATTAGCGGCTGCAGGCAAGGACGTAATCAGGTTGGAAATTGGCGACAGCCCCTTTGTCAGCGCCACTCCAGCGTTGTTGGCGGGGTCTGACGCAATACTGGCAGACGAGTGCCACTATGTATCATCGAAGGGAATTGATGAACTGAGGAAGGAGGCCGCCAGCTACGTCAAAAGGGAGCACGGAGTTGTAGTTGATGAGGATAATATTCTCGTTGGTAACGGCGCGAAAATTTTCCAGCAGCTTTTTTGTGAACTCGTCTTAGACCCTGGAGATGGGGCGCTTGTTTTTTCTCCTTTTTTTCCCACATATAGCTCTAATATCGGTCGGCGGGGCGGGAGGCTGGTAACTTCTAAGCTCAAACAGCAAAGTAAATTTAGGCCATGTCTAGCAGATGTTAAACGTTTTCTCGAGCAAGACGAGTGTCCTAAAGCAGTTTTCCTAAACAGTCCTCACAACCCTACGGGCGGTGTTGCCACTGAGGAGGACGTCGCTGATCTTTGTTCGCTGATTCTGGGCAGGGATGACGTCTTCTTATTTAGTGACGAGCCTTATGACCAAATGTCGTGGTCTGGAAGGCACGTCAGCCCCATAGGGTATCCAGATATGTTGGAACGATGCGTTGCNGTCTATACGATGAGCAAGTCGTACAGTATGAGTGGATGGCGGGTAGGTTTTGCAGTCAGCTCAAAACAAAATATTGAAAAACTTTCTGTTCTCGCAAACACCAGCTTTTCTTGCGTGTCTCCGTTTTCCCAGATTGCAGCAGCAGCTGCCCTAAGAGAGGGCGACATCGAGCGAGAGGAGCGGATGAATGTCTTTAAAGAGCGCGTCGAGCGCTTTGCAAGCGCGTTGCAAAACATTGACGGTGTAAATTGCCTTGTTCCCGACGGCGCCTTCTATGTGTTCCCAGATGTGTCGGAGTATTGCACACGTTATGGTATTACCTCTCATGGCTTGGCGACGTACCTACTAGAAGGCGCGGACTCAAAAGTTGGTGTCTCATGTCTGGGAGGCGAAGCTTTTGGTGAGGATGGTTATGGTTATATTCGGATGAGTTGCGCCGAATCAGCGGACCGACTGAGAGTTGCCGCCGAATTTTTAGAATTGCATTTAAAAGACCCCGTACGAGTAAAAGAATTTGTTGCCAACAACCCTTCTTATCGGGCAATGCGTCTCTAAAAGGGTAGGGGTCTCTGATGAAAATAGCAGTGTTGCCGGGGGACGGCATCGGTCCTGAGATTATGGCAGAAGCACTCAGGGTGCTGGATTACATCATTGATGATGAGGGTCTCGACCTAGAGATCGAGTCGGCATCGCTTGGTGCTCAGGCGTACTTTGAGTTTGGTGATCCGTTTCCGAACCATACCAAATCAATCTGCGATAGTGCTGATGCAATCCTCAAGGGCCCGGTGGGTTTGAGTTATCACGAGACACAGAAAATTCCTCTTGAGTTTCGCCCGGAGCGTGGCGCAATACTCCCCCTGAGGAAGAGATATGACACTTACGCGAATTTCCGGCCAGTTAGGTTGAGTTCGACAATCAAGCAGTTTTCCCCCCTTAAAAACGAGTTGTTAGAGGAGGGTATTGACTTCGTCATCGTTCGCGAGTTGGTCGGCGGTTTGTATTTTGGGGAGAAATCGCGTGGAGTGAATCGTGACGGTTTGAGATATGTTTCCGAGACGTTGGAGTACAACGAGGCGCAAATTCGGAGGGTCTTGGTCGCCGCGTTTGACCTGGCTTCAGATAGAAGTTGCCATTTGCACAACATTCACAAAAGTAATGTGCTGTTGTCGAGCGAGCTTTGGAACGAAGTTTTGCACGAAGTAGCCCAGGATTACCCGAATGTAGAGGTAACGCACATGCTAGTGGATGCGGCAGCAACCGAGATGTGCCTTGCTCCAAATACGTTCGATGTGATGGTGATGGAAAATATGTTTGGCGATATCCTCAGTGATCAGGCTGGAGGGCTTTTGGGGTCGTTGGGACTTATGCCGTCTGCTTGCATTGGTGACGACAAAGCTTATTTTGAGCCGTCACATGGTTCAGCACCAGATTTGAGTGGCCAGAATGTTGCAAACCCCTACTCAATGATTGGCTGCGTCGCACTAATGCTACAAGTCTCTATGGGTAGACAGGACTTGGCAGATCGAGTGTGGTCAGCATTATTTCGAGTGTTGGAAAAAGGCACTGTCACTCAGGATCTGGCTCTCCACAACTCTTCACTAAAAGTTGTGACAACCTCTGAGTTTGGTGCTTTAGTCTTAGACGAGATTGCGAAGCGATAGAGAGATTGACCCCTGATCTTTATACGATTTCAATTCCTTGCTTGGCAATCGGTAGGGCCCGCAAATACTCCCCCCTCAACTTAGCGATAGCGTTGCAGACAGCAGGCGCGACCGAGGGAACCCCAGTCTCGCCGGCACCGGTCGGCGGCAGATCGCTTGAGACAATATGTGTCTCGATATCTGGACATTGGTTAAATCGGAGCGGTCTGTAGGTGTCGAAATTGGATTGTTTAGGCACGCCCCTGTCTATTTCTATCTCGCCATACAAGGTGGATGACAGTGCCAGTACAGCCCCACTCTCCATCTGTGCCCTGACCGCATCAGGATTTACTACGGTCCCTAAATCCACCCCAAATACTATTTTTATAATTTTGAATTTGTTCTCAGCCACTTGGATTACTTCGGCCATGTTGGCAACGTACGTGCCGTAAAATTCGTGCACGGAAACCCCATGGGCTTTTCCATCTGAACTTAAGCCCCCATTCCACTGACCTTTTTCCGCTGCTAGCCGTAGCACCCGCTTTACCCTGTCGTCTTTGGCGTGGTTAAGTCGAAAGGTGACTTGATCAACGCCAGCTTCATCAGCGAGTTCATTCATGAAAGTCTCGACGAAAAAGACATTGTGGGAATGTCCCACAGACCTCATCCACTGAACGGGCACGAGATTTTCGGTATGGTGCACGTCAACAACCTTGTCTTGAATGTCGTAAACAAGGTTACCGACTGCATCGACCGTGGTGAGGTCAATGTTCTCGGGCCCGATAAAGCTCAGGGTCTCGTGATCAATTGCTGGTTGACCGACGATGCGTTGCGCCCATGAGCCTATGGTGCCATCTTGGTTTAGAGCCGCAGACACCTTTGACAAAACCATGGGCCGATACCAGCCTCCGGTAATGTCATCTTCCCGCGACCAGACCAGCTTGATGGGATTTGTCCGCGCTGTTTGTGCGAGTTTGAAAATTTGGGCTGCCTCTGCAATCCAATCTGATTTTGGACAAGCTCTTCTGCCAAAGCTTCCTCCCATTGGCAGCGTGTGTAGCTTGACTCTGGAAGGGTCAACCCCAAGAGTTTTAACTACGGCGTCTTTATCTGCGAATTGATAATGAGTTCCGGTATGAACATGAATCAGACCGTCCTTCTCAAAAATGGTGCAGTTCAAAGGTTCCATGGGGGCGTGTGCAAGGTACGGCGCAATGAATTCCGACTCTATCGTTACGGCGCCTTTCTGTTGGGCGTACTTGTCTGGGCCCAGACTGGGCTTGAGCTGATAATCCATCCCGGGTATTGGGTTGAAGGTAAAGGCTTGGCCTGGCTTCGATGCGAGTTCGCGGTACGTTCCTAAGATCTCTTCGGTTGACAGGTTTTGACCTGCGGACTCGTCCCAATCTATGTCTAGCGCTTTCTTACCTGAATCAGCAACCCAGTAGTTTTCGCCGATAACGGCAATGCCAGTCGGAATTCTCAAGACCTCCAGCACGCCTGGGATTGCTAAGGCTGTCGAAGAGTCAAAGTGTGTAATCTGAGCACCGAAGGAGGGGGGGTGAGCGACTACGGCAGTCATCGCGCCCGGTACCTTTACATCCATCCCATACCCGAGGGTGCCATTAACCTTCTCTTTGACTCTAATACCGCGTTGCGGGGTTCCGATAACTTGGAATTCGCTTGGCTCTTTTAGTTTCAGGCTGTCAGGAACAGGCAGGTCTGCGAGAATGGGCATTACAAGCTTCAGGGGAATGCGTTCGTTATCATCACACACTACTTCGCCGTTAGTTAAAAGAATACGGTTCACGCTCTTATCAAGCATCGTGCTCGCAGCAGTTTCGAGCATTTGGCGTGCCGCCGCGCCAGCATTTCGATATGGAATGTAAAAAACCTTAATGCTCGAACTGGCTGCGGTCATTTGTGGTGACCCCGGAAAAAAAGAGTTGCCAAAAGCAGGTGAGACAGGTGCTGCGACAACTGCGACTTCTTCCAATGGAGTATTAAGCTCTTCCGCAACCAGCATGGCTAACCCAGAGAAGATGTCCTGGCCCATTTCTCCTTGGCCCACGAACACCCGCACCGCTCCGCTAGGAGATATGCTGAGAAAATTGCTGGGCGAAAATTCCGGATCTTGATCAACGCTAGCCGCGAAAGAAGTGACAGATTCCCCGATAATCCCCAGAAGGAGACCATTCCTAGCTGTGGTGAGGAATTCCCTTCTAGACTGAATCACTGTTTAACCCCGAGGAGATTGACGCAATTGATTTGATGGCTTTTTTTATTCGAGGGTAGGTGCCACAGCGACAAATATTTCCCGACATGCCCCGATCAATTTCGTCATCTGTGGGGTTGGGATATTTACGAATCAAAGCCGTAGCAGACATTAACTGGCCGGACTGACAATAGCCGCACTGTGGCACATTGTGCTCCGCCCAGGCGTCCTGAAGCCGCGATTCAGGGAGGTCAGCTAAGCCTTCGATAGTAGTGATGTTTTTGCCGGCCGCGGCCGATAGTGGTGTAACGCAACTTCGTATCGGATTGGAATCAATGAGAACTGTGCACGCACCGCATTGCGCTTTACCGCATCCAAACTTTGTGCCAGTTAGTTCCAAAACATCTCTGAGAACCCACAGCAACGGCATCTCGTCGGCCACGTCTACCTCATGAGTCACCCCATTGACGATCAGTTCTTTATCCACCGATAGCGCCTCCTAACGGGTTGTGAAGTCCTCGAATGTTAGCCGAGGGGTTTAAAAGTCCCATCTAAATGTGCCGTAGACTTGGCGGTCATATGCTGGAAATACGTTCATCTGACCTCCGATCAGGTTAGAGTAGCCCCCCAAAATGTAGTCTTCGTCAGTCAGATTTTCAACTCCCAAGGTCACACCATATTTTCCATCAGCACTATTCCACGCAACCATCGCGTTGATCAGATCAAAGCTGGGTTGAATAAGGTCCGGCGTGTTCGTGGCGTCGTTGTNGCGGTCTCCGGTATAAAGCCACTCTAGNCGGGGGATGANTTCTGAGCCGCCACCCAANGTGAACACNTTACTGATGCCCAACGAAGCTTGGGTTTTTGGCGTCATGGCNAATTTTGAGTTCAGATTTATTTCAGTAGCACCCGGGTCGATCGCAGTGTATTTCGCGTCCAGGTAACTGAAGGATCCCTCCACGAAGAACGAGCCGCCCAGTGGCATGAAGGCCTCCAGTTCGAATCCATTTACTTCGCCTTCACCACCGTTCTTAATTACGGGGGCTATGTTAGTGAAAATCGATACCTGAATGTTCTCGTAATCCATGGAAAACGCAGCCAAGTTCAGCCTGTAACCGTTATTCTCGTACTTGGCTCCAATTTCAAATGACTGCACTTCCTCAGGCCCATAGAGCGGAGTCTCTGGGAAAATAGGGAATATCCTGAAAGTCGCCCCCCCGCTTTTGTAACCCTCCGAATAAGTTGCATAGGTCATTAGGTTATCAGTCACGCGATAGGACAAATTGAGCATAGGTGTGGTTTGGGAAAATTCCTGCGATACCGTGACGGCTGGCAGCACTAGGTTGCCGGGATTGAACGCCGGGTTAGGAGTGTAATTTGCCGTAAATGGTTGCAGGGGCAGAGAGTCTTTTTCGTCTCTGGTATAACGAATGCCTCCAGTGATATCGAGTCGGTCTGTTAAGCTAAAGGTACCCTGAAAAAAGGCAGCATAGCTGGTGTTGTCAGTGTTGCCGCCTGAGACAAATTCCAGCGACGTGAAAACAACCGGCTCGGGATTCACAACCTCTTCATCAAGATAATACGCCCCTACAACCCAGTCTAATTTGTCTGAAAAAGCTGTGCCNANTAATTGTATCTCTTGAGAAAATTGATTCTGGTCCATCAGGCCGCTGTAGTGATAGATCTTAAGTGGCGAACCGTCAGCGTCTCGGCCATACGTGGACTTAGAATCCCTATATGCGGTAATTGACTTCAAGCTGAAATTAGAAAATTCGTAGTCCAGAGTGAACGTCGCTCCCCATACGTCGTCCTTTGATCTAGTATCGTATGTACCCATATTTTGCCGCACGCCCTCAAGCTGGTACTGGCTACCGTAGCAGGCGGGGTTCGTCTGATCGGCACCAGGATTCCATGGCTCCCCAAATCCTGAAAAACAGCTCAGGCCAGCAAAATAATTAATGATGTAATTATTCTCCAGCACAAGGTTGTCCACGGGGTAATCAAACGGCACATTAATGGCATACGATGACGGGTCCGCGGTGCCCGGTGGCGCCAGAGGTAGCCCTGCTGGATTAAATATCCCGCTATTCCAGACAATGGTTCTGAGTAGTGAAGGAGTGCCGTCCTCTCTGGCTACTGTGCCATCAGCAGAAAAATTGATCTCCAAGTTCTCAGAGGGTACCCACCTCAGCGCTATTCTTGCAGCCGTTCGGTCTCGGTTGCCCTGATTCAGGCCGTCTGTGGGCCGGTCTACCATCCCATCGCGAGTGAAGCGACCAACAGATAATTTCCCAAATAAGTCTTCGCTAATAGCGCCATTGACAATAATTTTGCCGTCCAGCCGATCATAATTTCCCGCCGTGACAGAGCCAGAAATTGAAAATTCGTCAGTGGGTTTTTTTGTGTGTATTGAAATTGCTCCGCCGACGGTATTTCTGCCGAAAAGGGTACCTTGCGGCCCGCGCAGTACCTCCACGCGTTCCAAATCCACAATGTTAAATACCTGGCCCACATTCCGCGCCATGTAAACACCGTCTACNTAAATACCAACGCCTGGCTCGCTGGTGGCAGTTGCAAAACTTTGTCCNACACCTCNNATGTAGACAACCGAGGCTGAAGANGANCCAGTNACAGANGTTACGTCTACAAAAGTGAGACTGGGCGTGCTGGCCGCCATGTCACTCAACTGTGTCATGCCGCGGGCTTCCATCGCGTCACCACTCATAGCCGTGATAGCAATCGGAGTGTCAACTAAACTCTCCACTCGCTTTCTCGCTGTGACCACCACTTCCTCTATGAGCGCGGCCGCTGTACCCTGCGCTTGGGCGTGGCTATGTTGGCTTAGTAGCAGCATTGTTGCTGCTATCGGTAACAAACTGATCTGCCTCAGGGACATTAACGGTATTAACGCGGTTGCTTGCTTCGAAGGCCTATGAATCATAGGAAGTCTCCAATCTGTATTTAGAGTAGTGCGACTAAACCATCCCCTCTAGTTTTAGCTACTTTGTCTTGAAACGGCTGCGAATCGACATTTCACCAGTTTTTAAGTGATTTTTATTGAAAATTCAAGCAAAAACAGAATCCGCCGAACACATGACAACAATGATCACTGGTTAAATTGGGCCGCTAAAATCTACGCCCGCGATTCATCGCATGCTAGTGTTATGCGATTGTTTCAAGATCCAACGGACGATACTTCATATGAGTGATGTGACCACCTCGCCCGACAGTTGGCATAGGGACTGGCTTCTCGGAACTGGTGACCATGGGATAGCCGTGACAGAGCTAGAGTGGGGGATTCTGCGCTTTTTTGCGGCGTTCGAGAGGAGCTGTGAGCAGTTAAGCCGACTGGCGACGGCTGATGGTCTGAAGTTTCAGGAGGTGATTGTTGTGGGTGTTGTAGCAATGCAAAGAGGACACCCGACTGCTTCATCTCTGGCAAGACAACTTAATAGAGACGATGTGCAGAATCTCCAGTATACCCTGAGGAAACTGGTTGATAACGGTTATCTATCCCAGTCTAAAAAAACTGGCAGCCGGGTTGTGACATACGCAGTGTCGAAGAAAGGCAGAAAATTCGTTACCGATTATTTTACGGTGAGAAGCAAGTTACTCACCAAGAAGACTGGGCTGATAGAAGATATTGATGCAAAGCTCTCAGGTGCAAGCGAGCTGATCTCTGTCCTTACGGGACTTTATGATGGTGCGGCGATGACATCGTCCACTTACAGCCCTCTTTACGAGAATAAGGGGGACCATAAATAGTCGTGAGGAGAAATAGAAGTTCCTCACATCCCACCGTCCAGCATCATGTACGTCCCGGTCATATAATCTGCAGAATCAGAGAGCAGATACATGACTGCNCTAGANACATCCGCCGGCGAGGCAATGCGGCCAAGTGCAGTGGAGGTGCCGATGGCTAACCCAGCCTCTTTATCACCACCCATCATCCTGGTTAGCAAATCGGTCTCGACTGCTCCCGGGCAAACAGCATTTACACGGATATTGTGTTGTCCTTCCTCCAGAGCCGCTGTTCTTGTAAGCCCTAAAACCCCATGCGCAGCCGCGCAATAAGCCCCCATGTACGGGTAGCCAATGTGGCCGAAGCTTCCAACCATGTTAACGATTGCGCCCCCCTTTTCTCGCATGACTGGGATTTGCGCTTTGAGGCCCAAGAAACAACCTGTTAGCTTGGTATTAATCATGTCCATAAACGAATTATCACTGGTCTCACTTATTGGGCTTAGGGGGCCCTCAGTGCCGGCACAATTAAATGCATAGTTTAATTCGCCAAAGGTTGACACGGCAGTGTCGACTGCTTCTTTNAAAGTAGAGCTTTGGCTTACGTCACCAACNACCGCGACGGCGGNCCCGTTGCTTGATGCGTTGATCTCAGCGACCACTTCCTCCAGACGCTCTCTAGTTCTGCCTATGCACACCACGTTCCCACCCGATGCCGCGAACTCCTCACAAACTAGTTTGCCGATACCGGAGGATGCGCCGGTAACCAGTAGCGTTTCATTTGAAAAGTTGTACTGCACTGTTCCCATGATTAATTCCTCGATAACTCCGCCGATATTGGATTTTAGGTTCCGTTGGCTGTGATTTGCGATTTAAAAACGAAAAGACGTAGTAATGGATAGACAATTACCACCGTGGCGATAGCTGTCAGCACTTGTATTTTGATAATGCCTGCCAGGGCNAAATGAGCTAATCCAAATGATAAGCCGACGGTGAGGACTCCTGCCCAGTTCCATGGCTCCACNAANTTCCCTTTGGNGGCTTGTTTTTTTTGTATTTTTCTTACAACGAAGTAATCTGCAGCAATCACGGTGGCTATGGACGTGGTAAGCGTGCCAAGAATTACGAGAAAGGATTTGAACCAAACTAAGAACTCTCCACCGAGAAAGAACAGTGCCGCGACATTTGCTCCAATGACAAAAACTATTCTTCCCGGCCGCCAATTAAAGGTCACGTCAAAGAAATTGGACAGAGCTAGAGAGCTGCTGTAAGTGTTGATGACTTGCGCTTTGGAATTGGCCGCGACCATCAGGAGCGTGCCCAGTACTCCACCGAAGATAACNAAGGCCGCAACAATTCTGTCTGGATTTTCAATGGCAACCTGCTTGGCGGCAGCCTCAGACAATCCCTGAGTCGTTACGTAATATTCAACTAGGGCAGGCACACCTGCATACATAATGGTAGCGCCCACCGCAATCATGAAAAAACTCAGCATAAAGTTACTTAAAATTGCTGCGATGGCGATGTCTTTTCCCGTCCTGGCGTAGCGCCCGAGGTCTGCATCTACAAGCGCGAGCGCGCCGGCCGTGCCGGCTAGGACGTTCATAGAGAAAATCAGCTTCGCCCTGTCTGTAACTGCCCCCATTGATTCAAGTGCTTCCGGAGGAAACTGTGATGGGAAAGACAAGACCTGGCTTACCGGAATTCCACTGGTGTCTATGACTACGAACAACATATACGCAAGAACGCCCAGGAAACTTATCAACATTATTGAGGTTACGCGTGACACTTGTTCGAATCCAAAGGCTGTAAGGCTTATCCAAGCCACAGTGAGTGCGCCGAAACAGGCAATCCTTGCCATAAGGGAGTCCTCTATGTCTGAGTAGAAAAGAAAGCCGTTATAAAGCAACACATTTTCTGCTGCGATAAACCCAATGAGCATGAATGCGAAGGTGCCCGAAATTATTACCGAGCCTTTCACACCTAGTCCGTACTGCCTGGCCATCGGGCTACTTGAGAGCCCGGACTTAAAGGCAATATGGCCCGCGGCCCAGCCCAGCGCGCTACCGATAATAGCTATCAAAAAGCCTGCAATCAGCGCGATTTTGATGCCCGCGGTAAAGCTAAGGAACGCGCCTAGATAAAGCTGTAACAGAGTTGTAACTATGCCGACAGTGCTCCAGCTGAGTTGAATCCAAGATTTTCTGTCCTCCTTTGGAACTGGCTCAAGTGCATGATCTTCCATTCGCTGAGCAAGAGTCTTCTGCATTTTCTCTCCCTTGGTGGTGCTCGATTGATTCCGCAGTTTTCGAGAAAGTCATTTTGATATGATTGAACCCGAGTACCACACCAGTAGTGGGTCTCGTGCTGCTTTGGCTAAGTTGATTTTGCGGCGGGCAACCCGCCTAACCATAAAGATAGGGATTCCGTGATGTCAAGAAACGAACCACTAATCGAGATCGACTCCGCCCGCTTGAATAAAAGAATTCAAGACATCGCCGCAATTGGCTCTACCTTGAATGGTGGTAGTAATCGTCAAGCGCTTACTGACGAAGATGCTGAAGCACGCAACTTATTTATGAGTTGGTGCGAAAACTCGGCTTGTGAAGTTCGGGTCGATTCAATGGGTAATATCTTTGCACGAAGAAGTGGCTCAAATCCTAATGCTGATCCGATTTTAATTGGTAGTCACCTTGATACTCAGCCGACAGGCGGACGTTTTGACGGAGTTTATGGTGTCTTAGCAGGATTGGAAGTGATCGAGTCCTTAAACGACTCGGGAATTCAAACGCAAGCTCCGGTAGAGGTAGTAGTCTGGACCAATGAGGAGGGGTGTCGCTTTGACACTCCCTCCATGGGGTCTTCCGTTTGGGCGGGGTTGCTGTCGGAAACCGACGCCCATTCTCAAAAGGATTCGCAGGGTCACAGCGTGATTTCGGAGCTAGAGCGAATCGGATTTTTGGGGAAGATTGACGCTCAACCGTTCCCGTTTCAGGCGGCCTTTGAGTTACACATAGAGCAAGGCCCGGTGCTTGAGCAACAAAATACCCTCATTGGTGTTGTTGTCGGCACTCAGCAAATGAGCAGGCATAGACTAAAAATATTTGGTCAGGAGGCTCACGCTGGTACCACTCCAATGAGTCTGCGGCGCGATCCAATCAGGGCATTTTCCGTCATGTTGCCGAAGTTCTACTCCGTGGCTGATGAGCACGGTCCACAGTCGCGGATCACCTTCGGACAGATAAATTGCTACCCCGGTGCGGTAAACACCGTGCCTGGCGAGTTAGAGGTTAAAATTGATCTCAGGGACCCTAGACCTGATGTCCATGACGCGATAGCCAAAGATCTTTGTGAAGTTGTTGAACTCTGCTGCAGTGAAGCCGGGCTTGCATTTACGTTTGAAAAGTACTGGGAGAAGCCTAGCGTTGACTTCGACGCTAAGTGCATCCAATCAGTACAAGACGCTGCAACGCGTTGCGGATATAGCTCAATGGAGATCATTTCTGGCGCGTTGCACGATGCCTGCAACCTGAGCGTGCAGGGTCCAACATCTATGATTTTTATCCCGTGCAAAGAGGGGCTATCCCACAACGAAGCCGAATATGCGGACCCCGATCACGTTGCAGCTGGGGGGAATGTGCTTTTGCACGCAGTTTTAGAGCATGCTCTGTGAGGATACGGTTATTTAATTTTTGAGCACTTGGATAACCCGAATACACAGGGTCGCAAGTTACCTGAGTCATTCGCAGGGCAGAGTCGTTCGAAAGGGCTATAGGCGACCCGTTGTCGAGTACTATAGAAGAAGGCAAATTGGAGATGTCGTCCATGCAGACAATTTGGAACTACCTACAAGGCTTAGATTTTCAGCAGCGATTTTACGATGCGGCTGGTGTCAGGACTCGGGTTATTGAGAGTGGCACCTCTGAGAAGGTTCTCATTTTTCTGCATGGCACGGGCGGTCATGCGGAGGCTTATCTCAAAAATATTGCTAGCCACTCGGAGCATTTTCGTGTGATGGCGATCGATATGGTAGGACATGGCTACACTGATGCCCCCGACATTTCTTACGATATGCAATGTTATGTCGACTTTTTGCTGAACTTCTTAGATGGCATAGGTGTTGAGAAAGCTTACATTTCCGGAGAGTCTCTTGGTGCGACTGTCGCGGCTTGGTTTGCTATTGCCCATCCCAATCGCGTTGAAAAAATAGTTATGAATACTGGGATGTTGTTACCACCAGATGAGGATGGAGCAGCTGGACTGCGAGAGTTGCTAGAGAGGAGCAGAAAGGCGGTTGGTGCGCCAAGTAGAGAGACGATCAAGCAGCGAATGAGATGGTTAATGCTCGATGAAGAGGATGTCACAGATGAGATCGTCGAGGTGCGATTCCAAATCTACCAGCAGCCTGGAAGGGCCAAAGTGATAGGTAAGATTGCGGAGCAGAGCATCGGTGCCTTGCTGGATCCGGCTCAGCATGACCAGTGGTATAACCCGTCACTGCTAGCGAAGATCCGTTGTCCGACTCTGGTCTTATGGACTCGTCATAATCCCGGGCAGTTGGTTCCATTGGCAGAGGAGGGAGCCAGTCTGATCCCCGATTCGTCTCTGGTAGTGCTCGAGGACAGTGCACACTGGCCGCAGTGGGAGGAACCACATAATTTTGATACGGAGCACTTGGGCTTCTTGCTTCAATGAGGCAAGGCCATGAGGGTGGCTAATGACTGATGTAACTGAACAATTACTGAAGGATACCCAAGAACACGTAGATGAGGAAAAGAGACGTGTAGAAAAGATGGGTAACAGACCGTGGCAGCCATGGATTGATGCCGAGTGGGGGTTTCGCAACCATTGGTATCCGGCGCTGATAAGCAGGGATATGCCGGAAGGCAGCCATAAAGCGGTTCAACTGCTTGGCGAGGATATCCTAGTCACTCGCCAAAACGGTTCGGTTAGGGCTATTGAGGATCGGTGCCCACACCGAGGTATAAGGTTTTCTTCCCGCCCACTTTTCTATACCAAGGAGACAATTACTTGCTGGTATCACACTTGGACGTTCGATCTCGATGATGGGTCCCTAAGAACAATTCTCAGCTCTCCAGACTCCAAGGTGATTGGTAAATGTGGTGTGAAGACATATCCGCTAGTCGAGACAAAAGGAGTCATATTTATATTTGTGGGCGATATCGACCCTCCACCGCTTGAATATGACCTCGCTCCTGGGTTTCTGGATGAAGATGCCGTGGTTTATTGTTCTGATCCTTATGACATTGCGTCTAACTGGCGTCTAGGATGTGAAAATGGATATGATCCCGGGCATCAATTCATCCACAACTGGTCAGAGATGTGCATCAACGCAGGGATGCACACTTCATACGGATATACTTCCTCCAAAAAAGAAGTATTGGACACTACGAGGTATACAGAAGAAGAGTGTGGACCCAAAGGCTTCACTCGTAAGGTTGAGAAGACCACATTCAATCACACAGCTGAAATTCCTCTGAAAGACGGGTCAGTGCAGCAGCTTATGTTGCCACTCGCCAGAGGCAAGTCGGATGAGGAGCTCTCCGCACTGACGGACATTATTCGTTTGGGGACAGTGGGACTTTGGATGCCGTGCTCGCTAAAGGTTACCACTTTCCCCGTGCCTCATTGCACACACTATGAGTTTTATGTCCCCAAAAATAATAAAGAACATACCTACTTCCAATTTGGCGTTATCCACACGCAAGATAGTGAGGAGGCTGAGAGATGGTTGGGAGAAGACGGCAGAGTAATGTGGGAAGTTCCTGCGGTTAAGGGCTTCACGGTGGACGACGCTTTTGCAAGAGCTGAGATGCAAAAGTTTTATGAATCTGAGGATGGTTGGTTGCGAGAGCGATTATTTCAGCCGGATGTTGAGCTGACAATGTGGCGCAAGTTTGCCAGTAAGCACGCTAGGGGCATACAGACCGAAGATCACGTTAAAGGCTATTTTTCGCGATGACTGACCCCTACCAGGCCTTGAGTTATGGCGCTCGCAAAGTTGGCTTTGGGGAGCGAATCGGCATTGCAGTAGTTGATCTCCAGAGGGGCTTTACTCAACCCGAGTTTCCGCAAGGGGGTAGTCAACTCGTAGTCTCTGCGACTGAGGCCACATCAATCTTGCTTGATGCGTCTAGAGCACGTGACATCCCCGTTGTGACTTGTGCTATGGGATACCAGAGTGAGAGCGACATGCCCAAGTGGAAAATTGAGGCAATGTATGGAGGGAGTTTTTTTGTTGGTAGCGAGGGGTTGGAAATTGATCCCAGAGTTTATGACCCTGATTACGACTACTACATCATTAAATCATCGCCATCCATATTCTTCGCGACACCTGCGCAGCCATTCTTTGTCAAAAAATGCGTTGATACCGTCATCGTATGTGGATGCATGACGTCAGGGTGCGTCAGAGCCTCTGTTATTGACGCTTTTTCCCATGGATACAGGGTAATCATTCCAAGGGAATGTGTGGGTGACATCGGGAAGGAAGCTCATGATGCGAATTTGTTGGACATCGAAAGGCGCTATGCNGACGTCATCTCTCTGCAAGAGGTTTTAGAGTTNATTACCTCCGGTTGACAAACAAATATCTGAGTCTTGGATTGGGGAGAGGATAAAATTCCGGAAACAACACTACGATAAGNCCCCACTACCACAGTAGTGGGGACGTCNTGAAAGCTCGCGATGTGCCTCAGAANTCCTTGCGGAGACCAACCGAGACGTAGCGCGGAGCTCTGTATGCGACCTCATTACAACCACANAAGGTTGCCAGATCAAAGCCCATCACTCCCGCACGCTCGTCCGTAAGGTTCCTCACTGCCAACGTGGCCAACCAATCGTTCTTCTCAAAACTTAGCTGAGCGTTTGCCATTACGTAGCTATCGAACTTATCTGCATCNAAGTTNCGAAGGTTGTANTAAAACTCNTCCGAATAGTTTGCATCCGCTTGNACAGCAAGCCTGCCGCCCATNGCNTCCCAGCCATAGCGCACGAGCGCNGNNGCTTGGAATTCNGGGGCGTAAGTAGGNTTCACGTCTCTGGCTGGAAGNGGNGAGCCGGCACGTANAAATAAGTNCTCCACCGTNGCGTCAAAGTATGATGCCGANACAATNATNTCCCANCCCTCAGCTGGCGAGCTTTGGATTTCAAGCTCCGCCCCGTAAGTTTCTGCGTCTTTGTTAACCACTACGCCACCAACCCCAACAAACAGGAAGGCTTGATAGTCGGAGTAGTCGTAGTAAAACGCGGTGCCGTTTATGCGGGTAGTGCCGTCTAAAACGGTAGCCTTGAACCCCGCCTCGTAGGACGTTAACACTTCTTCGTCGTAAGGCAGGCCGTCATCACCTCCGCCACCGAAGTAAGCGGCCAAAAGCGGAGCGTTAAAGCTTCCTGCTTTAACGCCTCTATTTACACCAGCGTATAGCATAAGGTCGTCATCATATTGATAGCTTAGTTGAAGCTTTCCAGCCCAAAGCGTTTCAGATGTATCGTCAGCCCTTTGAATCGCCGGGGGAAAGCACGAGGCCAAGTCACCGTCAAAGCACGGAGAGGTATTGGCAGACCGGGAGCTCTCAGATGGCGCAACTGCGATCAGCAAGCCGTAGTCCTTTTCTTCTCGCATCAGTCTGGCACCGCCTATAAGCGTCAATTTGTCAGTGAAGTCATATTCGTACTGGCCAAAGACGCTGTAGGAGTCCGTTTCTAACTCGGCTCTGGTTCCGATGTCAATTTGGATGCCTCTAAACACTGCAGCAAAGCTACCCGGAGGCCCTTTCAGTCCATTGTCAGATTCTGTGTCTATGTTGAGATAAAACGCGCCTAATACCCACCTAGAGCGGTCTGTCTCGCCGTCCAATCTTAGCTCTTGGGTAAAGCTAGTGGCGTCCACACCCGAAAAATTCGCAAGTTGGTTTACAGGTGCTGAATCAACGTCAATCCACTGCTGCCGCTCGTAATCTTTATAATCGGTTACTGACGTCAAATTCATGTCACCAAATGTTTTCACCAGCTTGAAATTGATCCCATAGGTCTCCACGCTACCTTGATCGTCGAAAGCAAAGTCACCATTAAAACTGAAGTCATCTCCGTCAGGGTCTATGTAGCCAAACAAGTCACCGCCAGGCACAGGCCGGGCAAATA
>PAFS01000014.1 GCA_002705325.1 Gammaproteobacteria bacterium | reverse complement strand
GTAGGAGTCCGTTTCTAACTCGGCTCTGGTTCCGATGTCAATTTGGATGCCTCCAAACACTGCAGCAAAGCTACCCGGAGGCCCTTTCAGGCCATTGTCTGATTCTGTGTCTATGTTGAGATAAAACGCGCCTAACACCCACCTCGACCGGTCGGTCTCGCCGTCCAATCTCAGCTCTTGAGTAAAGCTGGTGGCGTCCACGCCCGAAAAATTTGCAAGTTGGTTCACTGGGGCTGAATCAACGTCAATCCACTGCTGCCGCTCGTAATCTTTATANTCGGTTACTGACGTCAAATTNATGTCACCNANTGTTTTNACNAGNTTGAAATTGATCCCANAGGTCTCCACGCTNCCTTGATCNTCGAAAGCAAANTCACCATTNAAANTGAAGTCATCTCCNTCNGGGTCTANNTAGCCAAACAAGTCACCGCCAGGCACAGGCCGGGCAAATATCCCGCCACCACCGCCCTCTAACCAGNNNTCTCCCTGCTNAATATCAGCCCCCGCATCCATACCAGTATCATTGCCATTTGCGTCGACCACCATGGACAAGCGGGTCTCGTTCGAAGGTGTATTCAGCACATTGACTAATTCGTAAGACCCGTTAACTTCTTGTGCAACAGCTATCGTCGAGGCGCTTTGATAAGGACCCGTCGCCATTTCTTGGTCAGCGTAGTTGAAACTAAGGTCCATCCGGAGTGTGTCAGATGGCTCAAAAGCAAATCTCACGCGACCTGTAATAGTGTCCTCGTCTCCTAGGTCTGCCCCTGCGTCAGGCCCTGGATCGCCTAAGAATGGAAGTTGACTTGAGGAGGTATAAAGATTTTTTAGATACCCGTCATGTTGACTCACCCTAATCGCTGCTCTCGCAGCAACTGTCTCGGATAGCGGACCGCCAACGGCAGCTTGGAATACTGTTCGGGTTGAGTTGGCGTCCGAGTCAAATTCCCCGACTTCAAAATCAACGTAACCCTCAACTCCATCAAACGAGGGCGCATTGGAGATAAAGTGCACTAAACCACCCGTCGCATTTCGGCCGAACAGAGTGCCCTGAGGTCCCTTAAGGATCTCAACTCGATCTAGGTCAAATTGAGCGAAGGTTTGAGAAGCCGCAATAGCAAGGTATCCATCGTCTAAATAAACCGCGTTTGGAGTCTCAACGATATCGTTGAAGTCGTTTTGAGTAACACCTCTGATTGTGAACGTCGACATCTGCCCTGCTTGACTGCCGCCTACGTGTACCCCCGGTGTGAACATTGCAATGTCGACACTTTCCCTTATCCCCAGTGCGTTTAACTGTTCGCCAGTGAACGCAGTGATTGCTATCGGGACGTCCTGTAGATTTTGCTCCCGTTTTTGTGCGACCACCACAACCTCTTCCAAGACGCTTTGCCCGAGGGCGGCACCCGAAATCACACTCAGGCACAGGGGTAGAACCGCCACGCCGTACTTAGTCCTTGATATCATGCAGTATCTCCTTCAGAAACTTTCATGCTGATTCTTTGCTACTCCGGACATCCCTTATTTTCGCAATGCTGCACACCACCTTACCTGTGGACCAAAGAGGGAAATCTCCGGCCTCTGATGTGTCTTGTCGGCACCTGCGCAATAAAAATCCGATACGCTCGTGACAGTACTTCAGAATGCCCCTTTTCCAAGTGCGTTCCGACCTTAGTTCTAAGTGATTTTTATTGAATGATCAACTAATACTTGCCTCAAACGACATGGGGTCAGGGTTTCAAGGTGAATGCGCGGATTGATCCGTTCGTTGCGGACAGTGTAACGCTCTCAGCTAACTCAGCGCGTGCTAACGTGCCACCAGTGAGCTTGCTCTCTTCATTCAAAGGTCCAATCACTAGGAATTTTAGGTGTGCCTTCCACCGTGTGGGTATCGTAGTCCTCTGTAAATCCCTCTGGTTTAGTCCAGAGCATGATCTGGTTGCCCCACGGGTCGATAAATGAAGAGTTGAGCCCATTAAATTCATGCCAATAGTGGTCTCTCCAAAGAATTTTCGCGCCCAGCTCTTCTGCGGTTTTAAGTATCCGATCTTGCGAGTCCTCCTCGCTCACCAGGATCCAAGCTCTTATCGATCTGCCTCCCTCGCTCAATGTTCGGGGTTCGGCCCCCTCGGGTTTTGGGTGCGGGCGAGCATTCGCGACGTTGTGAATACCGAGATGCAAGTTCTGAATCTCGCTGTCTGAGTTATCTGGGTTTTTGTAATACCCTCCCGGCACAATTCTGCAGAAAAGGTCTGGAATTCTTCTTTCTACGGTCCACCCAAAAACTTTTTCATAGAAGACCGCTGAGGCCTCCATTTCATTTGTCGGAAAATCGACAAATACAAGCCTGTTTGGTGCTGTCATGAAGTTAGTCTCCTGGGGTCGGTTGCCAAAATATTGATTCTTTTACTGCACTTTTTACGCAAGTCGCTCTCCAAGTTTGAGGCCCAACTTCGAGAGCAGGTACTGTATGGGTGCTGGCGCGTTACCAATTTATTTCTCCAAGGTCTACAAGTTCGTTGAGGTTGTCTTGAAGCGTTGCGTCCAACTGCCGAATTGCAGTTTTAAGTACTTTTCCGTAGCTGTTTTTGGGTAGACTGTTGACGAGACGATATTCCCTCGGGCGCTTGAAGCGGGCCATGAAAGACAAACAAAAATTGTTCAGACTATCGACGTTTAGAGACGCCTTGTCATCGCTTACTACGTAAGCGATGACACTTTCTCCCCATTCTTTTTCGGGCCGCCCGATGACTGCCACCTCGGTAATTTTCTCGTGCTTGATCAGGGTTTCTTCAACTTCTCTGGGATAAATATTTGTCCCACCCGATATGATGAGGTCATGCCTTCGGTCCATAAGAGTGAGGACGCCCTTTTGGTCCATCGCTCCGTAATCCCCAGTTCTAAGCCACCCGTCCCGGATCGCGGCGTTTGTGGCGTCAGGGTTATTCAAGTACCCCTTCATCACGGTGGGGCCCTTAACTAGAACCTCTCCCACTTCGCCAGGAGCGACTCTCATGCCGTTCTCATCCGCCACCATAATCTGTACCAAACTCTGTGCAGTGCCAACGGAGCCTAATTCAGGGGAGAAGGTTGAACTATCAGCTCCTGCATGCAGCCGGGGTGGAAGGCAAGTAATGGTCATTGGACTCTCACCTTGGCCGTAAAGCTGCACCAAGCGTTCCGCACCAAATAGCTCGATAGCGTCTTTACAATCAGAGACGTACATAGGCCCACCACCGTAAATTATTAGTCGAGGGCTCTCCACCGGCTTCTGCCGTCCCGCTGCAACCATCCTTTTGACCATAGTGGGCGCTGCGAATAGCACGGAGTTCTTCCAACGAGTGGACAACGCAAAGACCTGATCAGCATCAAAACTCTTGGTTTCTGGGATTACGTGGCAGCCGGCTTTCATCATAAAAGGGATAGAGTAGAGACCGGATCCATGGCTCATTGGCGCGACGTGCAATATCGCGTCCCAGGGCCCTCGAGGGTCGATATCCAAAAAGTAGCAAGCACTCATCGCCGTTAGATTTTCATGCGTGAGTATTGCGCCTTTCGGCTTTCCCGTCGTACCGCTGGTGTAGAAAATCCAGGCGGGATCGCTGGGATCGCAACTTTTTGGAGGTGCCTCTTTGTCATTCAGCATTCCCGTGTATTCGGCTGACTCTACGTCAATCAAATACTTCAAGGTGGCGGGCACGTGTGGTTTTAGTTGTCTAGCCGTGGTCGCGGTTGCAAAGCACATTAGGCTTTTGGACTCGGACAAGATGTGTGCGGTTTCTTTGGGATGGAGTTTTGAGTTGATTGGAACAGCGACGCAACCCGCGTGCCAGCAAGCAAACAAAATCTCAAGGTATGCTGGCGTGTTTTCCATTAGCAAAGCCACACGCACGTCTTTTGTATCCCCCGCAAATCTGGAAATTGCCGAAGCTAATCGAGCTGTTTTTCCCCCTAGTTGCTCATAGTTCGCGAGCACTTTTTTGCCCAAAGCTATCGCAGGCCGACTGGGGTAAAGGCAGCGCGCTCTGTCTAGAAAAACTGCTAGGTTCATTCTGCTCTGATCACCGTTCCGACATGTGCCGTGGTCAGACTCCTGTGCTTGCTGACAACATACAAAACGCATATAGTCGGTGCAAGTTATTTCGACAGCTAAAATAGAATTCTACTGTGCGGAATGGAGAAAGCGATGATTACGTCTTATCTTTCAGCTCAATACTGGGACTCGATGCCTCGAGAAGAGGTGCGGCCTGGTGTTTCAAGATGTGCTTTTAGAGGAGAGCAGGTACTACTCGTCATGAACTGGCTGCAACCGGGTATGGAGGTCCGTCCGCACAGCCACCCGTTTGAGCAAGTGGTCTACGTCGTGCGAGGAAAAATGAAATTTTGGATTGACGGCAGTGAAGTGGAAGTCGGGGAGGGAGGCATGTTGCGAATCCCCCCAGATGCAGAGCACTGTGGCGCGCCAATTGGCGAAGAAATTGTTATGAATTTAGATGTATTCTCGCCTATAAGAGAGGACTACCTCCACCTCGTGGAATATCAGGCTGACGAATTCTGAGTGAGGCGGGGAACTGTTTTAGCATATGGCATCTCCTAAAGAGTTCCGATCCCGGGTGGCGCGGCGGGAGAGGCTTATCGGAATATTCGTTAAAACCTTTGACCTCTCTTTAATAGAGATTTTAGGTCATCGCACAGGGATAGATTTTGTAGTGCTGGATCTAGAGCACGCAAGCGCAAGCCCAGAACGCATTAACGCGTGCATCCTCGCTGCGAGGACGGTGTCGTTGCCGTTATTGGTCAGGGTGGCGTCCGCTGCAAGTGAGTTTGTGGCTCAAACGCTTGATATGGGCGCGTCGGGCATCTTATTCCCTAGGATCTCGACTCCCGTCGAAGCAATCAATGCGGTTAGGAAAATGCGCTTTCGCGATGGAGAGCGGGGGTTCTCTCTTTCTCACAGGGCCGGTGAGTTTGGTGCGTTGAGTCCTCAGCAGTTTGTCGAGGCCAACGACCAAGGTTTGGTGGCCGCGATGCAGATCGAGGACCCGGAGGCAGTGAAAAATGCTGACAACATAGCGTCAGTTCCGGGGGTAGACGTTAACTTCGTGGGTCCAGCAGACCTTCAGGTGGCGTTAGCGACAGATCCTACAACGGAGGAGTCGCTTCAGTGTCAAATCCGGGAAGCTTGCAAGAAAACGATTGATAATCAGGGTGTCGCAGGGATCTACCTTGCTGACCTTCAGAATGTAATGCATTACCTTGATTTGGGCGTGAGCTTTTTTGTTGTTTCAACTGATCAGGCCGTTCTGGCTTCAGGAGTCGAGTCGCTGATCTCGAATTTCAAGCTAGACCTCGGGGGTTCGTAGTTGTGGATAAGGGTAAGAGTGTGGAGGCTGTTGCCACCACGTTGTCATTGATTGAGTACTTAGCCGCCTCGCCAGCGCCATCGAGGCTGAAGGATATTTCGGATCATTTAGACATCCCCGGCTCTAAAGTACACAGGCATCTTTCCACGCTGAGGGCACACGGCTATTTAGAACAAGAGGACTCCACTGGCAGATATTACTTAACAGCGAAGTTGATGTACTTGGGCCAGTCAGTAGCAAATCAAAGCGACTTTCTGTCGGCGTCTCGCAAAGAGATGCCTCGGTTATATCAGAATTCAGGGTTGGCGGTTTCCGTGGGAATCATCGAGGATGTGGGCGTGAGGGTAGTTGATATTTACCAGCAACGCACTTCTGTCGAAATCACTACTTGGCCAGGCACCTTATTCGGCTTTGATAGCTCCGCTCAAGGCAAAGTTGCAGCAGCCTTTATCTTCATGACTGAGTCACGTGACGCCAAAAACTCTGAGCTAACGACCCGTATTTCCAAAAAATCTGTCTCTGAGGAACATAAGCTGATCAGAGAGAACGGCTGGGCAGATGCCCCCAATGCCGTGCTACAAGGAATAAATGCGATCGCTGCACCAGTCTTTCGGTCAGATGGTATAGCTGGAACGATCTCAATGATCGGCGGTATAGATCAGTTGCCTTCGCCGCCATCAGAGCAGCAAATCCAAGCCGTTAAGGAGGCAGCGGACGCCATCTCTTGGCAGATAGGTGGAGATCGGAGATTTATAGCGTGACATCCTACGCTTTGGCAGTTGACGTTGGTGGCACTTTTACTGACGCCGTGCTGATTAGCAGTGCCGGCGCGTGCTGGACGGATAAAGCACTGACCACTCATAAAGACATAATGGATGGATTTTTTGCCGCCGCCGACCTTGTCTTGAAACAAGCCGGCATCCCTTTTTCTGAGCTGGATGATGTGATCACCCATGCGACGACGGTTATCACTAACTTACTGATTGAGAGAAAGGGTGGTAATTGCGCGCTTATCACGACTCAGGGTTTTACTGATGTTTTGTACATTAGGGACGAGCACCGGTACGACATGTTCGATCCGCAAATAGAATATCCAGAGCCTTTAATCCCTAAATCACACACCTACCCCGTGACAGAGCGGGTATCGGCTAGAGGGCAGGTAATCAGTGCCGTAGACGATTTACAAATTCGGAGGATAGCGCGGGATATCTCAGAACGAGGGATTGAGTCGGTAGCGGTATGTCTCCTCAACAGCTACGCGAACGATGCAAATGAGAGAAGGCTCAAGCAGATTCTCGAAAAAGAGATGAAGGGTTTACAGGTGACGCTATCTAGCGATATCGCGCCTCAGATTAGAGAATACCCTCGCACCTCCACTACGAGCATAAACGCATACGCCACACCATTTTCTCTACCATATTTGAATGGCCTGACCGACCAGGTCAGGGCCAAAGGTAGCAAATTGAAGCCGCTTATTATGCTGTCTAACGGTGGCGTGATTGGGGCCGCCACCGCCGCTTTGCAACCGGTTCGTATGATCGAATCTGGGCCTGCGGCTGGGGCGCTGGCGGCTAGCCTATTGTCTAAAACTTACGGAGTAAGCGACCTGATCTCTTTTGATATGGGAGGAACAACTGCCAAAGCGTGTCTTATTCAGGGTGGCGAGCCTCTGATAACNGGGGAGTTTGAAGTCGACCGGCGATACAGATTCAAGCCAGGCAGTGGCATGCCAACCACTGTGCCCACCGTAGACATGATTGAGATAGGTGCTGGCGGAGGTTCAATCGCTAGGGTAGACGATCTTGGCTTGATGAAGGTGGGTCCAGAGAGTGCCGGATCTAACCCGGGACCAGCTTGCTATGGATTGGGGGGCGAGCAACCGTGCGTCACTGACGCAGATGTTTTTCTGGGTATTCTAGACGCTAAAAACTTCTTAGGCGGCTCGATGCCCCTTGACGAGGTGGCCTGNAGGCNTGCGATATCAAGCCTCGCTCTTAAACTCAACGTATCAGACCACCAGGCGGCTTATGGCATATACAGTTTGGTTGGCGAGGCGATGGCCGCCGCTGCGAGGACCCACGCTACAGAGCGGGGCGTGAATTATAGGGGGTTACCTCTCCTCGCTTTTGGTGGTGCTGGCCCCATACACGCGTGCTACGTTGCTGAGCAGTTGGAGAGTCACAAAGTCATTTTTCCCAGAATGGCCTCTGTGCTAAGTGCATTCGGGACTTTGGTCACTCCAATCCGGATCGATTTAGCTCGAAGCAATTTGATGAAACTTGCGCAAATGGACTGGGGTATCGTTGATGTCCTCATGTCGGAAATGATGGCAGAGGGCAAGGAAGCACTCGTCAACGCTGGCCTCTCCGGTGACAGTATCGGTTATAGCTTCTCTGTTGATATGAGGTATATCGGACAACAAACCGAAGTCACTGTCCCCCTTGGCCGAGAGACTCCAACCGAAAAGGACAGTGAAAACTTTGCGTCGATGTTCGAACGGGAATACCAGAGCATATACGGGTTGTCGCTGGATGGCATGGATATAGAAATCGTGGCCTGGCGAGTTTCCTCCTTTAGCCTCTCAGAGAGCAGATTTGTTGATAGAGAGGTCGACATTCGGCTCGGTTCGCCCAAGGGACGAAGGAGTATTTATCTCGGCAGTGAAGCACTGACCGCGGATGTCTATGATAGAGAGAGCCTGGGCAGGGAGCAGACCTTGCAGGGGCCGTGCATAATTGAAGAGAGAGAGACAACGATTCTGATCCTTCCAAATTGGCGAGCGACTGTGGCTAAAGACGGCGCAGTAGTCGCTGAGCGGATGGAGGGGAGCTAATGGACGGTATCGAACTCGAGTTAATGTGGGGTCATCTAATCAGCATAGTTGGTGAGCAAGCCAAGGCGCTTAAGCGCACAGCGTTTAGCCCAATTGTCAGAGAAGCGGGGGATCTGGCGACAGCATTATTTGATGCAAACGCCAGAATGGTAGCGCAGGCGCTGATTGGTACGCCCGGGCACATAAACTCTCTCGGAGCGGCTGCAGAAAATTTGATTAGAGAGATCCCGGTTGATGATCTGAACAACGGGGATGTTCTGATCACCAATGACCCTTGGATGTCTGCCGGTCATTTTTTTGATATCACGATATTGACGCCGATTTTTAGGAACGACCGC
Organism: Gammaproteobacteria bacterium; assembly: GCA_002705325.1. The sequence goes on along the minus strand of PAFS01000014.1, from coordinate 9,232 downwards.
TTGATTGGATTTTGTGGTTCAACAATCCATCACACTGATATTGGGGGTTATGGAATCGGTGCAGGCGCTAGAGACATTCACGAGGAGGGCCTTTGGATACCCGTTCTTAAGTTGTACGAAAGGGGAGAACTCAACGCGACGTTAGCGCAGATCATTGAGACAAATGTCCGAACGCCGAAAGCGATCTTCGGTGATTTGGGAGCTCAAGTAGCGAGCGGAAAGACTGGAGCCGAGCGATTGAATGCGATGTGCGACCGCTACGGAATCGACGATATCGACCTGCTATCCAACGAGATTATCTCCAGGTCAGAAACGTCAACGAGAGAGGCCATCAGGAAGCTTACCGGGGGAACTTTTGTCGGCGAGAGCACTTTTGATGTTCCGGGCGGAGAAGTTATTAAGCTGGTGACCTCAGTGACAATTGATAGTGAAAAAGGAAGCGTCGAAATTGACTTTGCCGGAAGCTCGCCGCCCAGCGCTTCCGGAATTAATGTCGTGATGGCATATACCCACGCCTACAGCACTTTCGCGGTCAAGAGCATCGTCAATCCTGAACTACCCAACAATGCAGGTAGTTTGGCCCCTATCAAAGTCGTTGCACCTGACCGTTGCATTGTCAACGCGAAGTACCCAGTTCCCGTTAACGCTAGGCATGTCGTGGGAATGTACGTCCCATTTCCGATATTGAATGCGTTGTCCCAAGTTGTACCCGACAAAGTGGTAGCCGAGGGATCTGGCGCAGTTTGGACTTTCCAGATACAGGGGAGAGGTGCAACTGGAGATCACTTCACTAGCTCAATGTTTAATTATTCGGGAGGTATGGGAGCGAGAGCCAGCAAGGATGGATTATCTGCTACCTGCTACCCCACCGGTGTGTCAGCGGTTCCAATTGAGGTTCTGGAGGCCTCTATCCCTATCGAATTTACGACTAAAGAGCTTGTGAATGGCTCCGGGGGTCAAGGTCGATTTAAAGGCGGCGATGGCCAAAGAATTGGTTTCAAAATGAATACAGACAGCCGTTGGTTTCTGAACGCTATTCCCAGTCGCCTCAATATTCCCGCGAAGGGGCTTGGGGGGGGAGAACCAGGAAAAACTGGTGCATTTTTAATAAATGGAGAGCCTTTACTGGAAGCAAAAAAGAGAGAAATGTTGCCGACAGATGAGGTTTTAATGGAAACCCCCGGCGGGGGAGGCTTTGGCCCCAGCCGCTGATTTAAAAGAAAGACCACGAGGAGAGAGTTATGGCTGTTGAGTTGCTGGCATCTAGCGAGAGCCATCATGATAATTTCGCAGACCTCGACCTTGAGGGTATATTGGATGCAGTCCAGCAGTCTGCCGGCGATGTGCGAGATAGCATCGCGCTGCCACCGAAGCTATATACCTCAGAGCGCTGGTTCGATTTTGAGAGAGCCGCCATCTGGGACCAGGAATGGATTTGCGTTGGGCACGCAAGCCTAATACCCAACGCTGGAGATTATTTTTCGATCACGGTCATTGACGACCCCCTTTTGATTGTGCGCGGAGAAGACCGCGAGGTCAGAGCGTTGAGTGCGGTTTGTCAACATAGAGGCCATCTACTGGGCGATGCCACAGGCAACGCGAAACACCTGATTTGCCCGTTTCATTCGTGGTCCTATGATTTAACTGGAAAGCTAACATCTGCGCCGGAGATGGGAGCACACATTAAATTAGCTGACTTGCGAGAAAGCCATAGTCTCCCCACTCTAAAAGTCACCGAATGGAATGGTTTCTTATTTGTGTGTTTCTCTGATTCGCCACCATCGCTCAGTTCTAGGCTGGTCCGGCTGTCCGACGAGGTTCGCAATCATCATATGGATCAACTCATTGCGACGCCTACAGTTGACTGGGAAGACCAGCTTTGGAATTGGAAATTCATGCATGAAAATGCGATCGAGCCCTACCACACTGCGTATTTGCATCAGAAGGTGCATGATTTCGCTCCGTCAACGAAGGTCACATTTGTAGAGTGGCTTGACGACGATGACGGCGCGATCTATCACCCAACGGGATTTAATTACGCTGACGGCAATTTCACACCAAACTTCAAATGCATGTTTCCAGTTTTAGAGACGTTAACGGACAACGAGAGAAGGAGGGTGATGTTCGCGTGTGTCATGCCCAATCTCTTTTTTGCAGCGGTGCCGGATGGGGTTTTGTACTATTTGTTATTACCCAAGGGCGCAAATAATTTCACTATCAGAGTAGGATTCCTGTATCCAGAATCGACGCTGCAACTTTCTACGTTTGAGGCCACGTTCCCTTCGGTGGTGGCTGGTTTGGAGCTGTTTAATAATCAAGACGTCGAGGCAAATATTTCGGCTCATACGGGCCTGAAGTCGAGGTTTGCGCAGCGAGGGAGGTATGCTCCAAAAGAGGAGACTCTCCCGCAACTCAATAAATGGCTCTTAAAACGTTATCGAAGCTTCGCTTCAGAGCACGGTTTAATTTCGTAACAACAGCGCTCCGATCGTTGCTCATGAAAGCCGGCCGCCTTGCTACATGAAAACTTATAATAGCTATGTCTGATAACTGCTTAATGCCAGTGGCTTTCTTTGGGCACGGATCCCCAACAACAATACTGGATGATCCAAAGACGGTAAGTGCTTGGCGTGAACTTGCCGACCGATTCCCAGCTCCTAGAGCAATCCTCTGCGTTTCAGCACACTGGTGCACTAAAGGGGTTCGAGTGACAGCGGCAGATACTCCACGAACCATTCACGACTTTGGATCAAACCTCCCGGCGGCGCTGTTTGATATCCAGTATCCAGCACCCGGAAGCCCAGAACTTGCTGATTTGATTTTAGATCTCTTGGCTCCAATCGGTGTGGAGCTGGATTACGACTGGGGACTCGATCATGGCACCTGGGCTGTGCTCTCCGCAATCTATCCTGACGCCGATGTCCCCGTTCTGCAGCTTAGTATGGACGCTTCAAAACCTATTTCCTGGCACTATGAGGTGGGGCGCGCTTTACGTCCACTTCGGGAGCAAGGCGTTCTCATATTGGGGTCTGGCAACGTGGTTCATACATTGGTTCAAATGGAGTGGAACATCGATGCCCCCCCGCATGATTGGGCTCAGAGGTTCAATGATCTTGTGATTAATGTAGTCGAAACCGACACACCACAACGTCTATTTGATCATGAAGCATTGGGCAAAGACGCAACTTTGGCGGTTCCGCCCGAGGATCTTGGACACTATTGGCCATTGTTCTATGTCTTGGGGAGCAGGCATGCCAGCGATAAACTCACGATGCAGCCTAGGCATGTTCAATACAAATCCTTGAGTATGCTGAGTTTTGTGCTTGACTCGGCGTGATAACCCTTGACTGTAAGCGACTCGCTTCGATTTTTGGGTCTCAAAACGACTTTTTGAATAGTGTAGCCTGGCAGGGTTGTCACCTGTGGTTTCGAGCACTTGCAGGGTACAGAAGCGGTGTTGTTGTGACTGCTGCGGTATGAGTGACGCGCTGATTGCTCAATTTTCTGAGTTTCATAGCTCACTTCTGCAATGGGCAGATCCATGCGTAATTCATTAATCGGAGAGGTTTTTCTATGGCTCAAGTTTTGCCCTCTACAAAACTAAGTCAGATGATCAATTGATGGACAGAGGACTTCACCGTTGGAGGCTCAAGACTTGTGAAAGTGATGCGCGAAAGCACTTATGACCTATGATTCGTGTTTCTTCCCAACGGTTGCTCAAGGTTGATTGTGAGTTGAAATGTCTGGGATGGCTCCGTTTTTATTTATTTTTGATCTTGGGGTGGTGAGATTGATAAGCCCCCAGCCAAATACTCGGATAAATTCTGTGAACCTTGACGTTATCGTCTCGCTGGAATTTTTGTGAAACAGATTGGCGCTGGCTGTAATACCGGTATCTGGCCTGCGAAAATTGCCTGCAATTTTCAGAAGACCGCTCATGGGAAGACAGCGCTCGCCAAACTCTCCCACGAGGGGCCATTACGAATTCAAAAATTATTTCATGATGATGATCTTGCGCATTGTTNCGTTTTGCATCCGCCTGGCGGTCTCGTTTCGGGCGATAAGCTTTGGTCCCGGTTTGAAGTGCTCGAGGACGCGAAGGTTTTGATCACCACTCCCGCCGCCGGGAAGCTGTACAAGGCCCGCGAGAGTCAAATGCAGCAGACGACAAGCACTAATATTGAGGTTGCGAGTGGCGCTGTTTGCGCCTATTTACCACAGGATACAATCATATTTGATAAAGCATTCGGAGAGTTTGAAACGTTTGTGTCAGTTGATCCCCAAGCAGCATTTATCGGATGGGAGCACTTCATTTTTGGCCGCACTGCCGGCGATTATCCCTTCAGAAAAGGCCAGCTGATTCAATATTTGAAAATCTCACGGGATCGCAGGGTTCTGTTTCAAGAGAATTTAAAATTTACACCCGAGACGCTCCAAGCCCCTAGTGGGTTGAACGGTATGGTGAGTTGTGCNTCTGTGACTGTAGTGCTCCCCGCCAACTCTCAACAAACCGCTGCTGTGGTGATGGCTGCGCGCGAGTCTTTAAAGCCTTTTAAAGTGCAAGCTGGTGTCTCAGCTGTTCGAGAATGCCTAATAACTATTAGGATTCTGTCTGACATAGAAGAGGAGACCAGACTTTCGTTACAGCAACTATGGACNGAAATTGGTCAAAAATTAGTGGATAGGGCTGTATCCATTCCGCGGATATGGAGAACATAGATGGATTTAACNCCACGTGAAAAAGATAAGTTACTTCTGTACACGGCGGGTCTAGTGGCCGAGCGTCGCTTGGCACGAGGCCTGAAATTAAACTACCCCGAGGCCGTAGCCCTGATAAGCATGCAGATTTTGGAGGGCGCTCGCGATGGACGCACTGTTGCCCAGCTAATGCAGGTTGGCAGAGCCATTGTCTCCAGAGATCAGGTCATGGAGGGAGTCGCAGAAATGATCGATGAGGTGCAAGTCGAGGCCACTTTTCCAGACGGCACAAAACTAGTCACTGTGCATGAGCCCATACAGGAGCTTTTGAACAAATGATTCCTGGCGAAATAAGAGTCGAGGAGGGCGAAATTGCACTTAATGAGGGTAGGCTCACNCTNANGATATCCGTCGCGAACACCGGCGATCGGCCCATTCAAGTTGGCTCTCACTACCACTTTTTCGAGGTGAATCCCTGTCTAATCTTCGAACGACACAAAACTATCGGTTTTCGGCTGAACATCGCNGCGGGCACTGCGGTCCGGTTTGAACCCGGGCAGCAGCGCACGGTGGAGTTAGTTGCGATGGCAGGGAAACGTGCGATTTATGGGTTTCGCGGCTTGATTAATAGAGCGATTTAATAGTTGTTATGAATATTTCTCGAGAAACATACTCTGACCTTTACGGCCCGACAGTTGGTGACGCTGTCAGGCTTGGAGATACAAACCTTTGGATTTCCCCAGAGAGAGACTTTGCGGTGCCGGGAGAGGAGGTCACCTTCGGTGGTGGTAAGGTGATAAGGGATGGAATGGGGCAGTCGCAAGCCGTTGACTCAGAGTGCATGGATCTCGTCATTACTAATGCTCTTATTGTTGATTATTCCGCAGTAGTAAAGGCGGATGTGGGAATTAAGCACGGCCGAATTTTCGGCATTGGTAAGTCGGGCAACCCCGATATTCAAGAGGGCGTCACCTTAGTGATTGGGCCCGCTACGGAAGTCATCGCTGGCGAGGGGAAAATTTTAACAGCTGGAGGAGTTGACTCACATGTCCACTTCATCTGTCCTCAGCAGATTGAAGAAGCGCTTGCCAGCGGAATCACAACTATGATCGGAGGTGGAACTGGGCCCGCGACAGGCACAAACGCGACGACGTGTACCCCGGGCCACTTCAATTTGGAAATGATGATGCGGGCTGTCGAAGGGCAACCCATGAACTTTGGCTTCCTTGGAAAAGGGAATGCCAGCANGCGTGAGCCGTTACTGGAACAAATTCGTGGGGGGGTCTGCGGCCTTAAGCTCCATGAAGACTGGGGCACGACGCCGCAGGCTATAGACACTTGCCTGACTGTTGCAGACGAGACTGACATACAAGTTGCGATTCACACTGACACGCTTAATGAGAGCGGTTTCGTGGAGGAAACNATCAAGGCTATAAATGGTCGGACCATTCACACCTACCACACTGAAGGAGCCGGTGGTGGACATGCTCCCGACATTATCAGGGTCGCTGGATTGGCTAACGTTCTACCTTCGTCAACCAATCCGACACGTCCGTATACGATAAATACGGTGGATGAGCACCTTGACATGCTAATGGTTTGTCATCACCTCTCGCCAAATATTCCTGAGGATGTTGCATTTGCGGATAGCAGAATCCGCAAGGAAACTATTGCTGCAGAGGATATTCTTCATGATAAGGGCGCCTTTAGCATGATTGCTTCAGACTCGCAGGCCATGGGTCGCGTTGGTGAGGTGATCACGCGAACCTGGCAAACTGCCCACAAGATGAAGGATCAATTTGGAGCCTTACCCGAGGACCCGAGTTGGCATGATAACTTTAGAGCTAGACGGTACATCGCAAAATATACGATCAATCCCGCGATTGCGCATGGGATTTCAGGAGATGTTGGTTCGATTGAGATTGGGAAAATTGCTGATCTCGTCCTGTGGAAGCCTGCCTTTTTTGGAACAAAACCTAGCTTGGTTATCAAAAGTGGTTTTATCGTGGCGGCACCTATGGGGGACCCTAATGCCTCGATCCCTACTCCGCAGCCCACGCACTTCAGACCGATGTTTGGCGCAATGGGATCCGCTGCGTCAGCGCTCTCGGCTACCTTTGTATCTAAGATGTCGCTTGAATCGGACAATCGATGGATGAAAGCGACAAACCGTGAGTTATTAGTTGTTAAAGACATACGCTCGGTGACGAAAGGAGATATGCAACTCAATTCCTTAAAGCCAGAAATTGAGGTGAATCCGGAGACTTATGAGGTGAGAGCTGACGGAGAACTGCTAGTCTGCGAACCAGCTTCTGTACTGCCTCTGGCTCAGAGGTATTACCTATTCTAAGAAGGGAATTCTGTGATTGAATTCATCGAGCGGATTGACGCGACGGCTGAGTATGATTGCGTAATCTCTCTGGACTACGATTCGCGAAAGCGCGGTCGACTTAAAGTGGTAACTGATTCTGGAGAAGTGGCTGGCATATTCTTGAATCGTGGATTGGTGTTGCTCGATGGAGATTGTTTAAGAAGCAAGGATGGAAGAACGGTGATTGTCCGCGCTGCGCCGGAACCACTTATCGAGGCAGCAGCGGACGACTCGCTCAAATTTGCAAAGGTGTGTTATCACCTAGGAAATCGCCATACCCCCTTAGAGATCANTGCCTTAAAGGTCTATTTTCAGCCAGACCACGTGCTGTCTGATATGTGCAGGGGGTTGGGTTTGACGGTGAGAAACGTAAAAAAGCCTTTCTGTCCAGAGGCAGGGGCCTACGATAAAGGGTTCACACATCGCCATGGTTTCTGACAAAGCTTTATTGAACACGCTGCAATTATTTTCGCCCAGCTTGCCGATTGGGGCGTTTGCTTTCAGCCAAGGCTTAGAAGCCGCAATCACATCAGGGCAAGTTGCNGATGCGGAGGCGCTTGAGACCTGGTGCGGAAGTGTTCTTCGCGACTCCCTGCAAACATTAGATTGCCATTACTTGCGTCAGGCCCATCAGGTTAAAAATACAGTTGAATGGTCATGCATAAACGAACAATTACTCGCTTACAGAGAGACAGCTGAACTTTTGCAGGAAGACCTATTACTCGGCTTATCTCTTAGNAAGTGGGCGGACGAGCGGAGTNTAACGACTCCAAAATCTCTTGAAAATTCAGTTGTGGCGCTATACGGATGGCTTGCCGCCATCTTAGAGATACCTGAAGACTGGGCTGTGACTGGGTTTTTGTGGTCCTGGCTNGACAATCAGGTAACCGTTGCGGCCAAAGCCGTGCCGCTGGGTCAGAATGTCTTGCAGGGGGTGTTGGCGTCTCTGCAGTCGACCGTATTGGAATGTGCAGAGCGCTCTAAGCTGACCGGGGCTGGCAGCACTTTCTCGACCACGCCTCATCTGGCTATATTGAGCGCGCAGCNCGAGACACAGTATTCACGACTCTTTCGTTCATAGGAGATGGCATGCACGCTTTACGCGTAGGTATTGGTGGTCCGGTCGGTTCTGGAAAAACTGCGCTGACGTTACTTTTATGCAAAGCAATGCGCAATCAGTATGACATGGCCGTTGTGACTAATGATATCTACACGCAAGAGGACGCCCAGTTTTTGGCCAATCAAGGAGCGCTTGAGAACAATCGAATAATGGGTGTCGAGACAGGNGGTTGCCCTCATACAGCAATCAGAGAGGATGCGTCCATGAATCTTGCTGCGATTGACCGTTTGCACAGCCTGTACGCGGGCCTTGAGCTCGTCATAGTCGAGTCAGGTGGAGACAATCTGAGTGCGACATTTTCTCCAGAGTTGTCCGATCTTACTATTTACGTCATCGATGTCAGCGCGGGTGACAAAATTCCTCGTAAGGGGGGGCCCGGCATCACNAAGAGCGATTTGCTTGTTATCAATAAGGTTGATGTGGCCCCGCTGGTAGGGGCTTCCTTGGAGGTAATGGAACGCGACGCCAGAAAGATGCGGGGTGCACTACCCTTCGTCTTCAGTAATATGAAGACTGGGCAGGGGCTGAACGAGATACTTGCGTTTATAAAGGATCGCGGGATGTTGGACACGCTAGAGAATGCTAGTCATCATGAAAGAGACATCTGAAACGCGGTCTCTAGTCGTGTATTTGCGACTGTCGCAATAAACTGCCCTGGCTATCGAGGCAGGGATTGGGCGCTAAAGGCGTTCAACCTGATGTTACAAATTGGGAGCCTTCAGTGGTGCTTCTAGGTCCCCTGTGGCAGACACACCTGAGGTTCAGTCATTTGGTATGGCTCGGTAAACCATTCCGCTGGTGGGTGGCTCATCTCTGGCGATTCAGGGTGATATCAGCTACTCAGACGAGTTCTATTACAACCTGCGTAACTTCGATGCTGACAAATTTGACAGCTACACAATGGTGAACGGTCTGATCAGCTGGACAAGTAGTGACCAGTCTTGGGTGGCCTCACTGCTGATCAATAACGTGACCGACGAGCGAGCGGGTATTCAGGGTTTTGACTTGGCGACGTTGTGCGGGTGTAACGAGGTGTCCTATCG
>PAFS01000072.1 GCA_002705325.1 Gammaproteobacteria bacterium | reverse complement strand
CAACGCACTGAGCGAGGACGACAGGAAATACCTGATTGCCATGATACAGATCGCAGGGAAGCACTTCGGCACAGCTGATCTTGATTGGTTCTGCGCGGCAGAGGCCATCCTAAATACGCTGTTTGCGACGAGGAGTCGCCATGCCCATATCAGATCGTGAACGAGAGATCGCTGAAGCAGTCGGCCAAACGCTCTACGAACGCGGTCTATTGTTTGTGGGACTCGATGTCATCGGTGGCTATCTGACTGAGATTAACGTGACCAGCCCAACCTGTGTGCGCGAAATTGATGCGCAGGCGGGTACCGCGATCGCACACGATTTTTTCAAAGCACTTTTGGATGAGTGAGCTACACTAGGAAACGCATTTGTGAAAGAGACTCAAGTGATGAGCGATGATTCAGGACAAACACAGTTCAACGGCCAATTTTTAGTTTCAATGCCCGACCTCAGAGACGGCGTTTTTAATTCATCATTGGTGTTGATGTGTGAACATGGTGAGACAGGTGCCATGGGATTTATTGTCAATAAACCAACAGAATTCTCAGTTCAGGAAATATTTGAGCAGTTAAATCTCGATGCTGCAGAAGGGCTTGATCCCGATATACCAGTGATGACTGGCGGGCCGGTTGAGCCTCAGCGCGGATTCTTACTTTCAAACAACCCAATCACTGATGATGTGGTTGAAGTACTCGATGGACTATTCCTGGCGTCAAGTCCTGACGTGTTACCGTTGGCCATTGACGCACTGAATCAAGGCGATGCGATTTTTGTCCTGGGTTATTCAGGTTGGTCTGAAGGCCAACTGGAATCGGAGATGGCCGCAAATACATGGATCAACGTGCCTTGGGATGCTGATGTAATCTTCCAGATTCCGACCGCAGATCGACAACGTGCAGCACTTGCCCAACTTGGCATCGATCCCATTCAGTTGTCACAAGGTGTAGGCCACGCGTAATGCCATTGGCGCTCGGCTTTGATTACGGGCTGTCTCGCATCGGCGTTGCAACCGGACAAACGCTGACACAAACAGCGAGCCCGCTGACCGCATTACCGGCTCAAAATGGCACACCCCATTGGGAGACCGTTGAACAACTCTTGGCCGAATGGAAACCTGACGTGGTCGTCGTCGGACTACCGCTCCATCAGGATGGCACGATGAGTGACATGGCTGATCGCGCGAAAAAATTCGGTCAGCGGATTCAGGGGCGTTTTGGTGTACAGATCGCATTTATTGATGAGTATGAAAGTACCCGCGAAGCGCGCGAGCACCTCAATTACAGAGGCAAAGCGAGCGACCAAGATGGAAAACTGGACGCAACAGCAGCAAGCGTCATCCTTGAGCGCTGGCTTGGAGAGCAACATGCATGAGATTCGATCTCAAAAAGCGACTGAAGCCGCACTTCAGAATCTGATCAATCAGGTCCGTAATGGGTACCGAGGGAATATTCCATTAGTGGTTGGGATTCACACTGGCGGTGTCTGGGTCGCCTCCCGTCTTTGTGAAGCCTTGCAGTGGGCTGCGCCTGCAACCCTCGATATTTCGCTGTATCGTGACGACTTCGAAACCAGTGGTCTCAAACGTTCCGGGACCACAGAGAGAATGCCACAAAAGTTGAACGGCGAGAATATCCTGCTCATTGATGATGTACTTTTTACAGGGCGAACGATTCGTGCGGCGCTCAATGTGCTCTTTGACTATGGCCGCCCAGGTACAATTCAGCTCGCGATTTTATTTGACCGTGGCGGTCGTGAATTACCAATAGAACCAACTTTCCTCGGAGAATCACTTGTCGAAGAGGGGGTTGGACGATGTAAACTGCACGGACCTGAGCCATTAATGCTCATGACCCCGAACTCGGAATAAGGAACGCCATGCACGGTCCAGCCGCGCTCCAGCTCACACCAGACGGACGATTGAAACATCTCCTGACGACTGAAGGGCTTCCAAAATCTCTGATCACTGAACTTCTTGATACCGCCGAAACATTTCTCTCCTCGCAAGGACAACCCGTTAAAAAGGTTCCACTATTACGCGGAAAGACCGTCGTTAACCTATTTTTTGAGAATTCAACGCGAACTCGAACAACCTTTGATATTGCCGCACATCGATTGAGTGCTGATGTTGTCACTCTCGATATCCGAACGAGCTCAGCATCAAAAGGAGAAACCCTGTTTGATACGCTGAAAAATCTTGAGGCCATGCAGGCAGATCTCTTCGTGGTACGCCATAGCGCTGGCGGTGCGCCATTTTTTATCGCAGATCGCGTGACCCCGGATATTGCGGTGATTAACGCGGGTGATGGGACACACGCCCACCCAACGCAAGCACTTCTCGATTTAATGACAATCCGGAAGCACAAAGGCGACCCTGCGAATCTATCTGTCGCGATTGTTGGTGACCTGAAACATTCACGCGTCGCACGGTCTCTGGTCCACGGTCTTCGAGGTATGGGGTGCCCGGATATTCGAGCAATCGCGCCCGGCACTTTGCTTCCCGCCGATCTGGAACATCTCGGTGTCCGCACCTTCCATCAGATTGATGACGGCCTCAGCGATGTTGATGTGATCGTTCTTCTCCGACTTCAAAAAGAGCGCATGAGTAACGCGTTACTGCCAAGTGAACGAGAGTTTTTCAATCTGTACGGAATGACAGAATCNCGCCTTCGGCNTGCGAANGANAATGCAATCGTGATGCATCCAGGACCCATTAACCGAGGAGTTGAGATCGCAAATGAAGTTGCNGACGGACCTCANGCGGTCATCCTCGATCAGGTGACCAATGGGATCGCGATCCGAATGGCCGTCATGGCAATGACTTTGTCANCGCAGCAAGGCAGCCACTCATGAGTCTGATCNTTCGGAATGTTCAAATCATTTCACCCNGCAGNCCCTTGCATGGAGCAACAGAGATCGGCATTGATCAACACACCTTCGTCGATCCAACAGCACTGACCAATGCCACTGAGATTGATGGGAAAGCTGGGTGGCTGGTACCCGGCCTGATCGACCTGAGAATTAACTTAAGAGAACCTGGTCTTGAGCACAAAGGCACGATTGCATCTGAGACGCGAGCAGCAGTCGCCGGTGGTATCACATCTGTGGTCGCCACACCAATCACAGATCCCGTCGTTGACTCCCCGGCTGATGTTCGGCTGGTCCTCGAGCGCGCGAAGGAATCGGGGTATTGCCGGGTCTTTCCAACAGCCATGCTCACCCAAGGTGGTGAAGGGAATCACTTATCCGAGATGGCTGCACTCATCGACGCAGGATGCGTTGCTCTCGCGCAAGGTAATCGTCCATTCAGCTCAAGAAAAATCGAACTGAACGCCCTAAAATATGCGCAGAGCCTAGGTATTCGGGTGATATTGGACTCGGAATCACGCGACTTTGCTGAAGGCTGCGCTCACGCAGGACAGATTGGGACAGGACTCGGGCTTTCACTCAATTCACCATTATCGGAAACCCTTGGCCTTGCTGCTGATTTNGAGTTAGTTGATGCAACCGGCGTAACTGCTCACTTTTCAAGAATCACGACTGGTNCATCGGTCGCACGTATTCGAGAAGCCAAAGCCAAGGGGCTTCAAATCACCTGTGATGTGACGTTAGCTCACCTTCTNTATTCAGAGAAAGCGCTCGCCGATCTCGATCCTAATTTTCATCTCGAGCGGCCATTACGTACCGAAGACGACCGTTTGGCACTGATCGCCGGCGTTGCTGACGGAACAATTGACCTCATTGTGTCAGATCACTCGCCACATGAAACGGGCGCCAAATTGGCTCCCTTCCCAGAAACAGANAGAGGGATGAGCTTGGTCGAAGGNGCCATTCAGCTTCTCTTCCAACTGGATCAAAAGGGCGAACTNGGATTCGAACAGTCGATCAGTGCGATGACAGTGAAAGCAGCGCAAGTCGCGAATCAACAACAACTGGGTTCAGTCCAATATGGNCACTCAGCAGANTGCGTACTGTTTGATCCGAACGGTTCCACCGTCTTTGATGCAAGTCATTGGTTGAGTGCTGGGACCAATAGTCCATTATTTGGGCACACATTATCTGGGCNTATCGTTGGATGTTGGATTAACGGGCGGCGTNTNACAACCTAACCATGGATCGAATTGCTGAGCTCACACATCACTTTTCTCAAATCAAATCTGCTATTCAGCATGCGGAGAGTGCGGCTAACCGAGAGCGTGGCTCAGTCCATCTGCTNGCGGTGTCTAAAACGAAGCCTGCATCAGATATCGAAGCACTGTTTCGGCTGGGACAAAGGCAATTTGGCGAAAACTATGTACAAGAGGCGGTCGATAAGATCGATTCANTGAGTGATCTTGATATCGAATGGCATTATATCGGGCACATNCAGAGCAATAAGACGAAAATCATTGCAACCGCATTTGACTGGGTACATACAGTTGATCGCGAAAAAATAGCCAGCCGCCTCNACGAGGCCCGGATNGGCAAACCCCTCAATATTTTAATCCAGGTCAACGTTGATCTTGCAGAAACCAAGTCNGGAGTGACGCCGAACGATTTAAANCGGCTCGCTGAAACGATTTGGGCACTACCCAACTTGAGACTGCGTGGCTTGATGTCAATTCCAGATCCCGTGAGCGAGGNGGACTTAAAGCGGTCGCACCAAACACTGAGATCACTGTTTNAAGAGTTGAAACAAGCTCACCCGGCACCAGAGATCTTTGATACGCTTTCCATGGGAATGACAAACGATCTCGAGCTTGCTGTGACCGAAGGCAGTACCATGGTGCGGATCGGAACTGCATTGTTCGGAGCAAGACCTCCAAAGGATTCACTATGAACCATCAAATTGGGTTGATTGGCGGCGGCAATATGGCCCAAGCAATTATCGCTGGGTTGTTGAAGAGTGGGCGATCATCCAGTGATATTCTCGTCTCTGACCCGAACCAAGATTGTAGAAAAGCACTCGCCGAAATGGGCATCACCAGCTTCGCGGATAGTACTCCAGTNATGGCTCAGGCTGACCTTATCGTGCTTGCTGTGAAGCCGCAAATCATGGATAACGTGTTAACAACTCTTTCGGATTCACTCAGGGCGACGCAANTGATCATTTCGATTGCGGCGGGGATNACCATTCNCACGATTCGTCGTCAATTAAATGATGCGCANAATCCAGTGGTACGAGTNATGCCGAACACGCCAGCTCTGATTGGCGAGGGGATGTCCGCACTTGCATCAGACCGCGCTCTGAGCGGCGACATTAAAATCGCGGTACAAGAAATCTTTGATGCATGTGGCCAAGCGTTATGGGTATCCAGTGAAGACGCAGTTGACGCAGTGACAGCAGTCTCTGGGTCCGGTCCGGCCTATTTCTTTTTAATGATTGAGAATTTAATTAACACNGGCGTTCGACTCGGGCTCTCCCCTGAGATAGCGAGGGCTCTAGTGATTCAAACCGCAAAAGGCGCTGCCGGGATGGTTGAGGCGTCAGATGTGGNTNCTTCTGTGCTGCGGGAAAGAGTCACATCGCCAGGTGGAACGACAGAAGCAGCGTTAAATGTGTTCAATGAAGGTGACTTCGCGGATTTAGTTGATCGCGCTCTGATNGCGGCTCGAGATCGAGCGGGCGAGCTATCCAAAGACGCACCTTAAAAATTACGTTAGGCTAGCGATCAACTTAAGGGAGANACATGGAAGCAAACCTGATTTTTTACGTTCTCAATACAGCAGTTGCTGTCATTGTGGCCCTAGTGTGCCTTCGCTTCCTCCTNCAACTTGCACAAGCTAATTTTTACAACCCAATTTCCCAAGGTGTGAATCGATTTACCGCGCCACTGACAGCNGTCTTCAGTGGGNTTCCTACGATTGGNCCCTTCAATATTGGAATATTGGTNGCCGCAATTGTCATCCAAGCGGTAGGAGCCGGACTCTGTTTGCTACTGCTCGGTGGCATACCAGGAGTCGCCCAACTCGTGATTTGGTCAGTTTTGTCAGTATTCGGTGTNATGATCAATCTGGTGTTCTACGCATTACTTGGAATGATCATTCTGTCGTGGCTTGCGCCAAATGCATCCCATCCCGGTGCTGAACTGCTGTATCAACTATCGGAACCCTTTCTCGCACCGTTCCGAAAAATCGTCCCTAATNTGGGCGGCCTCGATCTATCNCCGATTCTCTTGTTTGTNGCAATTAACCTACTTGAGGCGATGGTGATTCGCGGTCCCGCGCGNGCGATGGGATTATCGCAAACCNTTGCCCAATTCTTTGTTGGAATCGGTTGATGTCGCAATCACTCGGGGTGGTCACCCCCGAATTGATCTCCTTTNAGAAACCACTGCAGCTTGAACGTGGTCAGACGTTACCGCGTTATGATCTGATGATCGAAACCTACGGCAGTTTAAACGCGGACAAATCCAATGCGGTTTTNGTATGTCATGCCTTAAGTGGTGATCACCACGCCGCTGGATACCACGAATCAGAATCNAATAAGCCTGGATGGTGGAATNACTATATNGGCCCGGGTAAATGTATCGATACCGACCGATTTTTTGTTGTCAGNCTCAATAATCTNGGAGGCTGTTCGGGGTCTACAGGTCCTTTGTCGATCAATCCCGAAACCGGTAAAGCCTATGGACCCGTGTTTCCGGAAGTCACGGTGCTTGACTGGGTGCATGCGCAAGCGCGNCTTGCGGATCACTTGGGGATTCACAAATTTGCTGCGATTGTTGGCGGGTCACTTGGAGGGATGCAAGCACTGCAATGGTCAATCACCTATCCAGACCGGCTCGAATCTGCGGCCNTTATTGCCGCNGCNCCCCGATTGACCGCGCAAAATATNGCGTTCAATGAAGTCGCACGACAAGCAATTATGCGAGATCCGAATTTCNTTGACGGAAACTATGCCGACCATGATGTCATTCCAGCATCCGGCGTTGGATTNGCAAGGATGGTCGGACATATTACTTACCTGTCTGATATCTCGATGGGTGAGAAATTNGGCCGAAACCTTCCCCGTGAGGATCGTGATGCTGAGGGNGTCAACTTCGCTGTTGAACAATATCTTCGCTACCAAGGTAAACAATTCAGTGGCCGTTTTGACGCCAACACNTACATATTGATGACTCGTGCGCTCGATTACTTCGATCCCACTNTGAATGAATCCACCGCTTTGTCTCAAGTGCTGAGCGAGACACGTTGTANGTTTCTGATCCTATCATTCACCACTGACTGGCGTTTTTCACCGTCCCGTTCTGAGGAAATTGTGGATGCGTTGATTNAGGCNGGTAAACCCGTCAGNTATGCACGACTCGAGTCTGCGCACGGTCATGATGCCTTCCTCATCCCCGATGCAACCTACGAACGACTGTTCAANGCATTTATGAGTCGCGTCCACGCTGATCTGGNGGGNGCGTCNTGATTTCNCACTCTTACCGCATTCCAGATTGGATCGACAATANTGCTCGTGTTCTCGATCTNGGCTGTGGCGACGGTCGGTTGCTCGCCCAANTGGTTGAGACACATGCGATTCATGCGCTCGGTCTGGAATTGGANCCAGATAAAATCGCAACCTGCCTCGATTTGGGCCTCAGTGTCATCCAACAAGACTTGAATCGAGGTCTCTCAAACTTCAATGACCAGCAGTTTGACACNGTCATCATGACGCAAACGTTGCAGGCGATCCGTCGGCCGGATCTCGCTTTNTCTGAAATGCTCCGTGTCGGCCGAGAAGCGATCGTGACATTTCCAAACTTTGCCTACNTNAGGAACCGTATTCAGTTGGGTTTGGCAGGCCATATGCCCGTCAACCCACAGCTTCCGAATCCATGGTACGACACACCAAATATTCACCTNTCCACATTCCGGGACTTCGAAGAACTTTGTCAGACACTGGGGATTCAGATTCTAGATAAAGATACGTCGAATCTATCNGGCAANCGCACTTGGCTTGGAACAGTTTGGCCCAATCTCTTTGGGGAAGTTGCTGTCTACAGACTCACCAAGGAGCCCTAATGCGCCAGTTGATCATCGTCCTTTTGTGCTGTTGGACCTTCGGTACTAACGCNACTGAAATAGTCAGGGAACAAGGATTTGAGGTACANGTTCAGCCCTTCCCATCAACATTTTTAATGCAGGATGTTGCTTCTACATACGGCTTTGAACGGAGTCGTCGTCAGGCACTGATCAACGTTGTCGTGTTGAAAATTCAGCCAGATGGACAAGCGCGGGGGGCAGTGGTGGCTGCTGTGACTGGATTTTCAAAAAATCTGCTCGGACAAACGCAAACTCTCACGTTTCGTGAAATTGATGAGGGTGATGATGCCATCTATTACCTCGCGCCTGTGCGTGTGAGTAGCGAAGAAGAAATCCAGATAGTGCTTGAAGTCACTCCCGTCAATNCCNGAGCGATCGATGTCAACTTTAAGCACAGAGTCTATGTGGACTGATGACAAGCTNGTNTTAGCCAGTGGCAACCAAGGAAAGCTTCGTGAGTTCTCAAAACTCTTTTCGGATTTTGGAACTACCGTCATTCTTCAGAGTGATGTTCATGTCGAGTCACCAGAAGAAACCGGGCTCAGTTTCATCGAAAACGCACTGCTAAAAGCCCGCCATGCATCAGCGATCACAGAACTTCCGGCTTTAGCGGATGATTCCGGACTTGTGATTCCAGCGCTTGATGGTGCTCCCGGACTCTATTCGGCACGCTTCGCCGGGAGCAATGCGTCAGACCAAGAGAATCTGGCCCTGCTACTGAAACGAATGAGAGATCTCACCGGTGTCAGTCGGCGAGGACATTATATTTGTGCGCTGGTCCTTGTTCGTCATGCAGCCGATCCCGATCCGATTGTAGTCATCGGTCGATGGCACGGACACATTATTGACTCACCCCGTGGAGAGGGTGGATTTGGTTATGATCCGATTTTTCTCCCAGATGGGCTCCATCAGACGGCTGCTGAGCTCGACTCAGAAACCAAAAATCAGCAAAGCCATCGCGGACTTGCCGTCATCGAACT
>PAFS01000007.1 GCA_002705325.1 Gammaproteobacteria bacterium | reverse complement strand
TTGCCCCGCCCAAGCCTTTATACCCCGGGGCGTCTAAACAGTCTTCAACGTATTAGTAGTACCTTCTCAGATTTGCAAAAGGGTGATTTTGAGAGAAGATTTTGGCAGATGCGAATCGGAGTTAAGGTTTCAAGTGGGTACGGAAACGCAAATTAGACTGGCAAGAGCGGGCGATTGGCTTGCCTGCATTCTGATCGCTTTCGGCTTTCATATATTTGAAGATTCTGATTTAATTTATTTTCCATTGCTAGAATATGGATGGCTAGTGGTGTCACTTCTTTGGTTTTTGGGCCGTTATGTGTTCTGGGGAAAATTTGTCCCCTTTACGTCAATTCGTCAACAACAGTGGTCAGATGGATTACAGAATGGCAATTTAGAACAGCGTGAAGAGCCAAAAATATGAAAAAGTTCTACCTCTGCAAACTTTGCTTGATTGTCTTTGGTGCTTTGTTGGCTGTGCATGGTGTCTCAGCAAACGAAAGATTTATACCTTTAGAATTATTTACCGGCGGTGAAATAAGAGAAGACAAAGAGATTAAATTTACTGAAACTAATTTAGTGTTTGGCGAAAAGAAAAGGAAAAAAATTGTTGGACCTGAGGATTGGAAAAACCCACAAACTGGAGAATCTGTAAAAGTTTATAAAAGAACACGAAAAGGTCAAAGTGGACTAAAAACACAGTTGTTTACAGTCACTAATGATGGACAGTGTATAGGAAGGGTTTGGGATAGTAGACGAGGAGGGAAAGTAATAGAAAATGGATGCAAATTTCCCTTAGGAGTTTGGAAAGTAGGCGAGACCAGATCATTTGATGGTTCTTCTGGTGGTAAGCCAAGAAAAATAGAATTAACCATTTTAAAGTTAGGCAAGAAGCAAAGAGATAAAGTAACGTTTAATTGGAAACTTTATGATGGAAGTGGAAATTTAATGGATGACAACGACTACACTTTCTCCCCCGGAAAAGCCATGACTAAGCTAAATGATAAGAAGCTATAATTGAAAAAATTCATCCTCTGCAAGCTGTGCTTGATTGTCTTTAGTGCTTTGTTGGCTTGGCAGAGTGTGATTGATGAATAAAGTCTAGCTTTTCAGCGGCTTGAAATCACTGCTCTGAATATAGGTTACGAACGCCTATCTGTTGAGTTTGGAGCCAAGTTGCGTTGAATAATATCCCTGCCGTGGATCCAACCACAGCAGATCATTCCCAGAACCCCAATCAAATATCACTGGTACAGGTCTGCTAATCCAAGCTTTGGGAAGCAATTCATCTGGAAATGGAAACTTAAATTTATGAAACAAAGGTAGTGATACCCAGTCAGGTTCACAATCAACAATCGCTCTAGCCTTTGCCTCCGGAGGGTAACGCTCTATCCAGCTGAGCTACGGGCATGTAGGGCGGGAGCATACACGTAATTCGAGGAGTCCACAGCGGACGGTAGCTCGTTAAAATACCCTTGGCACTCTCAACCCTCACACTCTATAATCGTGTGCTCCGAGCAAACCAACTGGCATGAGGCTATCAATGAAAACGGTAATCACCGCGATCACTTCCCTAATCGCACTGTCTGCATTTGCTGCGAACGAAAAAGCAGATGTCGTTCTAGAGCGTTTGAAGCATCCAGCATCTGTTTGTGTCATGGGTGATCCATGCTCCGACAATTTAGGTAAGGCTCCAGTAGCAGCTGCCGCGCGAACTGGTGATCAGGTCTACACCAGCGCTTGTGCTGCTTGTCATACGAGCGGCGCTGCGGGCGCCCCGAAGACTGGAGATGCGGGCGCCTGGGCGGCACGCATGGATCAGGGTATGGAGACACTCGTCAAACATGCGATCGATGGATATAAAGCGATGCCTGCCCGCGGATTGTGTGCTGATTGCTCAGATCAGGAAATCGCGGACGCTGTCGCATATATGGTTGACGGTCTGTAAGCCTCTCACGATGATCGATCCCAAGTTGGATCGATTGCATCTTGATTTCGAGTCACCTTGCTCAGCTTCGTCAATAGCCGCTGAACATGGGCTTTTGACAATGGAGTCAATGAGTTCAGGTCATCACGGCTAACCCGTGGTTCTCCGGAAGCTTCGACGGCAAGTCTGCGTTCTTCGTTTGAGCCATTTGAAAATAGTGCAAGATCGACGCCTGCATCGAGGGTGTTTCGGACTCGCTCGGTGATCGTTCCGGCAATTGCACTCATGGTCAGACAGTCTGAGATGATCATCCAATCACCAAAAGTCTCGCGGATATATTGCATGGCTTTGGTGGATGTCGTGATCGGTAAGGCGTCCCACTCAGGAATCACGACATGAGCAGTCATTGCCCAGCGGGTCCCTGATATGACTTGAAAAGGGATCCAGTCAGACCGGGAGAGTTCATTGGTGGACGTCGAAATCACCGGTAATTCGTCGTGGCTATCTGATTGAACACGGCCCATGCCAGGAATGTGCTTCACAATCGCGCTGACACCGCATCGACTTAACCCATCAATAAAGGCTGTTGCTAGGGGGATCACTTCGGCTGGCGTGGTTCCGAAAGAGCGGTCACCGATCACAGGATCGGCACCGTTGATGTGTAAATCGAGGACAGGTGCTGCAGCATGCGTGATACCGACTTCAGCAAGTTGAGAGCCAATGACTTGACCAAGACTATTGGCAGCTTCGAGTCCGGCAAACTGATGTCGACGCCAGTATTTTCCGATATCGAGCGCGGAGGGGAGAACTGGCCAGTTTGGATTCTTGAGACGTTGAACTCGGCCGCCTTCTTGGTCAACGATAATCACGACGTCGTTACCCAAGACCTCGCGAATCGATGCGCACAGTGCTTTTAACTGCGTTTGATTTTCAATATTTCTCGAAAATAGGATAACGCCATAGGGACGTAACTCATGGAGCCAAAAGACTTCTGAGGCAGAAAGCATCTGACCACTCAATCCCACCACAATGGGCCGATAAAGATTCATACAGATTCGCCTTTTAACATTGCATGCAGCGCGCTTAACGTGTCCTGACCTTTTTGTCTTGCTACTTCAGGATCTGCTTCGTCTTTACCATGCCAATGAATATGTTCGTCAGGCAACTCATCCAAAAATCGGCTCGGTGTTGTCTCAATGAACTCACCAAACTGTTTCCTCCGCTTTGCGTAGGTCAGAGTCAGGACTTGCTTCGCCCGAGTGACACCAACATACATCAGGCGTCGTTCTTCTTCGATGGTGTCAGCTTCAATCGAGTTTTTATGTGGTAGGAGGTCCTCCTCGACTCCCATGAGGAATACTTCGGGGAATTCTAGGCCTTTCGCTGAGTGGAGAGTCGCGAGCTGTACTCGATCACTGTCATCTTCTTCCTCTTCATGTTCGAGAATGTCGCGAAGTACGAGCTTTCGAATGGCGACTTCAATGGCGGTATCGTCTGAATCGATTTCATCCTTATCATCCATCTCATCGGGATCGCCTTTGAGATCTTTCCTNAGTGCCTCGAGAAGTTNTANGACATTTCCCCAACGGCGCTCGGCCATTGGCTCTGNAGANCTTTGATCAGACAACCAACCCNGATAATTGATNCTTTNCAANAGCTCGTCGATTGCCTGNATTCCCTGACCGACNAANAGATCNCGTCGAGCTGTTTCAATCAGCGTATGGAATTGCGTAAGACGTCTTGCAGCCTCTGGGTCTANCCGAGACGTGAGCCCNANTTCAGGGATACACGAATACAACGGCTGCCGTCGTTCATGGGNGTATCGGCCAAGGACCTCAAGTGTTGTTGGNCCGATCCGACGGCGTGGCACATTAACGATTCGTAATAGCGCATTGTCATCGTCTGGATTGATGAGAATGCGGAGATACGACATCAGATCCCGAATTTCTGAACGTGCGAAAAAGCTCGTNCCACCACNTAATTTATAGGGGATTTTAAAGTGCTGTAATTTAAATTCGAGGATACGCGCTTGATGATTACTTCGATAGAGTACCGCGAAGTCAGAAAATTGTTTTTTTTGATTCAGACGACGCTGCAAAATCATCGAAGCAATTCTTTCGGCCTCATCTTCGTCCGTCTTTGTNGGAAGGATTTCGATACGATCACCAAACCCCTTGTCGCNCCAGAGCGTTTTTTCAAAAATGTGCGGGTTATTTGCAATCAGGGTATTCGCCGTCTCTAGAATGGCCCGGGTCGAGCGATAATTTTGTTCGAGCTTAATCACTTTAAGTGTTGGAAAGTCAACGCTCAGTTCGTTGAGGTTTTCNGGACGGGCTCCACGCCATGCATAAATTGACTGATCGTCGTCACCGACAANTGTGAGTGCGCCAGACGTTTGGGTCAGGAGCTTGACCAGTTCGTATTGGATACCANTAGTGTCCTGATACTCGTCGACTAAAAAATAACGGATCTTAGATTGCCATTTGGCCAGAAGATCTGGCTTAGCGCGGAATAGTTCGATCGGTCTTAAAATCAAATCATCGAGGTCGACAGCATTGCATGCCTTTAAATACCGNTCGTATTCAACATATGCATTGGCAGCTAAGACAGACTGTGAGTCACTCGCCTGGGTACGGGTTTTCTCAGGTGATAGCCCATCATTTTTCCAGTGAGAAATCGTATGCTGAACAGTGGAAACAAGATCGCGATCTTCGATCGACTCACGTTTCAGTAAATCANCAAGAATAGATTTAGCATCCTCAGCGTCGATGATTGAAAAGCCAGATTTGAGTCCAGCATGTCCAATCTCTCGTCTGAGCAAATTTAGCCCAAATGTATGGAATGTTGAGACTGTGAGCCCACGAATTTGATTCCTGGGCNCAATATGACTGATACGCTCGCGCATCTCTCGTGACGCTTTATTTGTGAAAGTGACAGCAGTGATGTGTCTCGCCGGTATTCCAGCTTCTTGGATGAGCCATGCGATCTTATGTGTGATGACGCTAGTCTTTCCGCTACCTGCACCTGCAAGTACGAGAAGTGGTGACCCAACATGAGTAATCGCTTCGCGCTGTCGCGGATTGAATCGATTGAGATCCACGCAATGATCCTTAAAAACCAGACCNAGAGTTTAGCAGGTTGTGATAAGACTTAAGTGAACCAACCTGCAAGCCACCAACTTTTTGAGTGCTGATCCTGAAAGATCCAACTGATTCGCGTGTGTTGGAATAGGCAGACCCAATAGCGTCGACAAGCAGGTTCGAAATCCCACCAGCCAGACTCAATGCGTTCTGGGCCTTGAAGTAATATATGTCCTGCTTTTTCTGGTGACGACCCAAGCGACTCAGGTGGATTGAGTAACCAGATTGGTCGAGGGGGTAGGTTGGGAAGAGGGTATGTATTGTTATTTTTATTATCGAGCTGATTGGCGTACTCAGGTCGTGGATCTTGAAGTCGACGGGGTGTCTTGATGCACTCTTTACCAAGACGAGCAGTGAGCCGATCGAGCAACTGCGATCGATCTGTATCATGAATTTGAATAAATAGATCACGTTTTTGCGGGCTTGCTTGATGCACTTGCTGAATGATTAGACGAATACTTGTCATTGGTGATTCGGGAAAGAATTTCTCAAGTTGTAGCCAAGAAGGGTCTGCAATTCCCGCGACTGAATTNACAGGATGGTTGAGTGAGATTTTTAAATGGTGGCTGTTGCGGTTTTCAAGAGTGATTTCCCATCGTAGTTGACNGGTTGCGCATAGACGTTGTTTTAACCANTGAGCTGCATCTTGAGTCAAACGATTGATCGGAAATTTCAGCATATCGATTGATTCAAGCCCGCGTAAAAATTCAATGGATTGATCAAAGACAGGTGGTGGCGAAAACCATGACAGTGGTGTTTGGTGTCTTCCGGCGATTGCATCGAAATACAAAAATGTGTCTTGATGAATACGTGCTTGCCGAGCTCGAGATGGTGCACTGAAGTAATCGCCAATCGTTCGAAAGCCCATATTTTTAAGTCGTTTGATTTGTTCGCGTNGAATCGTNGCAGCATCAATCGCAATACGACTCAGTGTTTTGTGAAANGCATTTTCTTTCGGTCGTAATCCCTCTTGTACGAAGAGAGCTGCCATTTCAGGGGTATANCCAAAGGCAAGTTGAATTTGGAAACTTCGCGATGCGGCTGCATTTTTCAGAGTTTGTGTCAGCTCTGTCAGGTCGCCGAATAGAGATTTACTTTTTGAAACCTCAATACAGAGACCCTTATTCCAAATTGCGACTTGGTGTGAGTATTGATATGCCCAAAGGGCCAATCGATGCAATAAACGACGTTCTGCGTCTGCTTGATACGCTTTGGTGAGTAACTTTGGGCAGAGGGTCATCGCCATACTCAGTGTNATGCCGGGAATAACGCCNGCTGCTAATGCAAGTTCAGAGCATTGCATGATGTGACCTTGTTGATGNATGGCGACACATTCATTGTGATGAGAGACTCCTTGCGCGTCCAAAAGTAGNTTTGGAAATTTAAGATATGCATAAATCACCATCAGTGAAGCCCTGATGAGTCATGTTTGACACAAGTGACGCGCTGAGCTGGATTTGGTTTNCGAACCCAAGAGAGCTCAGAGGGAATGACAACAGGTGGCCTGGCATTTGTCCCTGGTTGCTTAAATATTGTGATTTCAAAACCAGTAACCGATGGANCAATCTTTGCGCGGACAGGTGCAGGCGAGGCTTGATGTCGGTGTGCGGGCTGTCGGATGAGAAATAGTTGTGTGTGTCCTCGTTGGCAAGCGAGTTGTAGCCGCCGAAGTTGTGTTGAGGTAAGTGTTTCAGTTTCCCATGCAATCACACTGCGTGTGGATTCTGCCAGTGTGATTTGCTCTAAGCACCAAGCAAGCTGATCATTAGCGACATGNATGATGTCGACTTTTTCGGTGTCGATTCCTTCTTGCATTAGCCGTTCAGTGCATGGTGTTAAAGGCGGATTGACGAAGGCAATCCAGCGAGCATCTTGCTGTGATCGCCATGTTGCTAAAGCACATTGAATCGGAGCTGAGAAACAATCATCCGTTAGAAATTCAATCAGCATATGTGCAGGCCAGCCTTGACTACAGAGCTGAGCATTGAGCTCTGGAAATCCAGTATCGGTGACTTCGATAGTGGTTTCTGTATTCCCTTGCCATAGCTTTCCGGCGTCAAATAATGGACGTAAAAGATTNGTTTTCATTACTGTATAAAAATACAGTTTTTTACCGAAGTCAATCCGCTAATCTCATTATATGAAATGGATTTTAAAAGTCTGCGTTCTTTCCTTATTTGTCGTGCTGTCTGGATTCACCCAGGCCAATCAGGTCACTGCGCGGTTGATCGCGCCGGTTGAGTCAGTTATCCCCGGAGACACCCTCTGGTTCGGACTATCGCTCGAAATTACANAGGGTTGGAATACCTATTGGAAAAATGCCGGTTCTACTGGTCTTCCGCCATCGATTGAATTGAGTGATGGNCAACAATCGTATGANCCTGAGCTTCAATTCCCTGTTGCAAAAACAAAGCCCTTTGGTGNCGACGTGAGTTTGCTGACTTATGGATACACCGACGTAGTGCTTCACCCATTTCAGATTACAGTTCCTTTAACAGCGTCAGATCAATGGTCTCTCAGTGGAGAAGCGCGCTGGTTGGTGTGTCGTGATATTTGTATTCCTGAGAGTCAAGAGGTCAGCATTTCGTTACCCGTTGTCTCGTCTCNGTTGGATGTGCGCCGCTCTAGGTTTGTGCAACAAATTGATGCAGCGCGTGNTGCNGTGCCCACNGATTTNCCAGCCAGCGTCAACTTTGCTGGATCCCAATCAGTTTGGATCTCTGGATTGACTGAAGTTGCGATTCAGGACGTGATGCCCGANGGTTCTGGTGAGGTTCTTGGGCTCATCGAGCGCGTTGAACCACTNNNGGATGGTGTGTTGGTGACTTTCGACCGCNTGTTGAATCCATCGGANTATGCTGCGGGTCACTGGGTCATTGGTGTTGAATCAGGTGGGATTCGATTGCCATTGGATCGNTCGCTCGCCGTCCCCGTGATNGACAAGCAGAATTTATCATTGGGTGTTGTGTTGATCATGGCGTTGGCTGGTGGCNTGATTCTGAATTTAATGCCATGTGTTTTCCCGGTNCTTTCGATCAAAGCATTATCAATTGCAGGTAAAGCGACAAAAGAACGGCGTGATGTTCAACAAGGAGCTTGGCTCTATACCGCAGGTATTTTGGCCACAATGTTGGTGCTTGCTTCAATTATGGTTGGCTTGAAAGCCGGCGGAGCACAANTTGGTTGGGGCTTTCAATTACAAACNCCTTGGTTTGTTGGTCTCTTAGTTTATGTCTTTGTCATTTTGGGTCTGTGGCTTTATGGATGGGTTGAGTTTGGTATGGCACTGTCAGGTGTCGGGCAACATCTGACAGAAGGCCATTCCGGTCGCGCCGAGTTCTTCACTGGGGTATTGGCTGTTGTTGTTGCAACTCCCTGTACCGCCCCGTTCATGGGTGTGGCGATGGGCTACACATTGACACAACCATGGTGGGTTACCCTTNTCGTATTTTCGACGTTGGGTCTTGGCCTTGCTCTCCCAATGCTCGCATTTGCGATTCGTCCACAATTAGCGAATCGANTACCACGTCCAGGTCATTGGATGATTCGGTTGAAGCAATTTTTGGCTTTCCCAATTTTGGCGACTGCGATTTGGTTATTGTGGGTTNTGGTTCGTCAGACGTCTTNTGACGTTCTCNTATTGATCCTCAGCGGATTACTGCTGTTCATGTTTGGTATTTGGTTGACCAAAGGAGAGGGTAGGATCTCGAACATACTTGGTATTTTGATCGTGATCACGTCTTTGATAGCGATCCCGGGTGTGTCACAGGTGACACCTGCTTCCTCAGAGCAAACAACGCTCGATGTTGAAGCTGAACCCTACGCATCAGCAGCGTTGCAGGCACGTCTCAATGCTGGGCAATCTGTTTTTATTAACATGACAGCTGACTGGTGTATTACCTGTAAAGTCACCGAAAAACGATTGTTGAATACCGAAGCGGTTGATCAATTGTTTAATGACAATGGAATCATTCGAATGACCGGTGATTGGACGCGTTATGATCCGTTAATCACTGAATATTTAAATGCATTTGGTCGTGTCGGTGTCCCACTTTACGTCGTCAATCACCCGGGCATGGAGCCAATTGTGTTGTCACAATTCCCAAGTTTTGATGAGTTAGAGCAAGCGATTACGGCAAGATCTTCGCTCTAATTTCGGTGATGATTTCCTCGTCACCCCAATCTTTCATTCCTTGGATACTCTCGACTGTTTCACCCGATGCGTTAATGAGAACAGTTGTTGGAACGCCGCGAAGACCATAGACTTTGAGCCCGGACATCTTGGCATCTTTTAGAAGTACAGTATACTCCCCAAACAGCTCAGGTTTTTTTGCTTTGAAAGTGTCAATCGTTTTGGTGGTTTCTCCAAAATTAACCAGATACACAGTCGCCTCAGAGCCTAATTTTTGACCAAGTATTTCGAGATCAGGTAGCTCCTTAATACAGGGTGCACACCACGTGGCCCAGAAGTTCACCACCGCCGGACCCTTAATTTCAAATGGTTGATCTTTCAGATCTGTTAAGCCATTTGCATGGGCGGTCAGGGCGCTAAGATACATGAAAATCGCGAATAAGATTGTCCTACGATTGAACATTGTTTATTCTCCTAATAAGTCGAACGGAGTTCGGCAATGAGTGTGCTCAATAATATGTGAAGAATTACAAAGGAGCGACACAATGATTGATCAAGTTCGCGCATCGCTTTCGAATCTCAGTAGATCTGAGCGGGCTGTCGCTGAGACTATTCTCGCCGATCCCGAGCATTCCGTGCATCTGAGTATCGCTCGTCTGGCTGTGGCAGCGGGGGTATCTGAGCCCACCGTGAATCGATTCTGCCGGTCACTCGGGTGTCGTGGGTTTCCTGATTTTAAGTTGAGGTTGGCTCAGACATTGGCGAATCCGGCGAGCTTTCAGGTTCGTGGTCTCGACGATAATGACTCCAGTCTACAATTGGCCGATAAAATGTTTGAGACTGCCATGTCCCGCATTAACCGTGCACGAACACGATTACCCGAACAAGATCTCCTTGGAGTTGTTGGCGAAATCCTGGATTGCAGACGATTACTGATTTACGGGTTGGGTCCGACATCAGGGTTGGCTCGAGGAGCTCAAGAGCTCTTTATCGGAGCCCCTATCGCCGTTGTTGTTCATACTGATGCGGTGATCCAAGAATTAACGGCAAATACGGCTTCATCAGATGATCTCTTCTTATTTCTTTGTACGAACGGAGAGACTGCGCCAATGGTACAGTCAGCAACGCTTGCCGATGAACGGAGTGCGCGTTTAATCGCGATCGCACCAACAGGCTCTCCATTGGCACGAGCGTGCCACCGAACGATTGACCTGGTGTTGGATTCTTCGAGTGCAACAATGGCAGGCTTTACCAATCGGTTGGTCTGTCAAATTGTACTTGAGGTACTCGGTGAGAGTGTCCAGCAGGCTGTTCGAACCCAGCGCAAGTTCAAACATTTGAAACCAAGTCGCTCAGAACGCGCTGTCGGCTGAAATCTGGTCTATCCTGTACCGAACAGGAGACCAGTGTGGCCAAAGTCAAATCCATCTACCAATGCCAAGAATGCGGCGCAACCTCATCGCAATGGGTTGGCCAGTGCCCCGGATGTCAGGCATGGAATACGCTCGTTGAATCAGTTCAGGTGCCTGAGCCTGCCAAGGGTCGTCCTAGTGGGTATGCAGGAGCCATTCCTGAGCGTTCAAAATTGTCTGCTATTAAGCCAGAGCGGCTTTCTCGACTTGGCTCGGGGTACTCTGAGTTTGACAGAGTCCTTGGGGGAGGTTTTGTTCCAGGGTCTGTGATTTTACTGGGTGGAGCTCCCGGCGCCGGAAAAAGTACGCTATTGCTGCAAGTCACGACGCTACTGTCAGCACAAAAGCCATGTCTCTATGTCACAGGGGAAGAATCGTTAGAACAGATTGCATTGCGCGCAAAACGTTTGGGGTTGAGTGGTGAGCATCTTGAATGCGTATCCGAAACTCGAGTGGAAGCCATTGCCGCAATGGTCGAACAGGTCAAACCGGCTCTAGTCGTCGCTGATTCGGTCCAAGTCATGCAAGTTGAATCGCTCTCTGGTGCACCCGGTAGTGTCGGTCAGGTTCGAGAGTCCGAGGCGCAGTTAACGCGTCTTGCTAAAGCAACG
>PAFS01000071.1 GCA_002705325.1 Gammaproteobacteria bacterium | reverse complement strand
GACCATTTTCATTACCGTGACGGCGCTTTATTTGCCGAAGATGTCTCTATTTCCAACATTGCCTCTCAATTTGGAACGCCGTGTTTCATTTATTCCAAGGCAACGCTGATCAGACACCTCCATGCCTATGCCGATTCATTGTCTGATATTTCACACTTAATTTGTTATGGCATGAAAGCGAATTCCAACCTTGCTGTGCTTCAAACATTGGCAAAAGAGGGGGCAGGTTTCGACATCGTCTCCATCGGAGAGCTCGAACGTGTTATCAAGGCCGGCGGCGATCCCGCCAAAGTGGTGTTCTCAGGTGTTGGAAAGCAAGCCTTTGAGCTGCGACGCGCCCTTGAAGTTGGAATCCACTGCTTTAATGTCGAGTCAGCTGCGGAGCTCGAACATCTGAACGCGATCGCACTTGAGATGGGAAAAGTGGCACCTGTATCACTACGCATCAACCCTGACGTCGACCCAAAGACTCACCCCTATATTTCAACAGGATTGAAGGCAAATAAATTCGGTATCGCTCACGAGGATGCGATCGCAGCGTATCGACGCTCCAGTGAATTACCTGGATTGAGTCCTGTTGGAATCGATTGTCACATTGGTAGCCAGCTCACCGACGTTTCACCGCTCATTGAATCACTGGATAAATTATTGAGCCTCATTGACCAACTCGCCGATATCGGAATTCATTTAAAACACATCGATCTCGGTGGCGGGCTCGGCGTAACTTACGACCAAGAAACACCACCGCACCCATCTGAATATTTGGCGTTGGTCAAAGAGCGACTCGCTGGGCATGATCTCACCTTGGTCCTTGAGCCTGGACGTTCGATTGCAGCCAACGCAGGAATATTCGTCACCAAAACGATTTTGACAAAAACAAACCAGGACCAGCACTTTGCGATTGTTGATGGCGCGATGAACGACCTCATTAGGCCAAGTCTTTACGGTGCTTGGCAAAATATCGTTCCGGTTGATACCACTGAAAAACCGGGACAAATTGAGGCCAGTTTTGACATCGTTGGGCCTGTGTGTGAATCAGGAGACTTTCTCGGCAAAGCACGCACGCTGAGGATCCAAGAGGGTGATTTACTCGCTGTCCGGTCTGCCGGCGCATATGGCTTTGTCATGGGATCTAATTACAACACTCGCGGAAGGGCACCAGAGATTTTGGTCGATCAAGACCAAGTTCATCTCATTCGTGAGCGAGAGACGATTGATAGTCTCTGGGCGCTTGAACATACGGTGGATGACTAATGCGCGTTCACTTCACAAAAATGCACGGTCTGAGTAATGACTTTGTCGTCATTGATGCAGTCAGTCAGCATGTCAGCTTAAGATCGAGCCAGATCCAAAAGTTGGCTGATCGCAATACAGGCATCGGCTTTGATCAACTGTTATTGGTCGAGCCACCATCGAGGCCTGACGCGGATTTTGACTATCGTATCTTTAATTCAGACGGCGGCGAAGTGGAGCATTGTGGTAATGGTGCGCGCTGTTTCGCTAAATTCGTCACGGATAGAGAATTGACAACCAAACCTGTCATCACCGTGAATACCTCGCGCGGCTTAATCGAGTTGACACTCACAGAGACAGGCCTTGTCCGCGTCAACATGGGGCAACCAGCACTCGATCCAAAAACACTCCCTTACCAAGGGCCTCCAGAACCCGATCAGAGACACACAGTCGTGTTTGAAACATCCAATGGATCGCACTCCTTTGGTCTAATTAGCATTGGCAATCCTCACGCCGTGACTGTGGTCGATTCTGTCGATGCGGCTGCCGTGGCTGATATTGGGCAAGCGATTCAAGATTCGCCGCAATTTCCAGATTCAGTGAATGTTGGATTCATGGAAATCATATCTCCCAAGGAAATCCGACTGCGCGTTTTTGAGCGAGGCGTCGGCGAGACACTAGCCTGCGGAACAGGTGCCTGTGCTGCGATGACTTATGGCCGCTTACTTGGACAACTCGATCACGACGTGATTGTTGCAACTCGAGGCGGAAACCTGCAGATTGAGTGGCAGGGAGAGGGGTACAATTTGATGATGACCGGTCCTGCAGAGTCTGTTTTTGAAGGAGAGTTTCGCCTATGACGATCACAGCTGATCAGATCGCTGAATACCTTCAGGATCATTTAGATTTTTTTGAACAGCACCCGGAGCTCGTTCGAGAACTCAAACTTCCCACAGACTCCGGCGATGCGATCTCGTTGGTTGAATTTCAAATACGGAGATTACGCGATCATATCCGCCAGCTCGAAAAAGAAAATGATCATATGCTCGAGACTGCGCGAATTAATAGTGTGTTATTTGAAAAAACTCGGTCGCTTGTTTTATCGCTACTCGATGCGCGAGATCTGGCTGATCTGGCAATCGTGCTTGATGAAAAGCTTGCCAACGGATTCGATATCCCAGTGGTACGGCTTCTTTTATCGGATCAATTCAAAATCGTTGATGGGCTGTCTCTGATTCAGGCTGTCGAAGCAAAATCACTCAAAGAAGGCGGCAAACTTGCACAAACCGTGTCTGATAAAGCACCGTCGATCGGACGCCTAACAAGAGATCGTCGAACAGCATTATTTGGCGAGGATGCTGATACGATCGAAAGTTCTGCGACACTTGCACTGGTCCGAGGTCACACCTACGGTTTACTCGCTCTCGGCCATCCAGATCCCACCCATTTTCAATCCAATCAGGACACGCTCTTCCTCGATCATATCGGCGAAGCACTTGCGCTGATCCTTCCTCGGCTTCTCGATAAGGCGAAATAGTTCATGACCTTTCACGCATTCGTCACGCGATATCTTGATGACATGCGTCAGACGCAACGACGGAGCAGTAGAACAATCGAGGCCTATGCACGCGATCTTCAGCAGGCAATTGGTTTTTTTGGAAAAGACGCCGAGATCCAGTCACTTGATACACTGTCTGTCATTCGCTGGGTCCGATCATTGAGCGCACGACGTATAGCTGGACGCTCAATCGGTCGCAAACTATCTGCGCTGCGCGGAGTCTTTCAAGAAGCGATCAATCAACGGTTGATCAAAGTCAATCCTGCAGTCGATGTCAGACCCCCAAAAACAGGAAAACATCTACCCAATGCGTTGAGCCCAGACGCGATGCAACGCCTACTGGACTTCCCGATTAATCCAAACGATATCGAAGCAATTCGAGACCAAGCAATTTATGAATTACTTTATTCATCCGGGCTTCGACTTGCGGAAGTTTTAGGTCTGACCGTCAAGGATATACACGGAAACCCAGAAGAAATCAGAGTCTCCGGCAAAGGAAATAAGGAGCGGATTGTCCCGGTGGGCTTTAAGGCGAGAGAGGCGCTATCACAGTGGCTAAAACAACGATCCGAGTGGGATCACGGTCACACTGGTCAGGCGTTTATAACAAAAAAAGGGGTCGGCGTATCGCCACGAACTGTTCAGCGGCGTCTCAACCTTCGAGCGCAAGCAGCTGGACTTGACCAACATGTGCATCCCCATGCCCTAAGACATTCAGCTGCGACACATCTTCTCGAGTCCTCAGGCGATCTTCGTGCAATCCAGGAGTTTCTGGGGCATCAAAGCCTTTCCACAACACAGATCTACACTCACCTCGATTTTCAGCATCTCGCAGAGGTCTACGACAGAGCGCATCCGAGGGCAAAGACAAAATCATGAAGTCAATTCGCGCACTGACCTTTGATCTCGATAACACCCTTTGGGAAACCGATTTATCAATTTTAAAAGCAGAGGATGCAATGGCAGCTCACTTGCGTCGTCTGTCGCCACCCGCCTGGATGGCTGGATTTAGTCTCGATACGTTTCGTGCAGTCAGAAAACAAATTGTTGAGGAACAGCCTACGATTGCACATAACCTGACGGTGGTTCGCCGAGAAACGTTGATTCGTTGGTTTGAAAATAAAGGCGCGACACGATCGATTGCTGAAGAGTTGGCAATTGAGGGGTTTCGCATATTCTATGAGGAACGACAGAAGGTCGAACCGTATCCAGACACAGTCGAAACACTTGAGATATTGGCAAAAACATATCCACTCGCTGCGATTACCAATGGCAACGCGGATCTGATGGCAATGCCCTTGGGGCAATATTTTCAGTTCTCATTGCAGTCTCAGCACTTCCCAAAGCCAAAACCGGACCCGGTGATGTTCGAAGAAGCGCTCAAGCGGCTCGCGATTCAGCCAAATGAGTGTCTGCATATCGGCGACGATATTGAACACGACGTGATGGGTGCGAACCGGTTAGGCATACGAACCGTCTGGTTCACCACGCGCGCTCAAGTCCCAGAAGACGATGTTCCTGCGGATCACACCATCACAAACCTTAAGCAACTGCTCAACATACTTAAATAACTCGATTAATCGGGGCGCCCTCGATAAAGGCCTCAAGGTTCGCCTGCATGATATCGACGATCCGCTGCCGTGACTCACGACTAGCCCATGCGGAATGTGGCGTGATAACTAGATTCGGATGCTGGCAGTTAAGAACACGAGAATCCCTCGCTGGCGGCTCTGTGGTCACAACATCAAGACCGGCACCTGCCAAGTGCCCTGACTCAAGCGCATCGCAAAGCGCCTCTTCATCAACCAAACCACCACGCGCCGTATTAATAAAAAATGAACCCGATTTCATTTTCCGAAACGCGTCGCGATTCATCATTTTTTGAGTTTGTGCGTTCAATAAACCATGCAGACTGACGAAATCTGATTGCTCGAGGAGCGTATCAAAATCGACCCGCTGGACCTCATCATTATAATCGACGCCGTCGCGGCCCATCACAAGTACGCGCATACCAAAGGCCTCGGCGAGTTTGCCAACGGCTTNACCCAATTCGCCATAGCCGACNAAACCAAGCGTGCGACCCNCGAGATCAATAATTGGATAATCCATCAAACAGAACATTGNACTCTCCGACCATCGTCCTGCCTTGACATCATTCCGATATCGTTCTGNTTGAGTTGCAACCATCAACATTAACATCAACGTGTGCTGGCTCACTGATCGTGTGCCATAAGCCGTAACATTGCAAACAACAACACCATGATCCGAAGCGGCCTGCTTATCAACNTTGTCCGTCCCCGTGGCCGACACTAAAATCAACTTCAGGTCAGGCGCTGCTTCAAAGTGGGCACGCTCAAACTTCACTTTATTCAAGATGACCACCTCAAACCCCTGAATTCGCTCAGTAACGTACTCAGGAGAAGTCACATCGTGAGACACAAACTCTGAAGTCGCACCCGAAAATTTTTCGAAGTCCAACTCGTCAGGCTTCATCGATTGGTAGTCAAGGAATACAGCGCGCACGTTTTTTTCTCCTATGTTTCAGGAAGTCGGAGAGTGTACGCAAATTCACAAATAAAAAAAGGGCGGCAAAGCCGCCCNAACAATGTCCCAAAGGAGGATATTTAAGAACGCATTGTGAATTCAGGATAGGCTTCCATTCCCATCTCAGAAACATCTACTCCGTTAATTTCTTCTTCTTCTGTTACTCGAATGCCCATGATCGCTTTTAAGATAAACCAGACGACTAATGAAGCAATAAACGTAAAAGCAAAGATACTAACGATACCCAAGATCTGAGCGCCCATCGTTGCGTCAGAATTCGACAACAAGACCGCAAATAGACCCCAAATTCCTGCCACACCATGGACCGAAATAGCTCCGACAGGATCNTCAATCTTCAACCTATCAAGAGAGAGGATGGAAAAAACAACGATCACTCCACCAACAACACCGATTATCGTCGCTAGCAACGCAGTTGGCGCCAATGGCTCCGCAGTAATAGACACAAGGCCGGCAAGTGCGCCGTTCAGAGCCATCGACAAATCAGCCTTGCCAAATAAAATTTTAGTGACAACAGCAGCAGCAATAGCTCCACCAGCAGCAGCCATATTGGTGTTCAAAAATACCTGAGCAACAGCATTTGCTTCGTCTACATTTGAAACCATTAATTCTGATCCGCCATTGAAACCGAACCACCCGAGCCACAAAATAAANGTCCCNAGGGTTGCNAGCGGCATGTTACAGCCAGGGATCGCATTTATTTCCCCATCNGGACCATATTTTCCTTTGCGTGCTCCCAAGACAATAACNCCCGCCAAGGCNGCCGCGGCACCGCACATATGGACAATCCCTGATCCGGCAAAATCGCTAAATCCAGCCTCTGACAAGAAGCCACCGCCCCAGCTCCACGAGCCTTGGATTGGGTANATGAGGCCTGTGAANACTATTGCGAACGCTAGAAATGCAAACAGCTTCATTCTCTCCGCGATNGCGCCAGAGATGATTGACATACCCGTCGCAACAAATACAACCTGGAAGAAGAAGTCAGACCGAGCTGAATAGTAGGGCGCATCATCCCCACCAGCGACAACTACATCGGCAATATTTTCGTCACCGATTAGGAATCCAACGTCTGGTATGACTCCAGTCCAGGAATCATTGATGTACATGAGGTTGTAGCCGATTACTAAATACATAACCGAAGCTATTGAATATAAAAGAATATTTTTAGTTAGAATCGTGGTCGTGTTCTTTGCCCTGACCATGCCGGCTTCGAGCATAGCGAAACCTGCGGCCATCCACATCACGAACGCACCCATTAAAAGAAAATAAAATGTATCGAGGGCATAGGCCAACTGGGCCAGATCGCCGCTCACAGTAGCTAAATCGTTCACTATAACTCTCCTGCGAAGTGTGTCTTTGATCGAGTTGTGTTGTTGTTGCGCTTACAACGCTTCGTTTCCTGATTCACCGGTACGAATTCTGACTGCCTGCCCGAGGTCGACCACAAAAATCTTACCGTCTCCAATCTTGCCTGTATTTGCTGCTTTCGAAATCGCCTCAATCACCTGATCAACCTGATCATCTGTTGTAGCAACTTCGANTTTCACCTTTGGCAAGAAATCAACGACGTATTCCGCACCCCGATACAATTCNGTGTGCCCCTTTTGACGACCGAAGCCTTTCACTTCAGTGACAGTGATGCCCTGCATGCCAATATCTGACAGTGCTTCTCTGACATCATCTAACTTGAACGGTTTGACAACCGCCGTTACCAGTTTCATGTATAGCTCCTTACTAACGAGACCCTAGCGGGAGAAATAACCCCTCCCAATGAGTCATTGCAGACACCGTGCCAATCAATCACTTCGCAGGAGATTGCGGGTTCTGGCGGGTTTTTCCCGGTCAGAAAGCACCGAAATTGCGCACACCATGAACTGTAACGGCTTTCACGGCACTAAAATAGTGCGAACTGTATGAGATGAAATTTTTCCGATCACCCGCATCATAAAGTGGTAA
Source organism: Gammaproteobacteria bacterium (assembly GCA_002705325.1). The sequence continues at coordinate 5,731 of PAFS01000071.1, read as the reverse complement.
ACCAAAAGGAGATAGACCATGCTCAATAGAGATGCGTTTAATGACATCGCCACNAAAATTTCTGAAGCGTTGCCAGANCCTGCTCGAAAAATGCAGGCNCAATTTAAGCAGCANGNNGAAGATTTAATCGCGCAAGGATTGAAAGATNTGAACGTTGTGACGAGAGAAGACTACGACAAACAGACTGAAAAGCTNTCAAAAGCTGAAGCAAAATTAGCAGAACTCGAAACACGGCTCGCTGCACTCGAGAAATAAGATCTTNGAGCGTACTATGANGNACTGNNTTTTACTGTATATAATTACAGNATGTTNGCAGAGCTTTGTTGTACATCTAATTTNACTTTCTTAACAGGCGCATCACATCCTGAAGAATATGTGATGCGCGCTCATACTCTCGGTTACTCAGGGATTGGCGTTACCGATGAAGCCTCCGTGTCTGGGGCTGTTCGTGCACATCTCGCCTCACAAACACTGAATATCCCCATGGTGCATGGATCGCGGTTCCGAATCGATGAGCAACTTGAGCTGACGTTTCTTGCACCGAACAGAAAGGCTTGGGGAGAACTNGGACAACTGACTTCACTCGCACGACGACGATCATCAAAAGGTGCGTATCAGTTAACGCGACGTGACTTAATTGGGCATNCAGACACACTATTATGTCTGTGGCACCCACATCCTCAGGCATTGGACTGGACCTCTCAAATCGAAAGCTTGTCTTACGCCTTTAGAGGACGATTTTGGATTGCAGCCCACTTACCCGAATCTGGGCATCAAGCCGATCTAGCTGAACGTATCGATCTCACAGCATTTGAGTGGAACTTACCTGTTGTGGCAACACAGCGACCTCTGATGCATATCCGTCAGCGTTTAAAGCTTCAACACACGCTAACAGCGATCCGGCTTGGTGCCCCAATTATTGAAATCGCAGATCAATTAGAACGATCAAGTGAACGTACTCTAATGGATCAACACGGACTCAAGCAGCGATATCCAAGCGCCTGGCTCCACGAATCACTCAATATTCTGGACCGATTCGACTTTTCGTTAAGTGATTTACGTTACGAATACCCGCAAGAGATTTGCCCACCGCAATACGATAGTGAACAAGCATTCTTGCGAGATCTGGTATTCGAAGGCGCAAAGCGACGCTGGCAGCAAGGAACACCCGACAACATCACTCGCCTGATCGAAAAAGAACTCACACTCATCGAGGAGATGAACTACGCCTGCTATTTCCTGACTGTGCACGATATCGTGGCTTATGCTCGCTCTCAAAACATCCTGTGTCAGGGTAGAGGCTCCGCTGCAAATTCCGTGGTCTGCTATTGCCTTTTTATTACAGAAGTTGATCCAAGCCGCGTATCAGTATTATTTGAACGCTTTGTATCTAAGGAGCGTAATGAGCCACCCGACATTGATGTCGATTTTGAGCATCATCGGCGAGATGAAGTCATTCAATATATTTACCGNAAATATTCCAAAGAACGAGCAGCACTTGCCGCAGCCGTCATCACCTACAAAAAACGGTCAGCCATCCGGGATGTCGGTAAAGCCTTGAATCTACCAATTGATTTAATTGAAGCACTCTCAGGCAGTCTCGCGTGGTGGGATAAAAAAGAGGCAATGATTGAACGCTTTGCTGAGCTCGGAATCGATCCACAAGGTCCTCAAATTCAATTGCTGACCGAATTAGTGACGGAAATCTTGGGCTTCCCAAGGCATCTCACACAGCATGTCGGCGGATTCGTGATATCACGCGGCCCACTCTCTGAATTGTGTCCTATAGAAAATACAGCCATGCAAGACAGGACCTGCTTGCAATGGGATAAAGATGATATTGATGCACTGGGGCTTCTCAAAGTCGATGTTCTCGCACTCGGTATGCTGACCGCAATTCGTGGAAGCTTAGAGCTTGCGCTCCAATATCAGACAACCTATCAACCCCGTAACGGACGATATCAGCATCCTCCTCGTTCAATTGCTGAGATCCCTCCAGAAGATTCATTGGTCTATGACATGCTGTGCCAAGGAGATGCGATTGGTGTTTTCCAAGTTGAGTCCAGAGCTCAACTNGCCATGCTTCCTCGTCTGAAACCACGGACCTATTACGATCTTGTAGTTGAAGTGGCCATTGTCAGACCTGGACCAATTCAAGGCGATATGGTGCACCCATATCTCAGGCGACGCGATGGTGTTGATCCCAAAGAAGAACAACCGAAAGAAATCAGCCAAGTTCTNGATCGAACCCTTGGTGTACCGATTTTCCAGGAACAAGTGATCCAATTGGTCATGGTGGCTGCCGGCTTTAGTGCTGGAGAGGCAGACGCACTGAGACGAGCGATGGCGACTTGGAAAGCAGGCAATGGCTTATCTCATTTTCATGAAAAAATTGTCAACGGAATGCTGGAACGAGGACATTCTCGCGAGTTTGCTGAGCGACTCTGTCATCAAATCGAAGGATTTGGAAAGTANGGTTTCCCCGAGTCACATGCTGCAAGCTTTGCATTGCTTGTGTATTTATCAGCTTGGATCAAATGCCATCTCCCAGCGGCATTCTACTGTGGCTTATTAAACGCCCAACCCATGGGATTTTATACGCCATCGCAACTACTACAGGATGCCAAACGTCACGGTATCGACATCCGACCGATTGATGTGAATGCGTCTGACTGGTTATCAACACTTGAGGATGCGGAAGGNTCNCCCTGTGTCAGACTAGGTTTGCATCTCATTAAANGACTGCGATTTGANGCAGCGAACGCNCTNGTCANAGCACGCCGTCATCCTTTTCAGAANCTCAACGACTTTCGAAGCCGTACNGGACTCTCAACAAGGGACTTAGAAGTTCTGGCCAGCGCACATGCATTCCGCTCACTGACTGANAATCGTTTTGATAGTTTTTGGCAGCTTGGAGATCAAGAATCGCAATTACCATTATTTCAAGGCGCAATTCAGGCAGTTGAANACTTTAGGCCGCGTATTCCTGCACTTGGTGAAACCTTAGTTGCCGATTATCAAACCACCGGATTATCGCTTGAAGCACATCCGATGAATTTATTGCGGAATAAATCAGCGTTTCGTACCTGTCGACGGTCATCGGAGCTCGATCGATTGCCAAGACATCCCGATCTTCGAATTTGGGTAGCAGGAATTGTTGCGACACGCCAACGACCAGGTTCAGCCTCTGGTGTGGTTTTCATCACCTTAGAAGATGAAGATGGACAAATTAATTGCCTTGTCTGGCCTTCTCTCGTGGAAACATTCAGACATCAGATCTTGGCCAGCCGTTTATTGAAAGTAAGAGGAAAAGTCCAAGAATCTCACGGGGTCATTCATATCATCGCTGATACCCTGGAAGATGCCAGCGAATGGCTTGGAAATCTCACACCAAGCTCTCGTGATTTTCACTGAACCAGGTACCGGTTGATCCGCGNAATTGCTGACTCNGACAGATCTCCGATCGCTTGGTCGAATTGCAATTGTCGAATGACATGAGTGTGTCGCGCCTTTGCGAAATCACGTTCTGCAGCAAATAAATCCTTTTTCGCATTCAACACCTCGACGATATCGCCTGATCCAACCGCATAGGCGGCCTCAGTCGCTTCAACACGACTCGCTGCAGAAACAATCGCCAGCTGTCGAGCTTCCACAGTGCGCGCACTCGCCTCGAGATTACGAAACGCTTTCTGCATACTCGCGCGAACTTCACGGCGTACTTTCGCTAAGTTCGCTTCTGCTCTGATGACATTTGCTTTTGCCACATCAACCTTTGCAGCAGCAACACCGTTGGTATAGATCGGTGCAGACAATGTCACACTCAGAACATTACTTCGCGCACTGGCATTCGTCGCTGCTGTATTACTGCCTGACGTATCAGATATGGAAAAAGTTGACGATAAAGCCAGTGTCGGGTTGNTCTCAGAGCGCGCTTCATCAAGGTTTGCTAGCGCACTCTGGTAACTCTCTTGTTCAGCGATCACGTCAGNGTGTTGATCGACTGACATCTCAAGTTGATCATNCAATGATCGATGAAGATCTGCCGCGAAGCCCTCTCCCAAATCCAAAAGATCAGGAATTGAGGTATCAACTAATTGCTCGAGATCTGATCTCGCAGTATCCAGCGCAACTTCTGCACTAATTAAACCCACCTGAGATAAATCCAGCTGTGCTCGCGCCTGATCCACATCAACCCGCGTCCCGATGCCGACAACTAAACGTTCAGACGCTTGCTCCAACTGGCGCTCAAATGCCTCAACTTCCGCTCGGGCTGCAAGCAAATCCTGCTCCGCCGACAACACAGCAAAATATCGATCCGTCACCGAAATGATATGCGTCTGCCGGTACGCGGCTAACGACGCGTCTGCCTCGCGAACCGCCGCGTCCTGNNTTTCGATTTTGGCATCCAGCCCCCGATCATATAAAGGCATGCTTANAGTCAGTGACAAGGTACCTGTTCGATACACATCGTCACTCTTAAGATTCTGAGTTCCCTTTCCAGACACTGACGCACTCGCACTCAAACCACGACCACGACGAACCTGCTGCCCCAATGCCTCTGACGCGTCACGGGTTGCAATCTGAGCCCGCAACGCCGGATCATTGGCAACCGCTAAATTGTATACATCGGATAAATTTTTNGACTCCGCCATGGCGCTANCCGCCAGGACNAGACCTAACGCAATACTACAGATGCGCATGATGTCGACCTCAATGTGAGCCGGAATGAATCTCGCGGCTAATTCGTTGTATTGCTTCAATCATGGTGGCAGGACGCTGNGGATCAACGTGCTGGTTAATACCGTGGCCCAAATTAAATACATGGCCCAGGTTCGGACCGAAGCTTCTCAGAAGTCTTTCCACCTCAGATGTAATCAATANATCAGATCCGAACAAAACAGACGGATCAAGATTACCCTGGAGAGCTACCTGTGATCCGACTCGCTCCCGGCAACGACCAAGATCAACTGTCCAATCAAGCCCCAACGCATCGCAACCTGTCGCTGCCATTTGCTCGAGCCATGCGCCGCCACCTTTGGTAAACAGGATCACTGGAACTTGTCGTCCCTCAGATTCACGAACCAAGCTGGCGACAATTTTTTCCATGTAAGCAAGAGAAAACTCACGATAGGCAGGTTCCGTCAAAACTCCACCCCATGTATCAAAAATCTGTACCGCTTGTGCGCCAGCGGCGATCTGCGCGTTCAAATAATCCGTCACAGCGGTCGCAAGCTTTTCGAGTAATACGTGAAGCGCATCTGGATCTGAATACATCAATCCTTTGGCATAGCGATATTCTTTTGATCCTCCACCCTCGATCATATAGGTCGCCAAAGTCCAAGGGCTTCCAGAGAATCCNATCAATGGCACACGGCCGTTGAGTTCGCGACGAATCGTTGTCACCGCATTCATCACATAATCCAATGCATCTGCCATCGACGGAACCAGGAGCGCATCGATGTCTGCACGNGTTCTCACAGGACGCTCAAAACGTGGACCTTCGCCAGNCTCAAAATAGAGNCCGCAATCCATCGCATCAGGAATCGTCAAAATGTCAGAAAACAGAATCGCTGCATCAAGNGGATAACGCTCAAGCGGCTGCATCGTTACTTCACAGGCGAGTTCTGCATTTTTACAGAGGCCCATGAAGTCACCTGCAATTTTTCGAGTCGCCCGATACTCTGGCAAATAGCGCCCCGCCTGACGCATCATCCAAACGGGTGTTTGATCG
>PAFS01000070.1 GCA_002705325.1 Gammaproteobacteria bacterium | reverse complement strand
TTTATGAGCGGTGGCTGGCAGTATTGACCGCCGTCACACCTGAGCTGTGGTCTGTGTTTCGAAACGATGGTTTACGCGGCTTATGGGTTCGGTTGGACGGCGCCTTTGTTTTGCCACTACTTATTGGAATTCTGATGTCACTGCTGGCTTCCGAATTGGCTCAGGCTCAGCCTTGATCGGTGGTGGGATCGCGGATTTTGGCTGAGATTTCGGTTTGGGCTCAGGTTCAGGTGGAATCTCGCCCTTTAGTGACAGTGACTTTCCGGGGATGATTACGTCAGAGTTCAGTTGGTTTCGGCGACGTAAGATGTCTGGATCTTGATCAAAGCGCCAAGCAATTGAAAATAGCGTATCACCGCGTCGTACAACGTAGTGCGACCCCGGTTCTTCTGCATCGAGATTTCCAGTATCAATCGTCGTAACTTCTGGCTTCACGCGCTCAAGCGGGCGCGCTAGATTATCGGTTGGCACTTCATAAGGTGCTGAACAACCAACCAGTAAACCGATCATGATCCATACATGTCTCATCGAACCGCAGTCCCGTTATCTGTCGAGAACTTCAAAGCCAATGATGCCAATAGGAAACCACTCAGTCCAAATGCCAATGGGATCCATAACAGTTCTTGAGTCGGAAACAGTAAAATCAACGAACCGTCGTCTCCCGCACCTTGCCAAGGCCACACACGGACCAATGCACCGAAAACCACACCTGTCAGACAACTCAGGACTTCCGTGTGGTATTGAATCAATAGCGCCTTGATCAAATGCGCCATCAAAAGAATACCGATTGCACCCCCGCCGATGAATAACAGTAAGACCCTGAGATCAAAGGTACTGACTGCATCAATCAACGCTGGATACAGCCCTGTCAGTAATAACAAAAAACTACCTGAAATCCCGGGTAGTAACATCGCGGATAACGCCATCGCGCCCGCGAACGGCCAAACCCACAATGCAGGATTGGCAGTTTGCGGTGTTTGCAGTCCGATCCCCAAGGCGATCAATACACCAAAGATCAGGAGACCCCAATCTTTTGCTCGCATCGCGGATCGTAAATCGGATAACAGTGCGATACCCATCGCAATCACAAGTCCAAAAAAAAAGCCCCAAACGCGTTCGGGAACCAAATGGAGCCAATCCTTGATCCAATGCGCAAGTGTCATCAGTGACATCAGAATTCCAATAAGTAGTGGCAAAACAAAGGCGCCGTCCAACCGAACCCATAAGCCGCGCAAACCGTCATTTCGAAACACAGACCACAGCTCAGGTGTGACGGCGGTCAATACTGCCAGCCACCGCTCATAAATTCCTGTAAGAAAAGCCACGGTACCGCCGGAAACTCCGGGGACAGCATCAGCAGCACCCATTGCGAGCCCACGCAACCAGATCGACACCCAACTCATGCAAGACCTGCCAATGCGGGAACAAAAAATGCGGTATCAAGAGGAACCTCGTTGATGGTCTCTCCATCACGGATATACAAAATCAACTGCTGGCGCTGATCGAGCCCAACCGGTGCGATCAGACGTCCACCGTCAGCCAGTTGCTCAAACAACGTCTCAGGAACTGACTCAGGGCAAGCGGCGAGAATAATGCCGTCAAAAGGTGCAAAATCCGGCCAACCGAGCAATCCATCACTATGTCGAATCACCACATTTTCGAGCTCAAGCGCATCCATGCGCTTCCACGCTTCAGTCGCTAGGGGCGCAATGCGTTCAATCGCAAACACTTGATTCACCAAATGGCACAAAAGGCCTGTCTGAAATCCTGAGCCAGCACCCACTTCGAGCACACGATTCAACTGACGACCACCGCGCAATAACTCCAACATACGAGCGACAACAGATGGCTGCGAGAGAGTCTGCTGATAGCCAAGTGGCAATGTCACGTCGGTGTAGGCTGAATCGGCAACTGCAGGATCAACAAACAAGTGCCGCGGCACACGACGAAATGCATCAAGCACAAAAATATCGTTAATACCCAGGTCACCGAGTTTTTCAACAAGACGGCTTTGACCGCGCTCAAGAAGCAGCTCGTGCATGTGCCTCCTGCAAGTTCCCTAATTCATTGAACAGTACTGTCGCAAACGAGCCCTTCGGCAACCAAAACGACAACTCGAGTGTATGCTCTGACACCTCGGCTTCCAACTGCTTTGGCATGAATCGGACAGCGCGTCGCTCCTCATCCCGAAAAACTCCAGTCATCCATGCAAAGAGTTCTGGATCGGTCTTCAATATCGAACACTCAAAGGCCGCCTGTTCGATCGACGTTTTTGTTTGCCGTCCAGCCATCGGAGCAGTGGGATCCAAATCACCGGTCAAGATCCGGTTCCGAACCGACTCCAACTCACTGTCAGACACCATGAAATGACTTCCTCGACCAGCCAATGCGACTGCGTCACCCATCGTGACTTCGAGCCACTGATCCTGACGCAAACGCGCAGCAACGATCGTATTAAATCCTGCTGAGCGTGCCGCAGATGCTGCCATTCCATCTTTTGGATGAAGTCGCCGCCGACCTGCCGGGTCACGTCGCGCGAGGCGCCTTGCCGCTTCAAGATTTGATCCTGAACGGCCAAATCGCTGCAGTCCAAAATAGTTGGGTACACCCTCAGTCGCAATCAATTGAATTCTCTCTTCAAGATCACCGATTACCGAACCGCGGAGTCTGATTTCAAACCGATTCCCCGCAAGTTGCCCAATTTTTAATTTACGTTGATTTCGTGTGAGTCTTAGCACTTCAAGCGATTCATCGATCACACCCTCTTCAATGACTGCTGTTTCCGGGAGACTGATCCACTGGGTCGCGACCGCATGTGTATCTTTTTTACCTGCATAACCAAGATCTTTGCGCGACGTCTTTGATATGTGCGCCAAACGCGATGTCGCTTCCTCGGTCGCGAGTCCACGCTTACGAATCAGCGCCCAAAGATGCGGTCCAGTGCCTGCTGGTTCAAATCCTAGATCTTCGGTGACCACAAAATCAGAGACGTCAGTTCGGTAAGCACCTGCGAAGACCGCCTCACCATGCGCCGTCGGCAGGTGCGCTAAATCGATGGATTGTGATCCGTAAACGAGCGAGTTCAATGGGTGCGCATCAAAACGGCGGCCATGACAGCAACGCCCTCACCACGACCGACGAAGCCAAGCTGTTCGGTTGTTGATGCTTTCACCGAGACGCGATCCAGAGGCGTCTCGAGTACATCAGAGGTACACTGGCGCATAGCCTCACGAACTGGTCCAATTTTCGGTACTTCACACACAATCGTAATATCGAGATTGGATACGGAATATCCTTTCTGCAAACATAATTGCCGAACTTCGCGGGTCAAAGCAGCAGAATCTGCCCCTTTAAATTTGGAATCAGTGTCAGGAAACAACAGACCAATGTCCCCAAGTGCCAAAGCACCAAGCATCGCATCCATCACAGCATGCAACACGATATCCCCATCACTGTGTGCGACCAGACGATAATCACAAGGGACCCAGAGACCACCGAGGGTCATTCCATCACCGGCCTCCAGCTCGTGAACGTCGAAACCCTGTCCGATACGAATCATAGCGATGCACCCTCCCGCGCAGATAAAAGCGCTTCGATTAACTCAAGATCCTCAGGATAGGTCAGTTTGATATTGGAGCGTCGACCACGAATCAACCATGGCAAATGTCCATTGGCTTCCATCGCCTGAGATTCATCTGTCACCACCAAACCTGACTGCTTTGCAGCCTGAAGCGCATCAGACAGCTCGCCCAACCGAAAGACCTGAGGCGTCATGGCATGCCATAGCCTGGTGCGATCAACGGTCTCCGCGATACAGCTATCGGACTCCTCCGGACACGGATTGATCTGATCCACCCGTTTGAGCGTATCGGCTGCTGGAATACCCAACGCGACACCCGGACACCTGGATGATTCGATCGCATCAACCAATCCATGCAACTCATGTTGAGTAATCAACGGTCGCGCTGCGTCGTGCACAAACACCCAATCATCAGCGTTCGCACCCTGTGCTTGTATCCAATTAAGTCCTGCTTGAACACTATCAGCACGCTCTGCACCGCCCTGAACTGAGTACACACAACCATCATTCGATAAAGCCAATTCATCAAACCGACGATCATCAGGTGGAACAGGAACGACCACTGCCTTAAATACCTTCGGCTTTAGAAATGCCGCTAATACATGGTCGAGAACAGGGCGACCTGCGACCGGCATGTATTGTTTTGGCACCTGCGAGCCAAACCGAAGACCCTTACCACCAGCGGGAATGATAGCCCACAAGTCAGTCATTCAGAAGCTCTCCTTTGGGCAGCAATCGAACGAAGGTCTCCCCTTCTTTAACATATCCAAAACGCGATCTGAGTAGCTCTTCAATCGCCTCTGGATCCGTCTTCAATGCATTAATCTCAGAGACCAGCTCGTCATTACGAGATGCCAAACGCTGATTCTCGGATTCTTGTTTCTCGAGTTCGTCTGTCAGCCGCTGCAATTCCGCGATTGAGCCCGTTCCGAACCACAACTGGTACTGAGACAATCCCAATAAAATCGAAAGTCCAACAAGAACCACACGACCTGTCATGACAGCCCGAAAATGGCTCCACGGCCGGCATACGTTGCTTGAGAGCCCAACGCCTCCTCAATCCGTAGCAACTGGTTGTATTTCGCCACCCGGTCTGATCGACAGAGTGAACCGGTTTTGATCTGCCCTGCTGACGTACCCACCGCCAAGTCTGCGATGGTTGTATCTTCGGTCTCACCGGAGCGATGAGAAATCACCGCAGTAAATCCTGCGTTTTGCGCCATACCAATTGCGTCGAGCGTTTCTGACAGGGTTCCGATCTGATTAAACTTAATCAAAATCGAATTACCCACTCCCTGCTCAATGCCGTGGCTCAAAATATTGGTGTTGGTCACAAACAAATCATCACCCACGAGTTGGCAACGCGAACCCAAGGTCTTGGTCAAATAGGCCCAACCATCCCAATCACTCTCATCCATCCCGTCTTCAATCGAAACGATTGGATAGTGATCGCACAGACTGCCTAAATAATCTGCAAAACCCTCTGCATCAAAAGCTCGGCCCTCACCAGCCAGATCGTATTGTCCGTTGTTGTAGAGTTCGCTTGATGCGCAATCCAGCGCCAGTGTAATGTCTTCACCCAAGGTGTAGCCAGCGTTTGCAACTGCTTGAGCAATCACTGCAAGTGCGGCTTCATTGGATGGTAAGTTTGGAGCAAAACCACCTTCATCGCCGACGGCGGTATTCATGCCCTCTGCAACCAACACTTTTTTCAGGTGATGGAAAACTTCAGCACCCATCCGAAGTGCCTCAGCAAAACTCTTGGCAGACACTGGCTGAACCATAAACTCCTGAATATCCACGTTATTGTCAGCGTGCTCACCACCATTGAGGATATTCATCATTGGGACTGGTAGTGTCAACGGGCCTGTATTGCCATGCAGATTGGCGATATGTTGGTAAAGAGGAATCCGTTGATCCTCGGCATGCGCACGCGCTGTCGCTAACGACACCGCAAGCATCGCATTCGCGCCAAGATTTGATTTATTCTCAGTTCCATCAAGATCGATCATTGCATCATCGAGACCACGCTGCTTGGACGCGTCACGGCCGATCACACACTGGGCAATCGGCCCGTTGACGTTCTGAACCGCTTGCAATACGCCCTTGCCCAGATAACGGCTAGCATTCTGATCACGTAACTCGAGGGCTTCACGCGAACCAGTCGAGGCACCGGAAGGTGCGCAAGCTCGGCCCATCGCACCGGATTCAAGGACGACGTCGGCTTCTACTGTTGGATTGCCGCGAGAATCCATGACTTCGCGGCCAATGACTTTGACAATGGTTGTCATTAGTTGTTGGTCTCCAAAATATNAAATGATTTAACAAGGCCATCAATGGCCTTTAACTGAGATAAAAACGNTTCGAGCTTATCAAGCGGCAAAGCAGATGGCCCATCACACTTGGCCTTTGATGGATCTGGATGCGATTCCAAAAAGAGTCCGGCAAGTCCCANAGCGATACCAGAACGCGCGAGCTCGGTCACTTGTTCACGGCGACCATCCGCTGAGTCGAGACGCCCACCTGGCTTTTGTAACGCATGAGTGACGTCAAAAATCACAGGAACTTGCATNTGTTTCATGATGCCAAACCCAAGCATATCGACCACCAGATTGTTATAACCAAAGCTCGAGCCACGTTCGCACAAAATCACTTGCTCATTGCCTGCCTCAGCACACTTATTCATGATGTGTCGCATTTCATGTGGTGCGAGAAACTGCGCTTTTTTCACGTTGATGATCGCACCGGTCTCAGCCATCGCCACAACTAGATCAGTCTGNCGTGACAGGAACGCAGGCAGTTGGATCACATCACAGACTTCGGCCGCTGCCTTTGCCTGGTCTGGTTCGTGGACATCGGTGATCAAAGGGACATTGAAGCGAGATTTAATATCCGAGAGCCAAGTCAACCCTTGATCAANCCCTGGGCCACGGAAGCTTGTGATGCTCGAGCGGTTCGCCTTATCAAAGCTCGCTTTGAACACATATGGGATATCCAGTTTGCGGCAGACGTCAACGTAGACTTCAGCGATCTCAAACGCGAGCTCTCTGGACTCCAACACGTTCATGCCACCAAAAAGCNTCATTGGATGCGCGTTCGAACACGGCATACCACCGATATCAATCACTGATTTCACNAGAACAACGTCTCCTTTTCACCTGTCTTTGAGTACGTGATTGCAGCTTCTACNAAGCTTGTAAACAACGGATGACCATCCCGCGGTGTNGAGGTGAATTCTGGATGAAACTGACANCCGACAAACCAGGGGTGGTCATCAACTTCNACTACCTCAACCAAAGTTCCATCAATTGAGCGACCCGCAATCTTGAGGCCTGCATCTGACAGCTGATCCAAGTAATCGTTATTGAATTCCCAACGATGGCGATGGCGTTCACTGACAACATCCGCATCATAGACTTGAGCGACTTTCGATCCGGGAGTCAAACGACACTCCTCTNCACCCAAGCGCATGGTTCCGCCGAGNTCGCTGTCTTCAGTCCGAAGCTCACGAGTTCCATCGGNNTTAGTCCATTCTGTNATCAANGCAATCACTGGATGCTCTGCTGTTGGCTCAAATTCGCTTGATGTCGCGCCATCAAGACCAGCGACATGACGAGCGAATTCGATGACNGCAGCCTGCATCCCTAGACAGATCCCGAGATAAGGGATCTTNTTTTCGCGCGCGTGNCAGACCGCAGCGATTTTGCCCTCCATGCCACGCTCACCGAACCCNCCAGGAACCAGAATTGCATCAANACCATCCAATAAATCAAGACCGCGCTTTTCGATGTCTTCGGAATCAATGTAGCGAAAATTCACCCGCGTTCGGGTCTGAATCCCTGCGTGAATCATCGCTTCGATGAGTGATTTGTAGGCATCGAGTAAATCCATGTACTTTCCAACCATCGCGATTTCCACAGATTTCAGGGGGTTTAANTGTGCATCAGCCACTCGAATCCACTCACTGAGGTCAGCCTGTTGGCACTCAAGGCTTAATTTGTCCACGATCAACTGATCGAGACCTTGCGCGTGGAGCATGCTCGGGATTCGATAGATNGTATCTGCATCTTTCAACGGAATCACTGCACGCTCTTCAACGTTTGTGAATAACGCAATTTTCTTTCGACTTGAAATATCAACTTNATAATCGGAGCGACAAATCAGAACATCGGGCTGTAAACCAATCGACCGGAGTTCTTTGACCGAATGCTGGGTTGGTTTGGTTTTGGTTTCACCGGCTGTTGCGATATAGGGCACCAACGTGAGATGCATTAAAACAGCGCGCGCCGAACCGAGCTCCTGACGCAGTTGACGCACAGCTTCCAAAAAAGGAAGTGATTCAATATCACCAACCGTCCCACCAATNTCGACAATNGCGACATCGGCATCCTGGGCGCCCGCAACAATTTTGTGTTTTATTTCGTCTGTGATGTGCGGAATCACCTGAACAGTCCCGCCCAAATAATCCCCGCGACGCTCTTTACGCAGAACATCCTCGTAAACCCGGCCGGCAGTGAAGTTATTTTTCTGCGTCATCCGAGTGCGGATGAAGCGCTCATAGTGGCCAAGATCGAGATCGGTTTCCGCACCATCATCGGTGACAAAGACTTCACCGTGCTGGAATGGACTCATNGTACCGGGATCGACATTGATGTAGGGATCGAGTTTCAACATGGTGACCTTCAGGCCACGCGCCTCCAGAATGGCTCCGAGTGAGGCTGCNGCAATTCCTTTACCGAGCGAAGACACCACCCCGCCGGTCACGAACACGAATCGATTCATGTTGACCTACAATCCTTTTGGTGAGACCGCCAACGGTATGACGGAAACGTCGTCTTGGGATGGGTAATTAAGATACAGTGGAATCACTTGTATTCCTAGCGACAAAGCGCCACTGCCATTGTAAAGAATGCGGAATCAATCCCTCGTCTCTGCAATCGATCGCACCCCAGCCAATGATTTGGTCAGAAATCGCGATTAAAGGAGTTCGCTGGCGTAACCACGGGGGAAGACCGAGCGTCTGTGCGAGCTGTTTCAGACTTTGCATCGGACGTTTGCGCCCCAATCGGAAACTCCGCCCTTTGACACCCCAAAAGACAGCCACGTCCTCCGATGCTGCCCCGGTTCTCAGTGACAAAACGCCATTCGGAAATTCAAATTCAACCGACTGATTCGGCCCAATTTTTTCCGACCGTACAAGCTCACTATCAGCCTCGCCGCCTAAGATCTTTTGATCAACCCAGTGGAGTTTGCCGCTCCATTTTCGAATCACAACATCAGAACTGATCGGCACTTCCGGTAGACGATCATCCGATGCATCCACACACTGTCTCGCAAACTCCGAAATCTGTTGCGCCGATGGCGCGTATCGGCCGCGTGCTTGGGCAAAAAAACGAATCTGCCAAGCGATGAGTGATGGTGTTGACGCAACAGCGACAGAATCTACACCAAGTACAGGCAAATGCTCACCTAAGGTCTCACCGGCACTGAATACATGTTCCGTCGCAACTTTCGACAGTTGCAGAAGTTGGTTTCGAGCTGCTGGAGCAACGCGTGACAGCGCAGGTAGAAACTTAAGCCTGATGTAATTGCGTAAGTACCTTGTATCTTGATTCGAAGGATCTACAACGTGTCTGAGATTCCGCGCCGCCAAGACTTGTTTTAACTGTTGTCTCGACAGTGACAACAATGGGCGAATTAAAATGCCTAAGCCGAACGGTCGAGTGAGGGGAATTCCAGCCAAACCAATGAGTCCGGACCCCTGAGACAATCGGATCAACAGCGTTTCAACTTGATCGTCACGGTGATGCGCTGTCATCACAACGTCACCCTGTTCAACCTCGCTCATCACAGCGTCATACCGCGCTTTTCGCGCACGTGCCTCAAATTCAGTACCTAACTCAAGATTCAGGTGATGCGCTCTGAATGCGAAGCCTCTGCGCTCTGTTTCAGTTTTGACAAACTGAAACCATTCCCCTGCCTCGACTGCCACACCATGGTCACAATGATGAATAATCACTTCACGCATAACCATTTTTGAGAAATCAGCAACTAGCGCGAGCAGTGCCATCGAGTCAGCGCCACCGCTAATCATCAGATGAACGCGATGGTCAGGTCCTGGCCAATGAGGCCGAATGAGTCCCTCAGCTGCGACCGACACCGAATTGCATCAATTTCTGGTAACGAGCCTCTAACAATTGTTCGTCAGACAAACCGCCCAAAATATCCAATTGCGCTTCAATCGCATCACCTAAGGTGGTGGCGGCCTGTTCAGGGGCTCGATGCGCACCACCGAGGGGCTCACGAATCAACTGATCCACTAACCCCAGTGAAAACAACCGTTCTGCTGTGATCCCCATCGCTTCGGCAGCTTCAGGGGCATGTGCCGCACTCTTCCATAAAATAGAGGCACAGCCTTCGGGCGAGATCACAGAGTAGNTTGAGAATTCGAGCATCAATAGCTTGTCGCACACACCAATCGCGAGCGCGCCGCCAGAACCACCCTCACCAATGACCGAAGTCACAATCGGGGTCTTCAATCGTGCCATGACTGCTAAGCTTTTTGCGATCGCTTCACTCTGACCGCGTTCTTCAGCATCAATCCCAGGATATGCGCCTGGGGTATCAATGAAAGTCAGCACTGGCATCTTAAAACGTTCGGCCATTTGCATCAGGCGCTGACCCTTACGGTAGCCCTCAGGCCGCGGCATACCAAAATTCCGTACCACCTTTTCCTTCACAGTCCGGCCTTTTTCATGTCCAACGACCATCACAGGTCGCCCGCGGAATTCGCCAATGCCCCCTACAAGCGCTTGGTCATCACCAAATAGCCGATCGCCGTGTAATTCATCAAATCCATCGATTAGGTTATGCACATAATCGAAGGTGTAGGGACGCTTTGGATGTCTGGCAAGTTGTGCTTTTTGCCAAATCGAGAGATCCGAAAAAATTTTTTCCGTCAGCGTTTTTGATTTTGCCTGTAGCCGTGCCACTTCTTCGGCGATATTGATTCCAGATTCAGTTGATAGATGTCTCAACTCGTCAATCTTCGAATCAAGGTCCTCAATAGGCTGTTCAAAATCAAGATAATTTGGATTCATGCGTGTTGCGGTGTCCTTGCAGAAAATTCAAGCCTGACCCGGTCTTGCCCNAGTAACGCTTGNAATTCCAATAATAACGAATCTTCGGGGTGTACTTGATAATTTTCNCCNAGCACCACTTCNCCTCGCNCCNGATCGCNATTGTACGCGATAACGACCGGACACTCACCGCCCAAATGTGGCCGTATTGTCGACAGCAGTGTTTCCACAAACTCAGGCGCCTGAGTTTCCAGATGAATTTTGANCCCAGANGCGGACTGCTTACGTGCATTCTCGAGCGTNTCGACCCGATTCGCNNGCATTTTCAATCCATTCGTGAATTCATCAAAACTGACATCCCCCTCGACGACCACGAGCGAATCATCAGCCAATTTTTCGCGACAGTCTGCAAATAAATCAGCGAAAACCGTGACATCCATGCGCGCCGTTCGATCATCCAGCGTCACAATACCAAANGACTCTCCGCGCTTATTACGAATCACANGAAGACTCACCACAAGACCTGCAACTCGAACCGACTCTTTGGTTCGCTCCAAGTTCTCTAGTGCTTGAGCACCAAGTCCTTGCAGATCGTCGGCATACCAATCAATTGGGTGTCCTGTCAGATATAGACCCAGCGTGTCTTTCTCGCCACGCAGAACATCGCGCTCACTCCAACGCGCAGCTGTGCGGNGATGCTGATAGGGATCGCTGCCCGACTGCGATTCAGCTCCACCACNAAGNCCGAACATGTCNTCCATGCCAACCGCNTCGTTACGCGCCTCCTGATCAGCCTGTNCNACCGCNTCTTCAAGTGATGACATCAGAATCCAGCGTTGTTCNTTGAGNGAGTCAAATGCACCTGCTCGAATTAAAGCCTCAAGTGCTCGACGATTGACTTTGCCCGACCTAACGCGACGGCAAAAATCAAATAAATCAGTAAACGGCCCATTCGCGTCGCGCGCCTCAACCAGTTGCGCAACCGGCCCTTCACCCAGTCCTTTAATGGCTCCGAGACCATAAATCACTTCACCGCCTTTGACCGAAAATTTAAATGAACCGGCATTGACATCTGGTGGTCTCACGACAAGACCCATTCGGCGACACTCCTCAATGAGCGGCACGACCTTATCCGTGTTATCCATATCAGAAGACAACACGGCAGCCATAAACTCTGCGGGATAATAAGTTTTCAAAAACGCAGTTTGGTAAGACACCAAGGCATAAGCAGCCGAGTGCGACTTGTTGAACCCATAACCTGCAAATTTTTCCATCAAATCAAAGATTGAGTTGGCAAGTTGGCCGTCGATCCCTCGATCACCAGTCCCTTTTAAAAAGATTTCGCGCTGCTTCTCCATCTCTTCGGGCTTTTTCTTACCCATTGCCCGACGCAAAAGATCAGCCCCACCCAATGAATAATTGGCCAGCACCTGAGCGATCTGCATCACTTGCTCCTGATACAGGATCACGCCGTATGTATTTTTCAGAATTGGCTCGAGGTCTGGATGTAGATATTCAACCTTGGCACGACCGTGCTTTCGGTTAATGAAGTCGTCCACCATGCCCGATTGCAGCGGACCCGGCCGAAATAGAGCGACCAAGGCGACTATGTCCTCGAAGGAATTTGGCTTTAATCGACGAATCAGCTCCTTCATGCCCCGTGATTCGAGCTGAAATATCGCTGTCGTATCGCCTCGACACAACAACTGAAATACCTTGGCATCATCCATCGGTATCCGCTCAATGACTGGCGCTTGACCTTGTGTGCCTTGAATTAATCCGAGCGCCCAGTCAATGATGGTCAAGGTTCGCAGACCGAGGAAATCAAACTTCACCAGACCCGCTGCTTCAACATCATCTTTATCGAGTTGCGTCACCAAACTCGAGCCATCTTCAGCCGACAATAACGCGGTGAAGTCTGTGAGCTTACCGGGCGCAATCACAACGCCACCGGCATGCTTACCCCGATTCCTCAAGAGCCCTTCGAGCTTGATGGCCATGTCCCAGACTTCACGGACCTCATCGTCGTGTTCGATGAGTTCCTTGAGTTGCGGTTCAGCCTCAAATGCCTTATCCAAAGTCATTCCAACTTCAAATGGAATCAGTTTCGCCAAGCGATCACCGAGGCCATAGGGTTTCCCCTGAACACGGGTCACATCACGCACCACCGCTTTTGCTGCCATCGAACCAAAGGTGACAATCTGACTGACAGCATTTCGACCATAGCGTTCAGCCACATAATCAATCACGCGATCCCGACCATCCATACAAAAATCGACATCAAAGTCAGGCATGGATACTCGCTCTGGGTTCAAAAATCGCTCAAACAATAACTCATGTTCGATTGGATCAAGATCAGTAATCTTCAGTACCCAAGCCACAATCGAACCGGCACCTGATCCTCGTCCCGGACCGACGGGAATGGCGTGGTCTTTGGCCCACTGAATAAAGTCAGCAACGATTAAGAAATAGCCGGGGAATCCCATTTGCAAAATCACGTCGACTTCGAAATCGAGTCGTTCCCGATAGGCTGATTCGTCGAGCGTTTGTCCATAGCTTTCTGCTGCTTTCAAACGATCACTCAGTCCGTCATGAGAAGATTGTCTGAAAAACTCATCAAGCGTCATTCCTTCAGGGACCGGATACTCAGGCAAGAAGTACGAACCAAGCGTTAGTTCAACACCGCAGCGTTTGGCAATTTGTACGGTGTTAGCGACTGCATCTGGCAAATCAGAAAAAAGTTCCGCCATTGCATCCTGAGGTTTCAGCCACTGTTCAGGCGTATGACGATGCAAGCGCCGTTGATCATCAAGGGTCACACTATCATGGATACAGACCCGCGTCTCATGCGCCTCAAAATCATCCGCCTCCTGAAAACAAGCCACATTTGTTGCGACCAACGAAATCAGTCGTTGATCGGCTGCCTGAACGGCATAGTGGGCAAGTGCTGTCTCACCAGATAATCCAACACGAGTTAACTCGACATACAATCGGTCAGCAAACACTGCATGGTATTTGTCCAATACCGCATCGGCTTTATCAATTTGCCCCGCAGCCACCAAACGGCCAATCTCGCCCTCGGTTGCACCGGTCAAGCAGATGAGTCCAGCCGAATTTTCGACAACCCATTCCCATTCCAGTAGGGCATAGTCACCTTCCTGACCCTTGAGCCATCCGAGTGACAATAATTCCAGCAGATTTTTGTAGCCCTCCTGATTCATTGCGATCAGGGTTAAGCGACCAAACCCATCGGCACCTTTGACCCAACAATCTGCCCCAATAATCGGCTGCACACCTTGCGACAGACAGGCTCGATAAAACTTAACCAAGGCAAATAAATTCGACTCATCAGTCAAAGCAACTGCTGGCATTTCATACTGCGCAACTTGACCAACAAGCTCCTTGATTCGGAAAAGCCCATCAACCAACGAATATTCAGAATGCGTCCGTAAATGAACAAACTGCGTCATGCTTTCTCCAATATACGTTTGACCGGACCAAACGAGCGTCGATGGATTGGCGATACACCCAGCAGTTCCAACGCTTCGATGTGTGCCTTCGTTGGATAACCTGCATGCCCTTCCAGACCATATCCTGGATAGATTTCAGCCAAAGCANCCATCTCCTNGTCGCGTGCCACTTTAGCAAGAATTGAAGCCGCTGAAATCGCCGCAATCAACCCGTCACCACCAACCACCGCCTGTGCGCGTTGTTTGAGTCCGTCGGGCACTCGATTACCATCGATTCGAATCGGTGCGTCGAATTCACCAAGACCTTCGACCGCTCGCTCCATCGCCAACATCGTTGCGTGCAGGATATTCAGTGTATCAATTTCGTCCACTTCGGCCCGNCCAAAGCTGATCTGAAGTGCCTTATCACGGATCAATGGAATCAGCGCTTCACGCTTCTTTGCCGATAGCTTTTTCGAATCATCAAGCTCAACAATCCCATGATAATCGGGCCATAAGACCGCACATGTCACCACGGGCCCTGCAAGTGGGCCGCGACCAACTTCATCAACACCAACCAGCACACTCACGAAAGGTATTCCAAAATAGCGGTTGCTGCATGATCAGTGACATCACCACTGAGGGATTCATGAATCTTCTGCGCTTCCATCAGAAAATGTGCAGTCGGGCCCTCGGTGAGCATGGGCGTTATTGCATCAACAATTGAATGTACCGATGCATCGCCTTGGATGAATTCTGGAATCAATGCCTGCTTAGCAAGGAAGTTAGGCAAGGTGACGAACTCCGTTTGCAGTTGGCCTCTGACCATCCAGTAGGTCCATGGATTCATCCGGTAAGCGGCCACTGTCGGGCGCCCTGTTAAAACCGCTTCAAGTGCTGCAGTTCCCGACGCGAGTAACACGGCTGTCACCGCGCCCATGACCTGCCTTGACTGGCCATGCACCACACAAATAGAACGCTCGCCGATCATCGCCTGGATCAGTGCATTTAAATCATCTGTGGCCGCAGGGATCACTCCAGTTAAATCAGGCGTCTCGGCGACCAACTGATCAAATGCCTCTAAAAATAACGGTAATAGTCGTTTGACTTCAGACTCACGACTTCCGGGTAGAATACCGAGTAGTGGTCCAGCCAAAGGCAAATCAAGTGCGGTCCGGAACCTCCTTGGATCTGGATTGAATTCGATTTGCTTGGCCAGAGGGTGGCCGATGAACTGACAGCGAAGGCCAGAACCTTCGTACAGCTCTGGCTCAAAAGGGAACAGGCACAATAGAAGATCCAGTTGTTTTGCAATCTTCGGAATGCGGTTTCTGCGCCAAGCCCAAACAGATGGACTGACAACGTGAATTGCGGGAATCCCTTGCGATTTTGCGTGTGCACACAGCGGCAAATTGAAATCAGGGGCATCGCATGTGATCAGCGCTGTTGGCCGTGATATTGACACGTAGTGCTTCATTTGCCGACGAATCGATAACAGCTCGGGAAGTCGAGGCAANACCTCCATCACGCCCATGACTGATAATCGATCCATCGGAAAGATTGGATAGGTTCCAGCCTCGATCATCTGAGGGCCGGCGATACCACTGTATGCTGCTGATACTGACTCAGAAACGCGAGATAGAATGGGTGCGAGAATCTGGTCGCCGGACACTTCTCCAGCTGCAACGCAGATCTGCATCAGCGAACGATGCCTCGTTGCGATGATTTCAGGCTGTCTAAAAACGTATCAACTTCAGTACAGCCCACATTGTTTTGATCCAATTCAGCAATCGCTTGATCAAGAGTTAGACCTCGACGATACACAGTCTTATACGCCTCTCGGAGGCGGTTAATGACATCGGTATCGACACCGCGCCGACGCATGCCTTCGACGTTCATTCCATGTGCTTCCGCGCGATTCCCTGAACAGGTTACAAATGCTGGAATATCTTGAAGAACAACCGTACCCGCGGCCGTCATTGCATATTGTCCAATGCGACAGAACTGGTGGACGAGTGTTCCGCCGCCGAGAATGGCTCCATCACCAATATGGACGTGTCCAGCTACAGCCGTATTATTCGCCATGATGATGTTGTCACCAATCACGCAATCATGTGCCACGTGGACATAGCACATCAGCAGATTACGCGAGCCAATCGTGGTGATACCACGGTCCTGCGAGGTACCGCGATGTAAGGTAGCCCCCTCTCGAATGACATTATCATCGCCAATGATCAGCTCTGTTCGCTCACCTTTATATTTTTTGTCTTGGCAATCTTCACCCACGGACGCAAATTGGAAAATACGGTTTCGGGCACCGATGGTGGTGGGGCCTTTTAGAATCGCATATGGGCCAACGACTGTTCCCTCACCGATGGTGACCTCAGGTCCAATGATGGCAAACGGGCCAACCTCAACGTCTTCAGCAAGTTCTGCCTTTGGGTCAACCAGCGCCTGTGGATGAATCGCAGTCAAACCGTCCTATCCGCGCACATAATGGTGGCTGTACACACAGTCTCACCGTCGACACTTGCGCGACACCCAAACTTCCAAACGCCCGCTCGGACACGCAAGACCTCGGCTTCCAAGACAAGCTGGTCGCCGGGAACAACCTGACGCTTAAACCGAACATCATCACAACCAACAAAAAGGTAAATTGATCCCTCAGCTGGCTTTTTGTCCATGGTCTTGAATCCGAGGACGCCGGCTGCTTGTGCCAGCGCTTCAATGATCAGAACACCGGGCATGACTGGATGATCGGGGAAGTGGCCATTGAAGAAATCTTCATTACATGTGACGTTTTTGATCGCCTTCACACGTTTTTCGAGCTCTAGTTCGACGACACGATCCACTAATAAAAAGGGATAACGATGCGGAAGGTATTCACGGATTTCCTTGATATCCAGAAGCATTACGAGTCCTTACTCTTCACATTCAGTTGCTTTTCAAGCACCTGTATTCGACGCGCCATTGCGTCCAATTGCCGAAACCGAACGGCGCTTTTCCGCCAGTCGTCGGCTTTCATGACACCCCCAGCACCACCTAAGTATGCCCCAGGTACAGTGATTGACTGAGTCACCAGCGCATTCGCACCGATGTGCACTTTATCACAGACAGACAAATGTCCTGTAAAACCTGTCATCCCTCCGACAGTCACATCACAACCAATCACAGTCCCACCGGCGAGAGCGACATAGCCAGCCATCGCAGTTCGCATACCGATCCGACATCCATGCGCGATATGGACTTGATTATCGAGCTTGACGCCATCCTCAATCAGGGTGTCATCCAGCGCACCACGATCAATGGTACATCCTGCGCCAATCTCAACATCATCGCCAATCACGACTCCGCCCAATTGCCGAATTTTGATCCATCCATCCGGTGATTTGGCAAAGCCAAATCCGTCATACCCAATGACTGTTGCCGCACCGACGATGCAATCGAGACCGATTTGTGTGTTTGGATAAATGGTAACGTTCGGGCCGATGACAGATCCCACACCTATGACAACGTCGCGTCCAATGACAGCGTTCGATCCAATTGATACGTCATCGGCGATGACTGCAGTCTCATCAATCACTGCAGTTGGATGAACCCCTTGGGCAAACGGGAGTCCACGCTCATCAAATAAAACAGAAAGTTCAGCATAGGTTCGATATGGGTCAGCCGAAATCAATCCACGACTGATCTCCTCAGCAACTGCACGTGATACGACAACAGCGCCTGCTCGAGAATTTTTCAGTTCAGCACGCCGGGCGTCGTTGGATAAAAAGCTCAGACTGGTCGGCGTCGCGCGAGCTAATGATGCAAGCGCTGTGACNTCAAATGACCCATCCCCCACTAACTCAGTCGCCGTTAACCGAGCGAGCTCAGCCAGTGTGTACACCATTAAAATGCGGAACCGATGGAGAACTGGAAGCCTTCGGTTTCATCACCTGATTCACTGTTCAATGCTGATGCATAGGTAAATGACAACGGCCCGATTGGTGTCATCCACGCAAGCGCAAGACCGGCTGAATAACGGAGATCCCCAAGCTTTGCACTGTCTGCATAGACCTGACCTGCGTCACTGAATAATGACAAGCGCGCTTGGTCGGTTTCTTTAATGCCCGGCATTGGAAATTGAAGTGCCGCGGTTCCGGTCAATAAGACATTACCACCGACCTGTTCACCTTTGTTATCGATAGGCCCCAGGCTGTTGTACTTGTATCCACGAACTGTCCGAATACCGCCGGTGAAGAAGTTTTTCAAAAACGGCAAGCCGTCAGAGTCACCAAATCCATCACCATAGCCAACCCGAGTCTTAAACTTCAGACTGACGTCTTCCTGATCGAGCACTGGAATGTATGCCTCTCCGAGATAGCTCGCGGTGTAATACTCAAGATCTGATCCAGGAAGCGATAAATCAAAGCTCAGTCGATGACGGGTACCTGCGGTTGGTAGAAATGCCTTGTTCAACGTGTTGTAGCTGTACGCTGCACCCGCTTTATATTCGACAAAGTCAGCACTTGTGGCTGAGCTACTATAGCCCTCGCTGGCAAAGAAAGTGTTGATGTAGCTGGCTCGCGATCCACTGGCCTTGGCATCAAGATTGGTATTTTGAACTGCGAAGTTCGCACTCACCCGAGCCTCATCGCTTATTGGGTATCCAAATGTGAGTCCAAGGCCAGTTTCATCGGTTGAATAGTCTGCAGTCCCCGTATCGTCGAAATCAGTCTTCGCAAAGTAGAGATCCACTCCTCGACTGACCCCATCAATAGTGTAGTAAGGATCTGTATACGAAAAGCGCGCCGCTTTGGTTGAGCTCGAGCTCTGAAGACTGAATGACAGTGCATTTCCGGAACCAAGGAAATTTTTCTGGCTAACGGCTGCCCCCAGTAACACACCCTCGCCCTGACTAAAGCCAACACTCGCTGAAAATGACCCCGATGCTTGCTCTTTCACTTCATAAATCACGTCGACCTGGTCTGGCTGATCTGGAACAGGACGAGTCGATGCACGGACCAAGCTAAAAAAGCCAAGGCGCTGCAAATTGATCCGTCCTTTTTCAATGGCGGCTGCTGAGCTCACTGAGGCTTCAAGCTGAGGGATTTCGCGACGAAGCACCACGTCTGAGGTGTCCGCATTACCTCTGAACTCAACCCGACGCACGTAGACCAGTGGTCCAGGCGTTACAACCAGAGTAACGTCGACTGTCTGCGACTCATTATTGATTTCAGGAACCGCTCGAACTTGAGCACGCGCATAACCGGCATCGCCAAGCTTTTCACTCATTGTACTCACCGCGTCGTTTACCAGACGACGGCTGAAGATCTCGCCGGTTTGTAAGGTCATTTCTTCGACCGCAGATGACAAATCGATTGGCTGATCACCGCCGACGTTCACTGACCCAACACGAAACTCACTACCCTCATTTACCGTAATTGTGATGAACACATCTTCTAGGTTTTCGGATAACTCGACCTGTGGCTCGGAGACATCAACATTGACATAGCCACGGTTCAGATAATATGACCGGATCGCCTCGACATCTGCGTTCAGTTTTTCCGTTTCATAGTTATTTGATCCTAAGAACCAAGTAAATAAACCGGCCTCAGTGAGTGACATTTCATCTAATAACACATCATCGTTAAACGCTTCATTACCAACGATTGCGATGCGAGAAATGGTTGCAACCGATCCCTCAAAGATCGAAATTTTCAAACCAACACGATTACGGTCTTGCTCGATGATTTCGGAATTGACTGTCGCATCATAGCGTCCGCGACTGGTGTATTGTCTTTGAATCGCTTGTTCCAGTTGATCAAGGGTCGCACGCTTTAAGACATCACCTTCAACAATTCCCGCTCGCCGTAAACTATCCAGCAAGTCCTCAGTTTTAATCGCTTTGTTACCCTCAATTTCGATACGTGATACGGCGGGCCGTTCAGTCACCTCGATGACTAACACATCACCTTCTGCACGCACTTCCACCTGATCAAAGAATCCCGTCTCAAATAACGCGCGGGTCGCGAGCGAAATATCCGCATCCGTTACCCGGTCACCGGGCTGAATTGTGAGTGCATCAAAAACCGAACCCGATGAAACGCGTTTCAATCCATCGATTCGGATATCTGACGCTTGGAAGGGGTCGACTGCGTGAGCAGACATTGCAAGAACGAGCGCAAGTGCGCTCAGCGGTAAAGTACAACGCATGTATGAACTTCCTGGTTCGACGGCCTATAACCGCATCAAATCATTATAAAACGCAAAAAACATCAGACCCATCAACAATGCCATACCAATTCGGATCCCTTGCATCTGCACCTGTTCTGAGACTGGTTTACCTCGCAGCCATTCCACTGCGAAAAACACTAAATGCCCACCATCAAGCACTGGAATCGGCAGTAAGTTCAAAACACCAAGGCTCACGCTCAAATAGGCAATAAAGCTCAGATAGGCATACCAGCCTGAACTCGCTGAATCCCCTGCCACTCTAGCAATGGTCAAGGGACCACTCAAGTTCTCAGGCGACAGCGCGCCTGAGATCATTTTCCCGATCGACTCAATCGTCAACCAACTCATCTCGATTGTTCGCTCAACACCAACCCATAGGGCTTTCACTGGGTTTTCCTGGACCGTACGGATTAATTCAGGTGGCAGTGGTTTGACGACAGGAGCAACCCCCAAGAAACCATAGGGACCATTCGGGCCTTCACGCGTCTCTGGCACAACCATCAACGTCTGAGTTTGCCCACCTCTTTCAACTGTCAAATCGGTTGACAGCCCATAGGCGCCCTTGATCACAGCGACAAACGCAGACCAATCGGCGACCGACTCCCCGTTGACTGCGGTGACTCGATCACCAACTAAGAGGCCTGCAGCCTCACCTGCTCCACCCGGAATCACCCGCGCAAGTTCCGCATCGATCGGTGGTGACCAGGGTTTGACGCCAAAAGCAACCAAGGGGCTTTCATCGGTGATTAAATCATCCGGGACTGGCATGGTAACTATATTCACAATACTTGAATCCAAAGGACGCAAGCCAATTTGAACCATATTCTGATCACCAATGACATCAACCATGGCGATCGAAATTCGTTCCCACGATTCCATCGCACGTCCATCGAAGGACACAACTTCCGCTGGTAGCCGTGTTTTGGTCGCGGTTTCGCCAGGAAGTTCACCTACCACAGGAACAGGTGTTTGCACACCGATCATGCTGATTAACGCATAAACAATCGCCGCAAAAATAAAGTTAATCCCCGGACCGGCGGCGACGATCGCAAAACGCTGACCCACCGTTTTTTGATCAAATGCCTCTGTGCGCTCTTCCTCAGACAGTGTTTGCTCACGACCATCGAGCATCTTCACGTATCCACCAAGAGGAATCGCAGCAACGCAAAATTCAGTGCCTGATTGGTCTTTCCATGTATACAAGGCGCGCCCAAAACCGACTGAAAAGCGAAGAACTCGAACACCACATCGTTTAGCTACCCAGTAATGACCAAACTCGTGCACTGTCACCAATACACCCAAGGCAACAATGGTTGCGAAAATCGTAGTAATCATATGCGCTCCGTAATCCAGATTTCTGCGGTCTGACGGCTCATCCTATCAACGGCAAGCACATCATCAATAGAGGATATAGGCTGCCTCGCCGACTGATTCAAGCAATCGGACACAAGTTCAGTAATTTCAGTGAAGCCGATTTGTTGTTTCAAAAAGGCGTCAACGGCAATTTCATTCGCTGCGTTTAGCACAATAGGTCGATCGCCTCCCTCAGCACTTGCTTGCCGGGCAAGGCCTAATGCAGGAAACATTGCATGATTCACGGGCTCAAAGTGAAGCTTCGATAATTTTGTCAGACTCAAGCGTTCGACATTGATGCCCAAACGCTCGGGGAAACCTAATGCATGCGCGATGGGGATCCGCATGTCGGGACTACCCATTTGAGCGAGCATCGAACCATCGACAAATTCCACTAATGAGTGCACTGTCGACTCCGGGTGAATCACAACATCGATCGATGTTTCAGGAACATGAAACAAGTGAGTCGCCTCAATGAGCTCAAGCCCCTTATTCATCAGCGTTGCTGAATCGACAGAGATTTTTCGACCCATCGACCAGTTTGGATGTGCCACCGCTTGATCTGGTGTGGCATCCATGATGGCGTCGATGCTCCACTCGCGAAACGGCCCGCCCGAACAGGTTAAAACCAATTGTTTCAGCCCAGGAATTGACTGGCCAACCGTATAGGATTCAGGTAGACACTGAAACATCGCATTATGTTCAGAATCAATTGGAAGAAGCATTGCACCATTGGCTCTCGCTTCTGCCATCATCAATTCGCCACCCATCACCAGTGCTTCTTTGTTGGCCACGCAGACTCGCTTACCCGCACGCACTGCGGCGTAAGTTGAGACCAGTCCCGCACCACCAACGATGGCCGCCATCACCACATCAACCTCTGATGCACTTGCCGCTTCAGCCAATGAATGTTCCCCGAATGCGAGTGATCCATTGAAATCTTTCGGCACCTGTTCGATCAACGCATTGGCTTCTGACTGGTCAGTCAAAATCACATGCTTTGGCTGAAACCGTTCAATGATTCGCACCAGCGTCTCAATCGAACGATGCGCACTGACCACTTCGAGATGGAATCGCTCTGGATACGCCTCGATCACAGCCAACGTTGACTCACCAATGGAGCCGGTTGCCCCGAATAAAGCGACACCAACCGTCATAGCAAAGGCCAACCTGTTAGATAAATACTTAAGGCAAAGATCGGCGTTGCAGCGGTCAATGAATCGATACGGTCCATGACACCACCATGACCTGGGAGCAATGAACTTGAGTCTTTGACTCCTTGTTCGCGCTTGATCAAGCTTTCAAATAAATCACCAAGCACAGAAAATAATACGGTCATTGCGACAATGCCGATTAAGACCGCCCAAGCGATCGGTGAAAATAAATGATCTGTTGGTTCCCCAAGTGAAGCACCCATCATCCCGACAGCAAGAGCGACGACCATACCTCCAAACAGTCCAGCC
>PAFS01000069.1 GCA_002705325.1 Gammaproteobacteria bacterium | reverse complement strand
ATGCCGCCATCTTTATTCGACATGTCATGGCTCATGCGTGAAACGTTCTTAACGCCTAAACCAACGATGTCTGCCACTTTTTTTGCATTGATATCAATCACTGCGACTGCGTTATTTTCCTGAAGAGTAACGTATGCAGTTGACCCGTCAGCTGAGAAAGCCACGTACTCAGGTTCAGCATCTGCAGCGAAGCTTTGACCTGACTTAACGATGCGAGCGCCAGCTGGAACGTCAAAATCAGTGAGCCCAATTTGCGTCACAGTTGCGTTTTGAGGACCAGACGCTAGGTCGATGAGTGTGAATCCACCCTCTGGGTCGACGCTGTAATCATCGGATGGTTCGCCTTCATTTGCGGTGAGCAGATAGCGACCATCTGGGGAGAACGCGACATCATCAGGCAGTGCACCTGTTTCAAACGTCGCAAGCAATGAGCCTTTGCTATCAAACAGCTTCACCATTCCGGCAGCATCAGCAGGCTTTACTTTGATCGACGCAGCAACAAAATTTCCATGCACGGCCACTGCAGTAACATCACCACCATCGAGATCAAACGGGGTTGCTAATGAAGGTGCTGAAGGTGTGGCAATCGAAATACGCTCAATGGTGCCGGTTTCAGAGGCTGTGACCATTATTGACTGTGTAGCGACATGGTAGCGAAGCATCTCCGCAAAGCCTTCACCTTGGCCAATTTGAATTTCACCGATTTGTTCCATTTCAAGCGCTGAAACTGGGAGCGAGGCAAGTAAAGCGAAGCCGCAACCAAGCGTGGTTAAACGAACGCGATCTAAGCGAGGCATAAATTACTCCTGAGGATAAAAAACATAGAGTAAGTTTTGAAAATGACGAACCCATGAAATTTTTATGAACCTTTGATGTCGCCGATCAATAAGGTAACCCAAGAGGAGCAAGTCCCCTTTATCAGTCCCCCAGCTTGGGGAACCATACTTTACGATGAGAAGGTTCTTACACCTCTACTCTCACCATTCGTGAGTAATGAGCCTGTTGTTGAGGTAGTAATTAACCACGAAAGACTCAGAGAACATCGCTTTATTGAGGACCTATCAACTTAGGCCGTCTGTCTGTCGAGCAGGGCGTTTCCGTGAGCTTCAAGCCACAATGCATCGATATGTGCCAAGGCATTAGAATCAAATTGCTCAATGAACTCCCAATAGCGTCCTGAGGTGACTTGATAACCCAGCTCGCGCTCACGCTTTAACACCTGTTCGGTCATTTGATGATCCAGCTCAATCGACTCGACTTCTGAAAGACGCTCAAGTGTCGCGCGCGGAAATACCAACCGGCTTCGATCTGCTGAGAGATTGACGCAAGAACAACCATGTTTTGCCGCGATTAACTGTAAGCGTGCCGCTTTGGCCTCAAGGGACTGGAGCATTACATCTTTGCGGAGTGGATCTGGCATTCCCGTCCCATAGAAATGAGTCGGTCCAGAATCGGGATACACAAGATCACATCCAAAAAATGCCATTACATCTGGTTTCAGTGCGCCGAGCGCCCAATAGGCTGTGGTAAAAGCCATGGTACCGCCCACATAAACCACACCACCAAACTGGTTCTGCTGCGGTACGAATTGCTCTGCTTGAATCAAACGCTGATTCGAAGCTGGATCCAGCGGTCGATTTTCATCTGGGAAATCTTCCGGAAATGCACAGGCATCCCAATCAGAACGGACTCGCCAAGCGTTGTTGATGACAACCAGCTGACTCCAAAATCTTGAATCCCACTCCGCTGCCCGACCCGCCTTCGGACCACTACCAAGAATAATCACAACATTCAGAGAATCTTCGTCATGCGCTGAGTGCCTACTGAGTCGTGGCATGCTGCGTCACCCCTTCCTTGGGTACACCTACTAGGCTCGAACAGATTACTACCATACCGATAGTCATCGAACCAGCAAAGCGATAATGACATAAAAGCCTTTTCTATTGGTCTGGATCCCCGTACGAATGTACGAATGCACGCTGCCGTTGCTTCACAATCCGAACATGAGAACCCACTACTGGACAACAAGGACATCTCCTAAATTATTTATGGATGCGCAGANNAAANAGATGGCGGAAGGTTATGNATTAACAACCNACGATTCGGAACTTCNTTAACNTACCTCATCCNAAACCGGGTTTCGNCTAATTGGCTCAAATCACTGAGGCGAATTCCCCAANGGCTCGCCCCTCGTGCTACCCAAAAGGTCGGCCATCCCATGNTTTTCGTCTCTGTGTCCTTCCTCGTCTTCACGCACTCTGGCCACCACATCCCTNAAGGTAGCATCAGTCCGCAAACCGTAATATTCAATGGCCGTGGTTGGTGCCGGGGTGTTCTCGATTAAACCCGAGTCAATCTCTTCGAGATACTGTGTGTAGCTGATTACCGCTTGTTCCTCAAAATAACCAACCATCCTGTGTGCAATTNTCGGGAAGAANACGTACAACACAAAGTAGAAGTTCCAAAAAACTGCTTGAGCAAACAAAATGAGATACCGCTCGAAAGCGTTAGGCTTGGCGATCTCGATGAAGATCATCAAATGCATTCGCTCATTTTCAGCCTCCTCGAGGAGTTTTTTNATCCAGCCTCGAGAGTCGTTCTTCATGCCTCGCAGACTGCGTAAATGTTGCCACATACCAGCGACCATTCCCGGCACTCCCGCAACCGTCTCCAGAACTACAGCACGATGTCCGTACCTTTTTTTGAAGAACGTATCGGCGAGGAACCGGAGNGCCATAGTGACTGCTAGAGCGACATGATCCGATANGTTTTCTGGTTTCCGATGCGCCAAGCGGCTACCTCCTGCGGTTNNNTAGACCAACGGTTGGTACNAGCCAGTCGGTTTTCAAGACCTAGCACTTTGATTAATCNAAAANTGANNGGCAATNATGGCGTAACCAACTTTTCGTGCGCAGCGGATGGCTTCTAATGCNATCGAGGATGATTGCTTTGAACGAGGGGTCGAACTATAACCGGGTCAGAAGTGACCTCTCATAGTTGGTCGTTGTATAAGACGCAGACCTGACCTCCGTTACCTAGAAGCTCTGTCAAAAACTGAAAAGTCGAGGGGATCACACTATCTAAGACCGTAATGAACTCAAGTGTCTTAGGATTCCTGAGTGGAAACTTTGGTAGACTACATAGTGTCCATCAGCGGGCAAGTTAATTACTAAGGCTACCGGATTGGATAAATCACGCTGAAGATCCTCGCGTGTCTTTGTTACAAATTTGAGGCAGTAACATGCTGGCAACAGTCACAAATTTTCTATTTCAGGCAAAGACTGGTTATCCCGACAGTTGGAAACCAGCTTTCCTTGCCATGCAACTCGGTTTTTTAGCTGGAGCGCTCGCTGTAGTAATTCGAATCTCGGTTTTGCTCTTTACGGTCGACGAATGGCAACAAATTATCTTTTGGGAGATTACATTTGCCACCGTGGTGGGGATTGGATTCTTATTGCACACCACTGGTCGTGCCGAGGTAGGCGTCTTGTTAGCGTGTCTCGGAGGCGTGGGGTCCGCAACAGCATATATTTTATTATTAGGCTGGGACGTTTACTTCCACATCTGGTATTTGAATCTAGCGATACTTTTGATAGCCGTTCCGCTTAGGGGCTGGATCAAATGGTCATGGGCTTCAGCTTTTTTACTAATTGATGTTCTGATGTTCTTGTTTGTTTCGGAGTCGCAACCTCTGATCTCGGCTACCCCTGGAGTAATACAGTTCCTAGGAGTATCTAATATTTTAGGGTCCCTATTTTTATTAGGGCTACCCATGGCGATGTACTCACACTTCCTAGTGCTCGAGCGTGAAAAATCTGAAAGTCTGCTACACAATATTATACCGAAGGATCTCGCCAATATCCTGCGCGAAGGGGATGGGGTTCTTGCGTTGGATAACGCGAATGTAAGTGTGATGTTTGCAGATATTGTTGGGTTCACCCCCTTGGCTTCGAAACTATCGGCACGGGAAGTCGTCGATCTCTTAAACGGTATATTCTCGGAATTTGACGACATCTGTAGGAAAAACGGAATTGAGAAAATAAAAACCATCGGAGATGCATACATGGCTGTCGCTGGTCTTCCGGCAGCAAGAGCAGATCACGCTCAAGTTTTAGTCGATGTGGGCTTTGAATTTTTTGAAACAATAAAAAAATACCAGACTATAAATGCTAATCAGTTGGAGATGCGTATCGGCATCCATTCGGGCGATGCCGTATCTGGAGTTATCGGGAAATCAAAATTCTCATTCGATATTTGGGGTGATTCGGTAAATTTAGCGTCAAGACTCGAATCAATTGGACAGCCGGGTACTATCCACGTCTCTGAAGAAACTCTGAGCCTATTGGACGAAACATCACTGGAGGTCATTCCTCAACAGTCGGAAATTAAGGGAAAAGGGACCATGCGGACCTTCCTCATACATAAAAAGTAGTAAAGACTAGTACAGGAAAAATAGACAAGATTTCGATGGCCCCACAACTGGCGGAGCGTCGTGATAAGGTAGGTATCCCTGTGCATAGGTAGTGTGAGCGCTGGACAGCTAGGCTACTGCGACCGAGTGATATTGGAGAAGGAGTTTCGAGGTGAGTAATGTTCCAGATCTCGTTAGGCAAAAGTCAAAAACCAATCCGAATTTTTACGAGGTGTCTGTTCCAAAAGGTTATGTATTGTTCAATGAGGGAGACGACGCTCACCATCTATACGTNGTGTCATCTGGTAGTCTGGAAATATTCGATAATTCGACGAAACAACAGATTGCCGTCTTATCTAAAGGCTCGGCGTTTGGAGAACAAGCGGTTCTGTCGGGCGGGAAGCGAAGTGCATCGGTTCGTGCAGTTGAGTCTTCAGTTTGCTTGGAGATCTCGGGCGCTGCACTCAAAAATCTCTTAATGAATCAACCCTCGTCTTTGCAAGCCTTGTTGAATTGTCTTTTGCTCCAGCTAGCAGTAACGAACCAAATCAGACANATTAAAGATAAGGATACCCAACAAGGTCGGCTAATCGACTTGGACGTCAATGCTATAACGAACGGAAAATCACGACTTGAATTGCAAGCGNTACTCAAATCGTCTGAACATACGTTCTCAGCGGTCCAATCGCTCTTCTTAAGGGTGATCGTGAGTGATGGGCTTGAGTCGATCGTTNTTAGTTCGCCACAAGATATCTTACGTGAGTATCAGAGAGGTAATGGTTTGGTTATAACAAGCGGGGCCGTGACGATATCTAACCAAGCAAACATGAGAATTAACGTTGGACCGGGAGGGGTGATTGGTGTTGCGGAGGTACTATCGCAAATCGGCTTTACCCATTCATTCGAGATAGCGAAGACGGTTAACGCATTGATCATACCTGTCTCCAAAGTTTCACGGAACATCCGCGCATTGAATAAGGGACTGAAAGGAGTGTTTCGGGCGGTTGTAATGCGGACTTTACGGATAAATGAGATGCCGGAGATTTTTCGGGATTAAGGTATGAACCACAAACTAACGGTAAAATTCTGGGGTACCCGTGGAGCGTTTCCCTACTANAAAGAAACCCACCAGTATCTTGGTGGTGATACTTCGGCNATTGAGATACGGTGTNATAATGATCGGATCTTTATTGACGGCGGCAGTGGTCTTAATTATCCCGAAGAGTCTGACAGGGACGAGATCCTTCTCCTAAGTCACTGTCATCTTGATCACGTTATTGGGCTTCCGTACTTTTTGACGCAAAAGAAAAAAGGCACGGTCAGCATAGTCTCGGGTAAATCTAGTTCCGAGAAATCTATTGAACATAAATTGAAAACTATTTTCGGAAACGTCGCTTTTCCAGTAACGCTGGAGATCATCCACGCTCATATTGATTATAAATACATCGATGTCGGTGAATGGATGCAACAAGGCTCTTGGCTCATTTCGGTTCATCCCTTAAATCATCCAGGTGAGGCGACAGGGTTTCGACTTCGACATCTTGATGATCCCCACGAGATAGTTTATTTGGTCGATCACGAGCACGGTTCAGCTCTAGATGAACAGTTGATCGAATTTGCAGATAGCGCTGATCTTTTGATCTGGGATGGTTGTTACAATGACGACGACTTTGAGGTTGTAAAGGGTTTTGGACACTCGTCGTGGGAACAGGGTTTAAGGTTCCAAGATCGGTCCGGTTGTCGTGTACTAGCCATAACCGGTCATGCTGTGAAGAGAGATGATCAAGAGGCTCACTTCATAGAGAGCAATCTTGATCCAGCCACGGCCTTCCTTGCACGAGATAGGCAAATATATAGTTTTGATTGAACATCTATGATTTAACTGGATTTTTGAGCAGTCTGGGAAACGCGTGGGCTAGATAAATAGCGAAGAGGAAGTTGAGTCCCTGAATATTCATCCATGTTTGTGATTTCTTTCATCACGTTTAAAAAATTTGGAGGTCGCTCTACCCCACGCCCCNTTCGCCGATTATCTAGTTTACCCCGATATTGAAAACGAAGAGTTCCATCAAATCGGAAAAATGGAGTACCAACGGCGTCTAAGCCCTCGCAAGATCCTGGCTCTCAGCTAAGGTAAAAAGAAACTGAAATAAGTGCTCACCAGCAAACTCGGCGATCTTTTCAGAACCATCATCCGCGCAGGGATGGTTGTGGTGACACTATATCTGCACTTGAGTCACCGCCTAATGCAAAGTTAACACATCTATCAATCTATCCCCCGATGACCGCTATCATTTGGTCGCTTTATCCTGTGACCATGTGCCAATGTTGAGTGTGACTTTTGTACCAAACAAGTAATAAATTTAGATATAGTCATTAACATGCTAGTAGTTGATAGATATCAGAACACCGCCACGTTGGCTTTTAAGTATTAATACTCGTTATCAGTTGTGAGGTNGATTAATCTTGTCCGAAGTTTACCGNAAGTTCGTAACTATTCTTGCCGCCGATTGTGTGGGTTTCAGCAAGCATATGCTTGCCGATGAGGAAAAAACCCTCTTCAGCTTAAATACCTGCCGCGAAATTATCGATGCCTTCATCACAAAGCATGGTGGCCGAATCTTTCACACCGCGGGGGATTCGGTTCTGGCCGAATTTGCCAGCCCTGTGGAATCCGTCAATTGCGCGATCAGTTTTCAGGATGCGATCCAGGAACGCAATGAAGGCATTAGTGCGACCGATACGGATCGTAAACTGGTCTGGCGGGTTGGTATTCACTGCGATGATGTGATCGTTGAGAAAGATAATATTTACGGAAACGGGGTAAATATTGCGGCCCGGCTAGAGGGCCAATGCGCCCCGGGACAGATCCTAGTTTCACGCCTAATCAATGAGCAGGTTAAAACCCGCATTGAGGCCATTACCCGTGCCGCGGGGACTAAAAAGCTGAAGAACATCTCGAGCGAGTTTGAAGTGTTTTCCATCTCAACCTCTAAGACCGATAAGGTTGCTGCAGCGCCGGCTGAAGATACCGACGACAATGTTGACCGCACACAGAAGCCGATTATTTCCGTGTTGCCGTTTACAAACATGAACGCCAATGAGGAAAGCTCATTCCTCGTCGATGGTATCCACGAGGATATCGTCACCGAATTATCGATGGTCAGACAATTGTCNGTCGTATCGCGCCAGTCCAGTATCAATTTCACCGACAGCGATAAAAGCCTCGACAGTTTCATTGACCAGTTCAACGTGAATTATCTGGTCGAAGGGTCAGCCCGCACCGCTGGAAACAAGGCCCGGATCACCATCTCGTTGATTGAGACCGAAAATAAAGAGATTAAGTGGAGCCAAAAGTTCGACCGTAAACTCGATGATATCTTCGAGGTTCAGGATGAGATTGTCCGCAACGTGACCTTTGTCATCTTGGGCGAGATAGAGCTTGCCAGCCTTCAACGCGCCAAGCGCAAGCCAACCAGCAACATGAGCTCCTACGAATACCTGCTCAAGGNCAAGGAGCTACATCACCAGTTCACAAAAGAAGCCAATGCCGAGGCTATTGTGATGTTCGATGCCGCGATCAAGGCGGACCCCAACAATGCTCAGGCCTATGCGTGGAAATCATGCACTATCGGGCAGGGCATGTCTCGGGGCTATATAAACCAGACGTTTGATGAGCTTTTGCCGACGTTCAACAGCCTCATTGAACAAGCGATGAAAATCGACCCCAATGATTACGAATGCCATCGCCTGCTATCGGCGGTGTATTCGGCAACCAAGGATTACAGGGCATCGTTTGAACATGGTAAGAAAGCCCATGAAATGGTGCCGAATGACCCGCGTATCCTGCAACAATATGGTGAGGCCCTGTTGAAAACAGGGCAACCCACCAAAGGCTGTGACCTCACGCTGAAGGCGCTGGAATATGATCCGGTGCCTCAGGGCCAGACCAACAGCGACAAGCGCAAATCGGATGCTGTNTTTGCTTGCTTCATGGATGACNGGATTGATCTNGGNCTGGANCTGGCCGAGCAGATCAGCCATCCTGCCACCAAAACACTGTTATACGCGGCTTCGCTAGCGATCCAAAAATCTGGCTCACTGACACCGTATTCTTGGCTAACCAGCAACCTCAAAATGGCCAAGGAGAAAGAATTAGAAGCTGCAATCGAAGACATGCGCGGGATTGATATGGTGATCCATAACACCCTAATGGAAGTGTATACCCAAAATATCGTCCCGCTCCAGGGTGACCTCAACCTTGTTGGCTAGATTGTTGCTTCAAGCCCGTCTTTGGCAGAGCATAACGGTCAGTATCGTGCGGTTGAGGATCGTCCGCATCAACCCTTAAGCTTGTCGTCTAAATCGGGAATGTTTTTTAATTTTGAGTACAGCGTTGTCGGTTTTACTTTCAGTATACCCGCGGCGCCACCCGGCCCGCTAACTTTCCCCCCGGTTTGTCGCATTATTTTTATGATCAATTCGTGTTCCATTCGCTTAATATCACTCAAGGTAGAAGGGAACCGGTCACTACTCAGTAAATCGGGCGTTTCATTGCTAGGTCGATCTATTTGAGTATCGTACAGTTTTTCTTGTTCAAACTTGAATTGACCACCCTTAGCAAGGATGCAACCACGCTCGATAACATTTTGAAGCTCCCGTACATTCCCGGGCCAAGAGTAATTCCTCAATGCGTCAAGAGTATTATCATCGAATTGAGGTCTATTAAGTGCTAATTTCGAACAGCAGTTCTCCGCGAAATACTTAACCAAGGTTGGAATATCGTCGAGTCTATCCCGCAAGCTCGGCGAAGATATTGGAAAAACATTTAGTCTGAAATATAGGTCTTCCCTGAAGAGTCCATCGCGTATCAGAGAGGTGAGGTCTCTATTGGTAGCGGCTACCAATCTAACATTCACTTTTCGCGTCTTGGTGTCTCCGATACGATCAAACTCCCCTTCTTGTATTACCCGCAACAATTTAGGTTGAAGCTCGATCGGTAGCTCTCCGATCTCGTCGAGAAATAATGTACCGCCATCGGCTAGTTCAAAACGTCCTACCCTGTTGTTGATCGCTCCGGAAAATGCGCCCTTAACGTGCCCGAAGAATTCGCTTTCGAATAAATCTCTGGGAATGGCACCACAGTTTACTTTTACCAGAACGTTGTCACATCTTGGACTATTTTCATGGATTGCTTCAGCTATTAGTTCCTTACCTGATCCGCTCTCACCAGATATGAGAACAGTTGCGCCTGTGCGACCAACAATTTCTATTTGCTCGCGTAGCTTCTGAATCGTCTCGGATTGTCCAATTATATTCGAACTTAAATTTTTTACCTCTCGCATCTCATTTTTGAGATATTCATTCTCTTGTTGAAGTTTTTCTTTTAAGCTCGCTACCTCAGCTAGGGCGTCCTCTAACGCTGATTCTCTGGTTAGTCGCGCGGTTATATCGCGAAACACAACCACCGAGCCCTGTTCGTCGCCGCCTGTGTCTAGCGGCGTTGCAGTATATTCAACCGGCACCGCTCGCCCATCCGCGCACCAAAAAACTTCTGTTGCTACAGTTCTAACGCGTCCTTCTTTTGTAGATTGAACTATTTCACACCTTTCAGGTGGGTAGGGCGTGCCGTCGGGGTGACTATGATGTATGGCATCGTGCATATTTTTTCCGAGGAGATCATCCTCTTTATATCCAAGAATCTTTCTGGCTGCTCGGTTAACAAAGGTCGTATTTCCGTGTTCATCGATGCCGAAAATACCCTCGCCGGCAGAATCGAGAATCAAATTTTTCAAGCTGGCTTCTTGTTGATACAAGTACCGGAATTGCTTCCTTTCTGTAACTGAACTTTTTGTTGTTCCGGTGGCTAAGTACTCCACGTAGGCTTGGTTAAGTAACTCGATGGGTATCAGAACCAACAATAGACAAGCCCTCATTTGCATGGTGACTTGTGACCCTTGGACAATCCAGAAGGAATTTGGCATTTTCGTTTGCGTTGGAACTAAGTCGTGTGTCTGAAAGGATCGCGCGGATGATACCGCCTCCGTAAAAGTTATCAGTTCACCAAGCTGATTTGCGAACAAAGCAGTGGCAGTCTTTGGCTGAGTATCTCCGGTCCAGAGCGCCCTGAAGGCTAAATTGTGCGCTTCGACAGTATCATCTGCGGGGTTCAAAACACACATCGGGATCCCGAAAACTTCTAGCAGCTCGGCGGCGAACTCCCAGTCTCGAATTTTACTAAAATTCGTAATTAACTTATGTATTTCCATAAAATACAAAATATCGTAATTTATCCCTGCTTGTAAATAAAAATAAATCTGCAGAAAAATCATGTGCTTAACGAGCTGTCGAGTATTGGCATATTTCTCGCATCTGCAACATAAAACCAACAAACGGAGACCGTTGACATGTCAGCATTATCTAACCCTTTCAATCCCGATTCGATCTTGTGGAGCGGATGCCCGTGCGGGCTCCATGCGTCGATGTGGGAGCACCAACAGTCGTTAGGTAACACCACTACAGGGCGATATTATGCGACAGAGACGACGGCGGCAGTTGACGGTGCTTCATCGATCAATAAACCGACCGACTCTGCTGTGGAATGGCGGCACACGGAGGATGTGATGGCTAACGTCGCAACCTCAGCGATTCTGAACGGGATTTTCAAAACCGATATGTCACGAAGAGCGTTCCTCAGAGCGGTAGGATCGGGGACAGCTATGGCGGCAATAGGGTCAATCATCCCCTTTGATAAGGTGCACGCCGCGATAGTGGATGCGAAAGGTCCGCTCGAGAAGACTGATTTGAATATTGGATTTGTGCCGATTACGTGCGCAACACCAATTATCATGGCTAAGCCGCTCGGCTTCTACGAGAAGTATGGGCTTAATGTCGAGGTCATCAAGACAGCCGGATGGGCCGTTAGCCGAGACAAATCGCTCGCGGAAGAGTATGACGCCGCACACATGTTAACTCCTATGCCCCTGGCAATTACTGTTGGCGCGGGCTCGACTGCAACCCCCTGGACAATGCCAGCGGTTGAGAACATCAACGGACAAGCCATCGTCCTCGCGATGAAGCACAAGGACAAACAGGACCCCAAGAAATGGAAGGGATTTACTTTCGGTGTGCCGTTTGAATACTCGATGCACAACTTCCTGCTCAGATACTACGTCGCAGAGGCAGGAATTGACCCGGATCGCGATATACAGATTCGTGTCGTACCACCGCCAGAAATGGTTGCCAACCTCGCCGCAGGTAACTTAGACGGATATTTGTCGCCCGACCCGTTTAACCAGAGGGCGGTGTACGACGGTGTCGGATTCATTTACAAGTTGACCAAAGAGATCTGGGAAGGGCACCCCTGCTGCGCATTCGCAGCGAGTCGGAAGTTTATCGATCAGACGCCGAATACATTTCTGGCCCTTTTTAAATCTATCCTGGATGCAACGGCTTATTCGCAGAATATGGATAATAGACCCGAAATCGCGAAAGCGATCTCACCGAAAAATTATTTGAATCAGCCAGAAACAGTCGTAAATCAGGTATTGACAGGTAGATTTGCTGACGGACTCGGGAAGGTCAGGTTTGAACCAAATCGGATCGACTTTGATCCGTTCCCGTATCACTCATTCGCGATATGGATCCTCACTCAAATGAAAAGATGGGGTTACATCAAGAAAGATATTGATTATGGGGCGATTGCTAAAGAAGTGTATCTAGCGACTGATGCGCAGGCTGTTATGGCAGAGATGGGCCAGACAGCTCCTAGCGAAACCGTTTTAGATCACGTGATAATGGGCAAGACCTTCAATCCCGGCAAACCTCAGCAATACATTGATAGTTTTGCCATCAAGAGGGGTTGATGTGGGCGTATCAAAGTCTTTAAGAGCCCCAATTGTTTCAATCGGCGTATTCATCGTGTTTATAACGGCGTGGCAGGCGCTAGTTATCGCTAGTCAGGGTCAGGCCGCTCAGGGCCTAGACCCTGAGTACGCGGCCTTGATGGGCAAGCAAGTGACTGAGGGCTCAAGTGCTTTGCCAAGCCCTGGAGACGTGGGTGCCGAGATTTGGGGACATATTGCGGACCCTTTTTATGACGCTGGACCAAACGATAAGGGGGTTGGAATCCAGCTCGCGTACTCGATTGTGCGGGTCCTGTCTGGTTATTTCCTTGCCGCACTAGTTGCGATCCCTTTGGGATTTCTAATTGGTATGTCGCAGACTGCCCAAAAAGCGCTGAATCCTTATATTCAACTGCTCAAACCAGTTTCCCCATTGGCGTGGATGCCGCTGGC
Source organism: Gammaproteobacteria bacterium (assembly GCA_002705325.1). The sequence continues at coordinate 6,340 of PAFS01000069.1, read as the reverse complement.
GTTGTACACAATCAAGGACTCGAATACTAGCGCTGTCTTCGTGATCTTCATATGTTCGATTTGGCCGATGCTGACTAACACCACCTTCGGAGTGGCTACCGTCCGACGCGAGTGGGTGAACGTTGCGAGGACACTCGAGATTGGACGGCTTAAAACAGCACTGCAGGTGATTCTGCCGGCAGCCGCGCCCACAATCGTTACCGGTATGCGAATTTCGATAGGTATCGCTTGGCTTGTAATCGTGGCAGCTGAAATGTTGGTCGGCGGTACCGGGATCGGGTATTTCGTCTGGAATGAATGGAATAACTTGTCGATAACTGGAGTCATTTCTGCCATTTTTTTCATTGGAATAGTTGGGATGTGCCTGGATCTCATTCTTGCTCGATGCGCCAAAGCTGTGGCGTATTATGAGTAGAGGTCAGGCATGGTAAATCTTATGGAAGACAAACCTAGTGATCGTCCGCTAGATCACCGGAACTCAGCTGAGGTTATCGAGACTATAAATCTCGCCAAAACATTCGTTAGCAATCAGGGGTCTGAAACGAACGTTTTTAGTAATCTTAACTTTGATATACGAGCCGGTGAGTTCGTTTGCCTCATTGGCCATAGTGGATGTGGGAAAACCACGCTACTGAATATGTTAGGTGGTCTCGAAGAACCAACTGATGGATCGATTCTAGTTGATGACAAGGAGATTGACGGTCCATCGTTAGACAGAGCTATGGTTTTTCAGAGCCACGCGCTAATGCCGTGGATGACAGCATTGAAAAATGTTCAATTCGCAGTGCAGTCCAAATGGCCACGATGGTCGAAACAACAGCAAAGCGAGCATAGCCAACGGTTCCTAGAGCTAGTGCACCTAGAGAAATCCCTCGACAAAAAGCCATCTGAGCTAAGTGGTGGGATGAAACAGCGAGTGGGAATTGCTCGAGCTTTTTCGATTTGTCCAAAAATCCTCTTGCTTGATGAGCCATTTTCGGCCCTAGATGCACTCACTAGGGGAAGCCTGCAAGACGAGTTGGTCACGATTTGCAGAGAGACAGAGCAAACCTGCTTCATGATCACTCACGATATCGACGAGGCTATCCTTTTAGCTGACCGTATCATATTGATGACAAATGGCCCTGAAGCATACATTCATGAGATTGTTGTGAATTCAATCCCGAAACCTAGGGCGCGAGCCACACTCTATAAACACGAGAATTACTACCCTATAAGAAATCATCTTATGGATTTTCTTGTGAACAAGTCTAATTTAAGGGATGTCAGTCGCTCTGGGCTAAACAATAAGCCAAGACTCGTTATTCCAAGCGGAAAGGAAGTATAGATGGACTCTACTGCTTGGTTACTCGAGGACAACCGAATAGCTGTCAGTCGTTTTCGAAAAGCCGAAGATTCCTATTACGGTTGGGTTAGCTCGACACAACGAGGGCGTGTTTCGGTCCGTGGTAAGAAGAACGAGAATCCGATCTCTTATTCTAAACGGACCCGTATCGACACCCCTTCGCAGTTGATTGAGCATCAATTAACAGTAAAACCCGAACCGGATTACCAATTCGCGTTGCGGTCAATCTGTGCCGACTTAAATAAGAGAAGGAACCCCCTTCTCGGCAATCCATCAATTCAATTTGGAGAATGAAACCATGAAAATGTTAATAGGACTAACTGCACTAATTCCTGCTACCAGCGCGTGGGCGCACCATCCTTTAGCAGGTATGCCAATGGAGACACTCTGGCATGGTCTGTTGTCTGGTGTTGGACATCCTCTGCTAGGTAGTGACCATCTCGCGTTCATTCTACTGGTGGGCTTGATTAGTTTTGCTTCGACTGGACTTAGGAGAGCCTTTGCACCTGGACTATTCGTTACCGGATCAACCGCAGGACTCATAGCTGGTTACGCCGGCGTTGGCGGGTTCTTTGTTGAACCTGGGGTAATGTTGTCGATACTTCTGCTAGGAATGTGCATCGCTGCAGGCTGGACTAATCGGATGTCCCACACAGGGTTGTCGTCACTTATTGCAATCTCAGGGGTAGTCCACGGTATCGCATTCAGTGGTGCCCTCATCGGGGTTGAAGCAACCAATACCTCTGTTCTGGTGGGTTATCTCATCGGGTTGGCTTGCACGCTTGGCACGCTCTCTCTCGCATCGGGCTACATGTTCGCCGGATTTACTGGTGAAGCCTATAAGCTTGATGACTTGAAGCCAAGGCTGATCGGAGCCGCCATAGCTGGCGTCGGAGCATTCATAATATTTGAGGAAGTTGAGGGAATTGCACTCACATTGGCAGGACTAGCTTAATGACGGCTTCCGAAGGGTTGAAGGTTCAAGGGCCATCTTCAAAAGTCCCAGTGACCGTTTTGACTGGGTTCCTTGGCGCTGGCAAGACTACCTTGTTGAATCGCATCCTCTCTGACGATCATGGCCTGCATTTTGCGGTTATCGTAAATGAGTTCGGAGAAATTGGCATCGATAACGACTTGGTTGTTGATGCCGACGAGGAGGTCTTCGAAATGAACAACGGATGCATCTGTTGCAATGTTCGGGGAGATCTCATACGAATTATTTGCGATCTCTTTAAGTCCGGCCGCAGATTCGACGGGATTTTGATAGAAACGACAGGGCTCGCAGACCCAGGGCCAGTAATACAGACGTTCTTTGTGGATGACGACATTAAGGATTTGGTCGAACTAGACTCAGTAACCACAGTAGTTGACTCAAAATTTTTCCTCTCTAAGGTAGACGATCAGCATGAGGCACTAGAGCAGGTAGCCTTTGCCGATAAGATCCTTGTGAACAAAGCGTCCGAGGTAAGTCCTGAGGAATTTGCATTGGTGACGTCAAAGGTCCAGCGTATAAATCCAGTGGCCGATATTTATAAAACAGACTATTGCGCTGTTGATCTGGAGAAATTACTGGGTACTGGATCCTTTAAATTAGAAAATATCCTCGCAAACGAGCCCGGGTTGCTAGACGAAGACCCTGACGATCATGAACACGATGAATCGATAGTAAGCGTCGCCCTTTCCAGTAACATCCCAATAGATGCCAAGAAATTCTCCGAGTGGATGCGGACTTTGATGCGAGAAAAAGGTCAGGATATTTTTCGATCTAAAGGCGTTATCGACATATACGCAAGCGAAAAACGCTACATCTTTCAGGGGGTTCACATGATCATGGACTCCAGTTGGGGACAATCTTGGGATGGCGATCGTACCAGCCGGTTAGTATTCATCGGCCGAGATCTGGATCAGATGTCTTTACGGGAAGGTTTTTTAGCGTGCCAAACGACAATACAGTAAAGGGAGTAGATCATGGAAAACGAGTTTGGGATAACAGGATACTCGGTTCACTTGTCTGCGAAGCTCTAATCGCATCTTTGGCGCATATTAAAACCGAAAACTTGTCTGGGGTCGTTGTTGGTTTGCAGAATGGACGCGTGTACGTTTGTCATGACGGGCCGCAAGTTGATACTGGATCAATCCACCGCCTCCATGACGACGGGCTGTTAAGTTTGGTTGCAGGAGGTCAGCGTGCCTTGTCTATCTCCACCGACGGCACGGTATCTCGGATAGATCTGGATCAGCTAAGCGTAGAAAGACGTATATTCGTAGCAAAAAAAAATTGGCCTACAGCAATAGCAGTGTCTTCCGATGGGAGTTTGGGGGCCATAACATCCGGTTCTCAGGCAGCGGTCCTTGATCTGGGAAACGAAAACGCGGTCGTTATGCAGGAGGATGCAGGCGGCTCCTGCTCTTATACGGGAGTAGCTTTTTCGCGAAGCGGACAGCACCTCGGTATTGGGAGCCAGGGTAAGTTAGTGGTCTATGACATAAGGTCGAGTCAGTCGCGTGATTTGATTTGGCAAGGTTCGCATATTGATGTTTTTTGGAGTCCGTCGGAAGAGTTTATATGTTCGACTACTCATGATCGAGAATTGCATGTCTGGAATTTAGAGTCTGGAAAAGACTTCAGACTGGGAGGTTTCGGTCGAAAAATCAGGGTGGCCAAGTGGAATGAATCCAGCACACAATTAGCTGCTGTCGCGGATGAAGTTGTTGTTGTATGGACCGTAGATACTCAAAGTGGTGGATTTTACCCAAAACCAATAGAAATCGGGTGTGGGACTGACTGCGGTCATTGCACCGCGTTTTCTTGGGTCGATGATGCACGAATGATAGTCGGCTTTTCGGATGGAAGTGTAATTTTGAGTGACGTGTCTACCGGGGCCGGAGTTTTTTTATTGTCGGAATTTTCTAGCGGGGCCTCAATCAACCACCTAGTAGCCGCGGGCGAGGATAATGCGATCGTGGCGATAAACGATAACCTGATTTCATTAGATTTCGCGGTCAACTAAGCTTATAACTTATGCTTTTCAGATAAGAAGGTCGCTAGCCAGTACCCTTTGACTCGTGCAATTTTCAGTAACCAAAAAATTAAATACTGCAATCGAAAAACACTAATTGCCTATTTAGTAAGAGAGACAACAACCGGCCTGGTTGCGTCAACTTGCTGCCGTATGGGATAGACTGGTGCTCTCCAAAAAAGTGACTACTTAGCGTGTGATAGTGAGGACCGACCGAAATACTGGCAGTCAACCTGTCAATTTTCTAGGTGACCTGGAACTGGCTGTCATAGAGTGTATTAATTTTTTTAAAAAAACAGATTAGGTTATTATGAAACTCTCATTATATGTGCCTGCGGGGCGCCGTGATAGTTACATGTTTCCAGTTCGCGAACATTATTTCTCCGCAAGTGAAGGGTTATTTATTCCTAGTCTAATCGACAACATCGGGCTTTTACGAATAGTCACATAGGAACTTAAGATGAATCTACTCGCACAAGGTCTGCACGCGGTCGCTGCCACGCTCTGGATCGGAGGGATTTTCTTTGCTTTTATGGCGTTACGGCCAGCGGCACAAGAGGTACTACACCCGCGAGAACGACTCCACCTTTGGCGGGCAGCTTATAGAAAATTTTTCCAACTAGTATGGGTGCTCATCAGCATCCTTTTAGCTACGGGCTATTATCAGCTTTTTTTCAGATTCGGGGGGTTTGCGAATTCGCAGCCCTACTTGCACCTGATGCATACTATTGGGCTGATAATGGTAGTCGCTTTTTTCTATCTCTACTTCAGTCTCTATGGCAGGCTCTGTCGCTTGATAGATACCGAGAATATATCTGCAGCCTCTAATACTTTGAAAAAAATGAGACCAGTGATGGCTGCTAATCTTTTTCTGGGGATAGTGATAACGGCAGTAGGCGTTTGCGGGCCCTATGTATCTGTGTAACGAGAAACCTCATTCGTACAGTCAGAGTTTGACAAACTAAACTGGTTACAAGGTGGCGGCACGGGCGCCTTCAGAGATCTCGGTAACAGTATGGCAAACGCAATAACTGCGATCCTTCTTCCACAATAAATAATGATGCTCTTATTTGTATCTACCTCAATCAATGCGGCCGACACCTCATTTAAGCGAGTAGATGACTCCAAGCAGAGATTTGTCCCATTAAGACAGTTTTCGAACTATCAAATTGGTTATCGTATTCCCGACAGGAGCCAGCGTGATAACAGTTGAGGCAGCTATCGGCCATCCGAATAGCCAACCTCGCAACCATCGCATGACAAAATCGTCACTAAGACCAACATTTAACCAAGTAATAAATCCGGTGACAAAAAAAACCACCATAAAGGTCATCACTATCGGTCCTACATACTTAGCGCATCTTTCCATCTAATCCTCAAGTCCTAATGATTTGCTATGGAGCCTACCCTTTGCGTTGTGGCATTCATGGAACAGGATACACTCTGACAAAGCTCCGGTGGTTACTGGCTAGCTTTCATGTTAGATAGCAATTTGAAGCTACCCTTATCATCTATCCTGTAAATCCATCAATAATCACAAGAGTCCTTTCGATAAAAGGGGCCGCATTAGTTACGAGTTGCTGATAGTCGTGGTCGTTATACCAATCTTCAGCGTGTTGACGTGATGGAAACTCAATCACGATCAATCGATCGTACGGGAAGGAGTTCTCCATATCAGTTTTGGTTCCACCTCGAACCAGAAACGTCCCATGATATTTTTGTACCAACGCACCTACGTGATCTTGATAAGAAGATTTATATCGAGCCGGATCTTTGACTCTGACATTGGCTAACACGTAAGCCTTGGACATAATCGAATAACCCTTACTGAATTCTAAGTTGCGTGACACTCAGCCAAAATGTTTAGGAAGCACCGAGTTTATGGTTTCGTCGTCCATGATCGCAGTGATTTCTATTTTAATGAGACCGTTCCAATCCAGAGCATAATCGGCCAAGGCTGCTGAATCGGTGGTAT
>PAFS01000068.1 GCA_002705325.1 Gammaproteobacteria bacterium | reverse complement strand
AGGCTGTGATCACATCCAGTTGTCGTTACAAGACGTAGACTCCGACGGTGCCAAATTAATTAGTAATCTCAATCAAAGCCTCGAACGTAAACTCGATTTTGCGCGATGGGTAAGCGAACGATCTGTCCCCCTGACCGTCAACGCGGTGATGCACCGCCTTAACCTTGACCGTCTTCCGGAGACCATTGAACTGGCGCTGGAACTGGGGGCGAGACGGCTCGAAGTAGCCAATGTGCAATACCACGGGTGGGCAGCGCTCAATAAACAGCTCCTGATGCCAACGCAGGAGCAATCGTCTCGAACAAATCAGATTGTGGCCGAGGCAAGAGAGTCGTTAAATGGGCGGCTCCTCATTGATTATGTGCCGGTCGATCATTACGCCGAGTACCCGAAGTCCTGTATGAACGGATGGGGGCGCGTTGCGTTAATTGTGGCGCCGGATGGATCTGTTCTTCCCTGCCATAACGCAACCACGCTTGAGCACCTTTCTTTCCCAAATGTACGGGATCAATCGTTGAGCGCTATCTGGTATGAGTCTCTCGCATTTAATGCTTATCGAGGTGATTCATGGATGCCTGAGATCTGCAGGTCCTGTGACCGTAAAGAAATTGACTTCGGAGGCTGTCGTTGTCAGGCACTCGCAATCCTCGGTGATGCGTCGGCAGCTGATCCTGTCTGCTCGCGAGCTCATCCGCACTCACTTGTGATCGCAACGGATGAGACCCCTAAAGTTGGCGAAATCGCCACGAGTGAGCAAATCACGTATCGGCCCAACAGTTGATGCCTCCTCAAAGAACCATCCGGTTGGCTCGGACTGTGCGTCAATCGGCTAAGATCTTCGCATATTTAATCAGGCCCGAGCCCATTTGATGGTGTAGACCTGAGTATCTCGGCAGGCCGACCAGTAAGTTGGTAGTACGACGGCTCGAGGTCCTTAAAATCGATCGGGTTATGTGTCACCACGAGAATAGGAATCGAGGATTCTCGACTGGCAACCTGGATATTGGTAATCAGCCGTTCAATATTTTCAGGATCAAGCGATGCTGAGGGCTCATCTAGGAGCAATAAGCCTGGTTTCGCTAAAATTCCTCGAATGATCGAGATCCTTCGTTGCATGCCGAGAGAGAGCTGGCCAGGGCGAAGATCGCCGACCCGCGGCAAATCAAATAGGTCGAGCCAATGCTTTTGAAGACCTTCTTCGCGACAGACAACTCCGAGATTATCTGTCACCGAAAGCCAAGGCAGTAGGGTTGGCTCTTGGAAAACTAGGCGCGGATTCAGTGACCGATTATGTCGGCAGATTCCTCTTAGTAAAGTTGTTTTCCCGACACCAGCGGGCCACTGATTACAGATACCTCGGAATCTGCTGACAGCGCTCCAGAACGAATAATCAATTGGTCACCAAACCAGCAATCAAGCCAACTGACCATCTTTCCGCCATCGCTGCACGTGCCGCTCCAAGGGTCTAACCATAGTCCACTCAATGAGTTGCATCGCTATCATAAAACTCAACGCATACGCCAAGATCATATCGACTTCAAACAGTTGGAAATACAAATGAATCTGGAATCCGACACCGGATGACCGACCGAGTAACTCAACGACCAAGATAATTTTCCAAGTAAGCGATAAACCTGTTCTGAGGGCAGTAAACAAGAATGGTTCAAGTTGGGGAATCCAAATCAGTCGGACCTTCTGAATCCAGGACAAACGATAGATAGATGCAAACTCCTCATACCTCGATTCGAACTGCCTCACACCATCACGCACGTTCACTACGATCAGCGGCGCCTTATTTACGACCACAGCCAAAATTGCCGCCAACTCGGTCATGCCAAGCCCAAGATAGCAAATCACAATCACAACCAGCGCGGGCATATTGAGGAAGGTATTGACCCAAGGCCAAAACCATTGATCGAGGGCTTCCGATCGGCCAAGTAACGCGCCGACTACCAGTCCGCACGCCCAGGCGCAACCAAAAGCAACGAACACCCGAGCGAAGGTAGCGCCCAAGTGAGTCCATAATTCACCACTCAAACCTTCCTGAATCATTTTCTCGCCCACGGCTGCAGGGCCAGGAAATGCATCAGATTGAGCAAAGTGACTCGCGACCAACCACGTGATCACGAGAAGAACCAGTGAAATGGTAGTAGTAAATCGCATCGGCCTGCCGTTACTGAGACTTAAAAAATGCTCTTGAGTCCAATACGGTGTTTGCTTTAATGAGCTTACCGTCTCCATAAGAGCGCATTAAATCAAACATTTTTTAGCAGCCCCAAAATCGAACGACTCACCGGGAGCGCCTTGCCTCCAGGCAAATCGAAGCGCTTCGAACTCCTTGTCTGACTTCGCCTTTATCAGACCTTTTAACGGCTCCCAAGCAGCGTCGTTGGTCTTCAAAACTTCTTTAGCCTCGTGAGACGCTCGTCGTAGACCAGCAGCAAGCTTTGGATTCTGAGATGCCCAGGACTCTTTAAAAACATAACCAAGTAGAGGGGTTTCGGCAGACAAACCCAGTTCGGTCGCAGCGTCCTGAACATCAACAACTCGTTTGAAACCTTTCGCCTCTAGCTTTGCAAGGAAATGCCAGAAATTGATGACCGCATCGATCTCACCCGAGATAGCCTGTTTGAATAAGAGCGGTGGCGCGCCAAACACCAGCTCGTTTTGCGAGGCTAGATCAATACCGTGACGCTTCTTTGCGATAGCTTGGATCACAATCCAGCTCTTATCGACCGGGCCACCTGCGATACCGATCCGGTTACCCTCTAGGTCTTTTAAGCTAATCACAGAACTCTTCGGCCCTACCATCAAACTTCCGACAGCTTTCGAGTAAGGGGTAAACTGGTAAGCCTTACCCGCGCTCCGTTGGTTGGCTACCCAAATCTAGTCTGTGACTATCACGTCGACAGCATCGTTTTGTATTGACAAGGTAGACGCTTGCTTACCTGCCACATCAACGACCTCGAGATTAAATCCGTTCTTTTTGTCGAGTCCTAAACGTTTGATTGTTGCCAACTCCCACTTCACCGTCCCAAACTTCAAAGCGGCGAGCTTTATATCTGGAACAGTATTTGCGACACCTGATGCCGAATAGAGACACGTTACACAGACGAAGAGTGTTTGTAATAACTTCATTAGAAAGCTTCTTCTATTATCGGTTGTTATTTTCTACTAAATAGTTCGTATTTTATCGATTCTTGTTAGGTTACATGTAGTACCTGGTTGTTTCGAAAAAGATACAACGAGTTCCGCTAATATATTAACTAGTTGGGGAAGGTTTAATGAAAACAACCGCTAGGGTATAGGTATCAGTTTGCCTTTAAATCTCGAGGCCTTCATTTTAACCACCAGGAACGATATCGCTCTAAATAAGGCCAGCCATTTTAGAATAATCAATGTCAGACCGAACAATATTACCGTCGTCATCAATACGTCGTAGCTGGCTGAACCTCCTAAATCCCTTGCTACTGAAGCTTTTATAGGTTGGCCTGGGGTGGGCCTTCGATAGCAACACCTGTTGCGATTACAAACAGGCGAAACCCATAGAGAAGGCCGACTGGGTCTACGCTCGCCACGATAATCAGCCCTAGTACTAATGGCAACAAGGTACCGAGATCCGCTAGTGCAGACGAAAGCTCTCCGAGTTGCCCCGGTTTTTACATCAAATCTATCTTTGAATCGGGTTGACGGCTGAAATAATTGTAGTAGTCATTGCATTTAGTATTACAACCCTGAGATGATATGTTAAAATTTCATAAAGTGAAAAAAAAACATANNTATGCTNNCNGAAGCTTNCTCNGAAGCCTTNAGACTCNTATTGTNNGNCGANGCAGATCTCTANGAAATCTTGTGGCTATCNGTTCAGGTTAGTNTGACAGCTTTGCTNGTCTCAATCGTANTCGGATTGCCGATTGGCACCACGTTGGCAATTGCAAATTTCCCGGGGAAAAATGTTTGTATCACGGTNATNAACTCATTGATGGGNATGCCGCCGGTCGTCGTCGGCTTGCTNGTCTATCTAGCCTTGTCTCGGTCAGGACCATTTGGTGTCTTCGGTCTACTATACACACCCAGCGCGATGGTNATTGCTCAAGTNTTGCTGATCACTCCGATCATTGCAGCNCTCACCTGCCAGGTCATGGACGACCTACATAAGGAATACCGGGACCTNTTCTTCAGTCTCAGCATCCCACTCAACAAAGCAGTCGNNGCCTACCTATGGGATGCCCGATATTCTCTGATCACAGCTGTCCTTGCGGGCTTCGGTCGAGCGATATCAGAAGTCGGTGCCGTAATGATCGTCGGTGGGAATATTGATCACCTCACACGGGTNATGACCACTGCAATCGCGCTTGAAACGTCAAGAGGCGAGCTCTCNGTCGCCCTTGGATTGGGAATTGTTTTATTAGCCCTCGCATTATCCGTCAACGGATTAGTCACGACTGTACGCTCTAGAGCACGGTACTACGGTTGTGCGTGAAACCCGACATTCTGGAAAATCCAATCTACAAATCAGCGTGAACAATCTTTGTCTCGACATGCGTGGTGCTCGGGTGCTCGATCAAATTGACCTGACAATTGGTCAGCCCGGGGTAACCATGATTCTTGGGCCGAACGGTGCGGGTAAAAGCCTCCTGTTGAAATGCATCCACGGGCTGTTATCACCAACACAGGGTTCCATCGGCTTCAATGGATTAAACGGGAATCCCAAGCAAGCAATGGTTTTTCAGAAGCCCGTGCTCCTGCGTCGTTCTGTCATGGATAATATGCGTTTTGCGGACCAAGACAGACAGACCCAAAGTGAGCTAGAACAAGCGCTTGACTCAGTTCAGTTACTTGAAAAAAGGGAGCATCCTGCAACGCAGCTTTCAGGCGGTGAACAGCAACGGCTAGCGCTTGCGCGAGCGTTGCTAACGAAACCTGATCTTCTGCTTCTTGATGAGCCGACCGCGAGCCTTGATCCAGCATCTGTCCTGATAATCGAAAAGCTCATNCAACAGGCCACCCGACAACACATCAAGAGTATTTTCATCTCGCATGATATCGGTCAGGCCAGACGCCTGTCGGCCGACGTTATTTTTCTAAATCGTGGACTGGTCATTGAGTATTCAGACGCAGCTCCATTTTTTTTCGCTCCTCACTCCGATGAGGCGAAAGCCTTTTTGAGTGGGGAAATCGTTTTGTAAATCGAGATAATCAGAGAGCTTAAACCATGAGACATAAAATCATTAGAAAGCTTTGCTTCGCTGCACTTTGCAGTTTTAGCTGCCTTTCATTTGCAGACTCGATCATTGTGCAGTCGACGACCTCCACAAAAAATTCCGGGCTTTACGATTACATTCTCCCAAAAGCGTCAACAGATACGGGTATCAAAGTGAACGTGGTTGCGGTAGGTACAGGACAGGCGATCAAAAATGCGCAACGCTGTGATGGAGACATTCTGCTTGTTCATGCGAAAACGTCAGAAGAGACTTTTGTCGAGCAGGGGTTTGGTATTGAACGTTTCGATCTCATGTATAACGACTTTATTATTGTGGGTCCAGCTGATGATCCTGCATCAATAAAGGGATCGAGTGATGCCTCTGACGCGCTGCGAAAAATAGCGGCAACAGAGGCCATCTTTGCATCGCGCGGGGATGACTCAGGGACACATAAAGCAGAGCTCAGACTTTGGAAAGATAGCATGATTGATCCTACAGAAGCATCAGGACAGTGGTATCGNGAAACAGGGTCCGGCATGGGTGCAACACTCAACATCGCTGTCGGAATGAATGCTTACGCATTGACCGATCGAGCAACCTGGACAAAATTTGGTAACAAAGGCGANTTTCANATTCACGTCGAGGGAGATCAAAAGCTCTTCAATCAGTACGGTGTGATTCTCGTCAATCCAGAAAAGTGTCCAAACGTGAATCCGGCNGCCGGTCAGAAATTNATTGATTGGTTACTGTCAAAAACGGGGCAAGATGCGATCGCATCATATCAGGTGAACGGTAATCAANTGTTCTATCCCAATGCTCGTTAGCAGTCGATCGTTGAAGGAGAAGCATGCGCCNCCAATCAATTCTAGCCCCAGGTAGCATGCTCGGATTGCTTCCGAAACTGTTAAGAAACTTCTTCGGTGNAACCCCGGCAGCGATCACAACATCATTTGGACCTTCAGGCGCGCTCAGGTCAAAAATTGAAACGGGGCAGTCTTGCGCGTTGTTTTTTAGCGCAACCTCCGTCCACACAGACGCATTAGTAGAAAAGCAAATCCTCGAAACGTCCAATATCTTGGGGCTGAACTCAACTGTTCTACTCCATCAGAAATCACTGAACGTGTCTGAGGAGTCTGCGCTGCATCGGATTCTAGATCCAGACTTAACACTCGGAATGTCAACCACAGGACTCGATCCTGCGGCAGATGAGTTCGAAATATTACGTAAGATTTCCTCAATATCCGGCGTGAACCCGCAGTCATTGCGATCGCGGACGCGAATTATCACGGGTGGTCGCGAGACCCCTAATTCACCGCAAGATCGGAATCAGNATGGGTGGATTATGGAAACGCAAGGTGTCGATTTGCTGCTGACCTTTCAATCCAACGCGATTGAAGCTGTTGCGGACAATCCACATCTCCAATTCTGCATGCTTCCGGAAACANTGCGGGTCAACGGATACTATGGTNTNGGTATTTCCCCNGANGCAGATCAAGACTTGGTTGGATTTTACAATTGGTTNTTAAGCGACGTCGGTCAGAAATATCTGAGACTCAGTGGGTTTGAGGCCATCACAAACAGCCGTTCAGACGGATGACACCCAAGTCTGTCACGTCGTAACCTGNATAGCGGTCGACCTCCGCCTGAAATTCATCAGACAGAGCGAAGCGCAGCAGGGTTTGGATTTCGGGTTCAAAATATGCGAACCGGTCAATCAATAACTCAAAATGTTCGATACAAATCGGTACAAAACCCAATCGGTATCGATCAGCAAACGACCGCAGGCCGAAAGTAGCGTCCGCCTCACCCTCGACAATTGATAATGCGGCGTCGGTCTCGTTTCGAGCGGTTCGAACAGAGTGAATGGAGAGTAGGTCAACCTGGGCTTTCGACAGGTGAGTTTCAAACAAGAGCTGCGCGGCAGCACCCGCTTGCCTTGATACGAATCGCTTACCTTGAAGATCAGCGAGTTGTTGAATATGAGAATCAGGACGCACAATCAGACCACGTTCGCGTTTTGCCCAATGCATCAGGATAGATGGCGAGTGTTCAAGGTAGTCTTCAACTAACTCAGTGTTCCACCCTGGAGTCGTCGAGTTTTCGATATGGATGCCGCAAGCAATACCCTCCCGATTCTTGTAGCGCTCAAACCCATCCATCGAACCATTTAGAGAAGCAGGAAGTCCACAACCCGAAGCACTAATTGCCCAATCAAACAACGGTTCGTGGGATCCCAGAATGACTGCGGGGCGCTGGGTTAACTCGCTCGTGAGCCCACCTTTTTGATGGATCCACTGTGTAATTTCAAGTTTAGGGAATAAAAGTTTACCAGTGGCCTTGGCACATGGAATCTCGCCGCGAGAAGCTAGGTCATAGACCTTTCGCTCCTTCAGTCGGAGTAAGCCTGCAACTTCCTTTGTCGTCAGAAATTCGGACAAGCATGGAATCCTTTCAAATCAATAATGGTGATAGCATACACCAGCGCCCAGTTAGAAATTAAGGAATCGCAACGCGTTTGATTCGCTCCACAAGGAGTCGACTGCTTATCGCAAAATTGACACCTGCGTCGATGTCCGCATCTTTGGTGAAAATCGACGCGATCATACCCACTAGAACTCCATTTGCGTCGACAAGTGCACCACCCGAAGCGCCAGGATTGACGGCTGCGTCCGTTTGGATAAAGTCTTCGATNGGATTAAAGCCAATCCCACCACGATGTGTCCCAGAGACAACCCCGCAACTGATACTCATACCCAAACCAAAGGGATTTGCAATAACACAAACGTGCTGACCGGGAGTAACACTTGTAGTCGTTAAATTCAGTGCCGGTCGAGAGGTCGGCGTCCGTAGCAATGCGATATCTGCATCGCTGTCTATCCACAGAATCTTCGCGTCGGCCAAAATACCATTATCAGAATCACGAACCTGAACACGCGTCGCGCGATCAACCACGTGTGCTGCAGTCAGAACCAGATCCGATTCGCGTTCGGAGCCAAGCGCAATCGAAATGCCACTCCCTTCAGGCGCGACACCGTTTGGGGCACCAAAACCTGGCTTTTCGTACCCGGGCCAAGTGGGGAGGACGGCGATGACTGAACGGTGTGTGTTCTCCCAGGTATGCGTACCGTGATCGGCGAATGCAGTCGTCGAGCTTAAAACCAATAGCAGTGAAATAACGATTCTCATTGAGGCGATGTGGCACGCTTCAGGTAACTAATCAGGTCCGCTCGATCTTGTTCACCGTTAATCCGTTGCACAGGCATCTTNGAGCCCGGTGTGACAACATCAGGGCCGTCTTTAAACAACCGATCGATGGTTTCCTCGTTCCAAACAAGGTCCATCGCAATCAGTTCTTTGGAATACGGGTAATCAACCACGGCACCGACCTTCCGTCCAAATACTCCATACAAAGTGGGACCCGCACGACGCTTACTTGAAGGTGTCAAGGTGTGACATACACTACATTTTCGGGCAAACTGTTTTTCACCGTTGTCGATCGGCTGATCCGGATGGAAGCGGCGATCACTGTCAGCCAGAGGATGGGGCACAATAAAGTCGCTGAGATTGATTTTCGTAATCCAGTCGTCCAAGCCTGCGAAATAAAGGGTCTGCGCTTTATTCCCCAATTGCATGGCCCATATCGGACCTTTCACTGCATTAAAATCGTGCTGAATCTCACCGACCACCGCATCGGCGATTACAATCCGCCCCTCGGCAGTCCCGAAAGCCAGTTTTTCAGACACTCGATCTATCGAGACGGCCAGCACTGGTGGGCCGCCTACCCAGAGATCGACGGATGGTCCAGAGTTATCCAGACTNATGCTCTTCATTACCCCATTGGATCCACCGAAAGCGATAACATTGAGCTCCGCAGAGAGTTCCATCACGTTAATGCCAAATCCGTTTCGAGCCAGGCTACGAACATATTCGCCTGAGCCGACGTTCCATAAGCGAATGTGACCGTCACCGCCTGCTGACACAATCTGATCGTCATTCGGCATAAACTGAGCGGCATTCACTGGGCCACGATGTCCCTCAAAGAATCGGATCAATGACTGGTTGGATACATCCCACAGTCCC
The DNA here is from genome assembly GCA_002705325.1 of Gammaproteobacteria bacterium. The sequence continues at coordinate 38,743 of PAFS01000068.1, read as the reverse complement.
ACTCTGCGGTCCCAGCTGGATGATAGAATACGTTGACTCGAATCATCGAATTCAAGGTGGATCACCTTTGCGGTGTGTCCATTGAGGGCGACGGGCCGGGGCACAGCTGAGGGATCCTTGAGATCCGAAACAGACCACAATAGGATTTGGTTATCGTCGCCAGCTGTCGCGAGCCATTGACCGTCAGGAGAGAAAGTCGCGGTGTTGACCGCCGCATTATGTCCAATCAACTGTTTGAGCTCAGTCATTGACTCTGTGTCCCAGACAACTGCCGTGTAATCAAAGCTCGTGCTCACGAGAAGATTCAGCTCAGTTGAATGAGCGAGACCCTTGATTGGCCCACCGTGAGCAGTGTACCGGTCAAACGCCGCCGACTGGGTGGCAACGAACATCGAGGCGAAAAATAGAATCACAAATCGCATACTGATCTCCAAGCTCAGCTTATGTTATCCGTTTGGTTTTTTACGAGTCCTTACTACGGATATAAAGGCGAAAAATAGAATCACAAACCGGATCCGGAACTCGAGGCTCAGCTTGTGTCATCCGTTCCGTTAGTCGGCCATCCTTATGATGAATTCGTAGGGTGGATCGATCGACTGCATCGAGACAACTTGGTGGCCAGCGAGCCTGCAATAGGCAGGGACATCTTTCAGTGTCGTCGGGTCGCTGGTTTGCAATCGGATCGTCGAGCCTGGCCGGAGAGGCTCTATTCGCTTTTTTAGTTTTAACACTGGTAATGGACACCGGAGACCGACCACGTCAATCTCCAGGTCCACATTGGCACGATCAATCAAGTCTGACCGAAGGCGCCGACTGAGTTTCTGCCGACGAGAAGCCCATTTCACTCAAGGCAAAATAGGCACCGACAGACACGACTGCTGTAAAAGCGAATGCTGCTAACATCGTCTTCATCGTAGATCTCCAGCCTGTTGAATCGGAGAACCTTTGGCCTCCTCTTCTTCAACCCACAGATCGTGATGTTGACGGGCCCATTCGAGGTCAACCTGCCCATTCCCCATTGCATCAAATGCACCTTCCATCCCAACACTTCCGATGTAGATATGCGCAACGATCGCAATGATCATCGTAGTAGCCACAATCGCGTGCCACAGGTGTGCGAGCTGCATTTCTTCGTGTGGAAGCAAGTCGGTCTGTAGGCCCATCGCCGGTACGATCGTATTGATAACCTCAAACGTCGATGCAAACATTGGAAACTCGAATGGGAATAACAATGAGAGGCCTGACATCGAGACCGAGGCGCCGAGTACCACCGTCATCCAAAAAATAAGCTTTTGACCACCATTGAACTTTCTGGCGGAGGGGTGCGCATCTCCGACAATTCCGCCTCCCTTAGCGAACCACTGGAGATCAAGCTTGGTCGGAATGTTGTGGGCAACCCACATCACAAAAATTGCCACCAATGACGCCATAAACACCCAAGCGATATTGTTGTGTACCCAAATAGAGAAATTTGCAATCGCAGAGTTGGCTTCGTGTCCAAACACAGGGATGATGACCGAGCGACCAAACAGCAGTAACAATCCGGTGATTGCGAGCATGATAAATGACCCTGCAAGACACCAGTGGCCAAAACGCTCAAATGCTTTAAACCGTTCGATGGTTTGGCCTGATGGTCCACCTTCGATTGTCATACGACCGCGCAGGAAATAGAAAGCAGCCAGCGCAATGATTATGCCGCCTATACCATATCCAGCGAACGCTTGGATACCACCCTGACGTGTCAATAACCAGCTCATGCCTCCATCCTGCACTAAAATCTCGGATGCATGGCTATTATTAGACACTTTGACATCTGTTTCGGCGTATCGAATGCCGCGATATAGATCAGAGCTCGAGACCCCACCTAGCACGCCCAAATTGTTAGAGATTGGCTGAGCATTCTCCGGGTTTCCCAAATTATCACGACGAAATGATTCGTCGACTTCGAGCCCCTTCTGTCGCGCAAGAATGTCTTCTAGCGTCTGCGCTCCACCTGTCGATGCACGTTGACCCTCGTCTTGGGAGTGAGCCGGAGTCACGGCAAACGTTAAAAGTGCGGCTAAAAACGCACCTAATACCTTTAAATTCATGACGACCTCAGGAATTGTTGTTGAGTTAATTAACCAGAGGGGCGGGGAGATCCCCGCCCTCCCGTATGGCTGTTAACCGCCTTTCTTCTCGTAGGCAGTTCCCCAGCCCCATGCACCCGAACCGAAGCCACGAGTCACGACGCGCTCACGATAAATCGCAGCTACATCATCACCATCTCCGGCCAAAAGTGCTTTGGTCGCGCACTGCTCGGCACAACTAGGAAGCTTTCCTTCCGCAATACGGTTACTTCCGTACTTTTGGAATTCAGCCTGCGAGTTGTCCTCTTCAGGACCACCGGCACAGAATGTGCACTTATCCATNTTGCCTCGTGAACCGAAGTTACCCGCTTGCGGGAACTGTGGAGCACCGAACGGACACGCATAGAAGCAGTAGCCGCAACCGATACACAGGTCTTTTGAGTGCAACACGACCCCGTCGTCTGTTTGATAGAAACAATCGACAGGACAGACGGCCATACAAGGCGCATCTGAACAGTGCATACAAGCCACAGAGATTGACCGCTCACCAGGCTTACCATCATTAATGGTCACAACCCGACGCCGGTTAATACCCCAAGGCACTTCATTTTCGTTCTTACATGCGGTNACACAAGCGTTACATTCAATGCAGCGCTCGGAGTCGCATAGGAACTTGGCTCTCGCCTTTCCACCTAATGACATAATTTATCCTCCTTACGCTGGCATGATTCGACATAACGTACACTTGGTTTCCTGCATTTGGGTAACCGAGTCATAACCATATGTCCCTAATGTGTTAGCAGATTCACCAAGCACATACGGATCAGCTCCGTCTGGATACTTGGCTCGCAAGTCTTCGCCCTGCAACATGCCTCCGAAGTGGAATGGCATGAACGCAACACCCACGCCAACGCGCTCGGTGACCATTGCTTGGACTCTAACTTTTCCGCCTTCAGGGCCTTCCACCCAGACCATGTCGCCATCACGAACGCCGAGATTATTTGCGTCACGCGGATGGACTTCGACAAACATCTGTTGCTGAAGCTCTGCTAGCCAAGGGTTTGAGCGTGTTTCATCACCACCGCCCTCATACTCAACCAAACGACCTGAAGTCAAAATGATTGGGAAGTCTTTCGAGAAGTCATTCTTCTGGATTGACTCATAGAGAGTTGGCAGGCGGTACGCAAACCGATCTTCGTACGTTGGGTAATCCTTCACGAGATCACGACGGTTTGTGTACAGAGGCTCACGGTGCAACGGTACTGGATCTGGGAAGTTCCACACCACTGTCCGTGCNTTTGCGTTACCAAATGGCGCACACTCATGCTTAATNGCAACGCGCTGGATACCACCTGACANGTCAGTCTTCCAGTTCGTCTTCGCACCAGCAACCTTATCGATCGCCGCACGCTCANCGGNTNTCAGATCCTTGTCCCAGCCCAGATCCATCAGCATTTGCATGGTGAATTCTGGATAGCCNTCTTTGATCTCAGANCCTTGTGAGTAAANACCTTCAGCGAGTAAGTTTTCGCCGTCCCTTTCAACACCGAATCGTGCNCGGAAGGTCAAACCACCTTTCGAAACAGGCTTCGACATATCGTAGAGGTTTGGTGTGCCTGGATGCTTCATTTCAGGAGTACCCCAGGATGGCCATGGCATACCGTAGAAATCACCGTCACAAGGACCGCCAACTGCTTGCAGCGTGGTCTTATCGAACGTGTGCTGGTTAGCCATATGCGCCCTGATCCGCTCCGGAGACTGACCGGTGTAGCCGATTGTCCACATACCACGGTTGAATTCACGGGTAATGTCCTCAATCANCGGCTCGTCGCCATTGACCTTGATGTTACGGAAGAAACGATCAGAGAAACCGAACTTGTCTGCAAACAACTTCATGATCACGTGATCTGGCTTCGACTCGAACAATGGATCGACGACTTTCTCACGCCACTGGATTGAGCGGTTTGACGCCGTTACAGAGCCATANGTTTCAAACTGCGTGGTCGTTGGAAGGAGATAAACTCCGTCTTGACGATCGTGAAGGACCGCAGAGACTGTTGGGTGCGGATCAACCACNACCAATAGATCCAACTTCTCCATTGCTGTCTTCATGTCGAGCTGACGCGTCTGAGAGTTAGGGGCGTGACCCCAGAGGACCATGGCACGGGTGTTATTTGGCTGTCCAAGGTTTTCCTTGGCTTCCAAAATACCATCGATCCAACGAGAAACAGGAATACCTGTCTCGTTCATCATCGCCTTGTCCTTTCCNTCTTTGGTCTTCATGGTCGCAAAACGATTCTTCAACCAATCGAGNTCNTCTTCCCAAACACGTGCCCAGTGNGCCCANGACCCTGGCTTCAGGCCGTAGTAGCCCGGCANTGTNTTNGCAAGAACACCAAGNTCTGTNGCGCCNTGAACGTTACAGTGACCACGGAAGATATTGGTTCCACCACCCGTGGTACCCATGTTACCCAAGGCTAACTGCAGGATGCAGTATGCGCGGGTGTTGTTATTTCCGTTGGTGTGCTGCGTTCCACCCATACACCAAATAACAGTGCCTGGACGGTTATTTGCTAANGTACGCGCTACACGCTCGATTTGTGAACCTGGAGTTCCAGTGACGCGCTCGACTTCCTCTGGGTTCCACTTCGCGACTTCTTTCTTGATGTCGTCCATGCCCCAGACCCGAGTGCGGATGAACTCTTTATCTTCCCAACCGTTCTCAAAGACGTGCCACAAAATGCCCCAGATCAGCGGAACGTCAGTACCTGGACGGAACCGCACGTACTCGTCCGCGTGAGCGGCTGTTCGCGTGAAACGCGGATCGCATACAATCACTGGTGCATTGTTTTGCTCTTTTGCTTTCATGATGTGCATCAAAGACACAGGGTGAGCTTCGGCAGGGTTACCACCAATCAAAAAGATCGCTTTTGAGTTATGAATATCGTTGTACGAGTTTGTCATCGCACCATAGCCCCAAGTGTTTGCCACACCTGCTACAGTCGTTGAGTGACAAATCCGCGCCTGATGGTCAACGTTGTTCGTGCCCCAGTAAGCAGCAAACTTCCGATACAGATATGACTGCTCGTTGTTTGTCTTCGCAGAACCCAACCAGTACACACTGTCTGGACCGCTCTCTTCACGAATCTTGAGCATTTGATCNCCAATCTCGTTGATCGCCTGCTCCCACGAAACACGGGTGTAGGTTCCGTTGACCAACTTCATTGGATACTTCAAACGACGCTCACCGTGGCCGAGTTCGCGAACCGCTGAACCCTTTGCACAGTGTGCACCCAGGTTAAACGGGGAATCCCAACCGGGCTCCTGTCCAACCCAAACGCCATCCCGCACTTCCGCCTGGACAGTACAGCCCACTGAGCAGTGCGTACAAACGCTCTTCTTTATTTCTGTTTTTGCATCGCTCGACGCAGAAGCGGCTGCCTCTACTGAACGTGGCGTCATCGAAAACGCAGCTAAACCACCCACAGCCAGACCGGTAGAACGTAAGAACGTCCGACGATCCATTTTATGGGAGACTACGTTTTTCAGTAAGGATGACACTTGGGAGCCAACTGCTACCCCATTCGCCTTTTTCCTTAGCATGAAAATCCTCCTCAGGATTTCTGTGAATAACTGATCAGGGCCTAATGCAACCTGACGTTATTCGTTTTTATTAGAACCGTGTTGTCTCGAGATACTTCTTATAGTGTGCGTTCTTGCGAAGACCACTATCTTGACGAATCTCTACTTCAGAACTTGCAAGCGCCTGTGTTCCCGCTGCTGCAGCGACCGCTGCAACTGGTAAACCAGTCGTAACAAGTTTCAAGAAGCCACGGCGCCCTGCCTGTGTTGTTTTCTGTTCACTCATGAACATCTCCTTGTTGTGCTTTCACACCTACTTTTGCCTTTCGGCCTACTCGATGCGGAAAGATTCTTGCTCAATACCCACCAATAGCTGACCTAGGGAGCCAACTGGNGCATAGAGCACAGCACTTTCCGCCTTTTCGAGATCACTAAAACAATGCGCCGCCCANGGNGCTATGTGCGCATTGAAAAATTCTTTCTGGACTTGTAATGGCATTGGTTGNCCAAAGGCACCGGTAATCATCCCCGCCATCATTTCGCACANTGCCCCTAANTGATCTTCAGGCTCNGGGATTCCTTGCTTTCGCCGGATGCCAAGTCCGCGCATCTTCGCGCGCAAGTCAGCGAGAGGTTTNTCGTGCAAAAAACCTGTAAGGTAGTAGCTCGCGTAGGGCAATACCTCGCCTCTGCCGACGCCGATGAACAAGATATTGTACTCACGCTCCACTGCGTCTGAAGCCATCGATTTCGCTAATTGAGANAGNGTATTGATGACTGACCCGACTTCACCCGCATCTCCCTGCANAGCACTTAACTGATCGAGTGTTGATTGATCTGGCACNTGCAGCAGCAAGTTGCCAAGCAGCGCATACAGATGAGCGCGAACTTCATCTTCTGGCGCAATCGGTGGGCTAGTCATTTCAATTGTTGCTTCTACGGTCATTTATGTTCACTCATACATCGTGTCGAGCGGCGCTTCCTTGGCATTNTTTTATTCCGTACTANNGGAGGTTACCCCTTTTACACAGTTTTGCAAGANATTTACTGGAACTGCATCCGCCGCGGACGCGGAACAACAGGCGCTGAATTTGAATCAACGTCCANATCGATCAAATGATTCGACTCAGCGACCTCAATTTGTTGTGTCTCGCCTTCAGGCGCGGAGTCTGTTTCAGAAAAATTATTTAGTGCCAAAGGATCTTGCTCAGGTGCAAACGATACTTGATCAGGGACCCCGCCATCAATTGCCGCGAATGCATCTATCGACTCATCTCGCGCATCATCTTCCGCTAGGTTTTCTAGCGCATCTAGGGCCTGTGAGGCGTACCCTTTCCCAACCTCNTAAATTGTCTGCAGATTCTCGACGACCNTTGCGGCATCCGTGTAATCATCGCAGTACTCATCGAGACCATCGATATTTGCTAGCAACGGATTTGTTTTCCAAAAGGCACGCAATGCTCGAGCGCGGATTCGTTCGGGTACACGACCATCCATGAATTTTTCGACGGTATCGCCGAGCTTGAGAGTATCGGGCTCAGGCAGCTCCAAGATCGANAGGATTTCTTCGTCAGACTTACCTTCGAATTCNTCCTCGACCGGTTTAGCTTCCTCAGAGGTGGGANGGGCANCATCGGCATCATCGNATTCGGGTCTTAACTTCCGATCCGACCACCTCGATAANAATCCTTTGTCTTCGCTCAATGTTTCTTCCTCTTCCGCAACGAGGCTGGAGACATGTACACGTCGTTGATTTGACTCACACGCGGATCACCTATCCCCTCATCGACTTGGTCGATCTCTAACCGATCCCGCCTGCGCTTTTTGAAAGGCTCCTCAACAAAGTGATGGTCAACAAATTGCTGAGCCCAACTCGCAATGATCGGTGGTATCGGAACGGCCTCGACAAGACTAAAACCACTGTCCAAAAGATCCTGAGCCTCGTAAGGCGACAAGGTCACATCAGTCACTTGCCAGCCACCGGGGGCCTCGCCCGTCTCATCTTCATCCAAAATCACAAAGGCGGATGGAATCTCCATCGACAACGCAACACGATACGCCTCGACATCCGATCGATAAAGCGTGAGTGAGAGTGTTCTGGCGTGATATTGAGTAACTTCACCCTCAGAGCGAAGTTCAACCCAGTGGGCAATATCAGCTCCTGGGATCAAGCCTGATGGCTTCCAGATTTCCGACGCCCAGCGCGTAACGCCTGGATGTTTACTCACAACGATTCCCACCGGCATAGATATCATCCTTGCAGAAAATAAATCCGACTGATCGATGTGTTNNTTTGGGTCGCTCACAGATTTTTTACCTTGAGATCTTCTTTTTGTCTTTTTTGCCCTAAAGTCGNGTAGTCTATGGCGATAGNAAGACAAAAAGATAGCCCCACAACGATGAAAACCAACACAACCCTAATTTTGTGTCGCTGCGACGGCAGCCTCAAATACNATCGCGAAGCCTTTGANAGNTACGGCTTCGATGATGTTATCGTCACTGATCAACTCTGTGGAAATGATCTGGATGTTGCTGTCGCCGCACTGACAGAACGCGAACAAGTCGTTTTCGCTTGCGAACAGCANGCACAGATCTTTGAGCAGTTAACGGAAGAACTCTCTGCGGAGAATGCANTCAAATCATCACTAGGCCTGATTGATTTGAGAGATCGCGCTGGGTGGACAGCAAAGAACGAAAAAGATGGTTTGATCGAGGCTAAACAACTCGCTTTGTTAGCGGATGCAAGCCTTGACAGACCCGGCACGAAAGCCCGTGAAGTCACATCATCGGGGACTTGCTTGATCATTGCGAAAGATTCGAGTGTNTTACCATTCGCTGAANCCCTCGGCGACGAATTAGCGGTGACGTGTGTATTGGAAAAGCCACCAGCGAATACCAGCCCATCAGGAAAATATGATCTGGCAATTGGACAGATTCAATCAGTNGCCGGCGGTCTCGGTGCCTTNGACGTCGCNTTTACACAGTTCGCTACACTCATTGCAACTGGNCGCGGCGCAACACAATTTTCGGCACCCAAGGACACTGCATCATCATCNTGCGACATNGTGATTGATCTTGTTTCAGAGCAGTCGCTNCTCGCCGCAGAGGCAACGCGCGACGGCTATTTGAGAGCACCCAGTGCAGACGCGCTAAAGCTCGCTCAAATCGGAGCCCAAGCTAAGGGACTGGTCGGCACCTTCGAAAAGCCGCTGTACGTGAAATATGAAGGTTCAATTTGCGCGCANTCANGATCTCAAAAGATAGGTTGTACACGCTGCATTGATACCTGTGGTGCACAAGCTATTCAGACCAATGGTGACGGTGTCTATGTTGATCCTGACATGTGCGGAGGNTGTGGCGGTTGTGCATCCGTCTGTCCAACAGGCGCGATCGTCTACGATGACCCGCCTTTCGAATTTATGGTGCAACGTCTAAAGACACTCATCGGAACATTCCAAAGTCATGCACAAACATCACCACGGGTAATTTTCATCGACCGTCACTTCGGTCGTCATTTAATCGCAGAGTCNGCTCGCTTCAGCCAAGGGTTGCCCGCTGATGTGATCCCCTACGAAGTGGATAATGTAGAGCTNATTGGTCATGCAGAGTTACTNGCGGCACTCGCTGCCGGTGCAAGTGAAACGCTCATTCTTAAATCACCAAAAACAGCCAAGACAGCAATCGAAAATCAATCGGCATTAACACATCGGTTGTTAGGTGCGACAAGTGTCGATGCTCAGCGTGTCAAAGTCGTCGAGGCCAATGATATTGCCTCACTTGAAGAAGCCCTGTTTGGAACGCGAATGCCAGCACTTAAGCATGAAGAAGTCGCATTGCTTGGCGGTCGTCGCGACGTCGCCAAACGAGTCACAGCTGCATTTCTTGGGCACGATGGCGAGTCATCCAGTTCAATCGCTCTCGAGCCCGGTGACCCCTACGGCACGATCGAAGTCAACTCGGAAAAATGTACGTTATGCCTNGCTTGCGTTTCACAATGCCCAACCGGTGCCCTCAATGATCGCTCAGATCGCCCTGAAATCAACATCGTGGAAAATGCGTGTGTCCAGTGTNGNCTATGCGCCAACACGTGCCCTGAGCAAGCGATCACACTAAAGCCGCAGCTTAGCTTCGGACCACAAACGCTAGAACAAACTTCATTGCACGGTGAGGATCCATTTGAGTGTATCGAGTGCGGGCGTCCGTTCGGTGTAAAATCCACAATTGAGCGCATCATTGAGAAGCTCGAGGGCAACCATTGGATGTATACCGACTCGGACAACACCAAACTAGTGAAGATGTGTGACGACTGCCGCATTAGTGCACAGTACCACGATGCCAATGCACCTCTGCGCGGTCCCGATCGTCCAANNGTCAGGACGACCGACGATTACCTCGACAGCTAGGGATTGAATTGNAGCGGTTTACCCAGATCAAGTGGCGTCAACGAGTGCACAAAAGCAACGATGTCGTTGATATCGTCCATTTGCAGGTCAATTGGCGCNATCGTGATCAACGCACGATTTTTTTCAATCCCAGATCCTTCGACCGAAATCAANGCCTTNTGNGGCGACACAGCGTAAAACGTAGAAAACCGGATGTACCAGTCATCGAANGTACGCATTGCATGGAACGAGGGCGCGTTATCAATGCCTGCGTACTTGTCGGCACGATCAACTTTGTGACAGCGGCGACAGTGGTCACGCGACAACTCTCGGCCATGGTCAATATTTCCGACAATGACCATCTCAATCGGAGCAGCTTCATCGGCGGCCGTCGGAATCGCGATCTGCTGACCATCCAACTCAAAGGCAGCAATCGTTGCCCGACCCGGCTCACTGACAAGCCAATCAACAAACGCTCGATAATCAGAACTTTCGACGGCTCCGCCGGCGGCAGTAATGTAAACTGTCTCNCCAGAAANCAATTTCATTACTTCAGCTCCGGTTTCTGGCCGCACGGTCACCAATTGAATGTCGCCAGAAGACTCTACCGGATCAAACCGAATCCGAGTTTTCAGAGAGAATCTTGGAACCACATACTGAACCAGTTCCGACGGGATGACTGTTTCATGGGACAAACTCAATGCAAAAGCACTGTTAAGTCCCATTGCCAACGCAATGACGCAAGCAACTGTTATGTGTTTTATTGTTTTTCTAATCAATCGACACCACTTCGTACACTGAGACAGTCATTGGTATCATGACACAGGAGACAGCCATGAGCGAAGATAACTTTAATCTTTCAATGCGGAAGTTTTTAAAATCAGTCGGCGTCACTTCGCAGCAGAAGATAGAAGAAGCTATTCGCGCGATTGACGCNGGTTCGGGCTTAACAAGCATCGATTTGACAGTCACACTAACGTGCCACGAAATAGATCTTCGGCATGAGGTCAAAGGCACCGTNGAGCTNCCGTAACCATGTGATAGGACATTANAGTGAGTGATCCCCAATTNAAAGATGCAGGCGTCATCGCAACCGACGGCGGCGGGCAAGGGCCAAAAAAAGAAGCTCAGCCACCACTTGAGGTTAAGGGCGTCAAGCATATNGTGGCTGTCGCCTCAGGNAAAGGNGGCGTTGGNAAGTCAACAGTNTCATCCAACCTTGCNGTCGCNCTNGCNATGCGNGGNNTNAAAGTCGGTCTNCTNGATGCCGACGTNTATGGCCCNAGTCAGCCTAGGATGCTTGGTGTGAGTGGTCGACCATCAAGCCCAGACGGCCAGACCATTCTTCCGCTNAGAAATCATGGCGTCACAGTNATGTCGCTNGGNTTGATGATGCCTGATGACGAAGCATTGATTTGGCGTGGGCCGATGCTGATGGGGGCACTGCAACAGATGCTGGGACAGGTNCAGTGGGGACAGCTCGACGTACTNTTGGTCGACCTNCCACCAGGCACNGGNGATGTACAAATGACNTTAAGNCAAAAAGTGAATGTCACTGGCGCTGTGATTGTCTCAACACCACANGATATTGCTCTACTCGATGCCAAAAAAGGTATTGATATGTTCAAGCGNATGGACGTTCCCTTGCTTGGCTTTGTCGAAAATATGGCTTCATTTATTTGCGATGGTTGCGGCAAAGAACATCATCCGTTTGGGAATGGTGGGGCTAAAGCAGAAGCCGAGAAACAAGGGATGCCGTTCCTTGGCGAAATTCCGCTCGATTTGGCGATTCGAGTTGCCTCTGATGGCGGGGTTCCGNTGGTTGTTGCTAAACCGTCAAGTCCTCAAGCAAAAGCATTCTTAGACATCGCTGATCAATTAATCGAAAGCGAGGTATTAAATTGATCTTTGGGGATGTGATTACCGATCCAACCTTCCCACCCTTATTGAGCGGTGAAAAGGTCTCAAANGGCGTGGACCCCTTCACTAAAGCAGTCAGTGCTTCAATGATGGGTTGCGAACCAGGAGTCGTTTTCTACGCAGAAGACCAAGACACGTTAAACGCAGCGATTACACTTGCGCCTGAAATTGCTTTGAAAGAGNGTGTANCGGTTGTCCANGCNTTGATGTTATCGCTCGCCGATAGTCTGGGTGCGCTTGGGCCACCGGAGCTCGCTGTGCATTTTGTGTGGCCNTGCCACTTCAAAGTAAANGCCGCACGCTGCGGGGGTATTCGGTTCAAAGCCTCAACGACAGAGCCCGATACCATCCCAGACTGGTTAGTTGTTGGTCTAACATTACCCTTTGTGAGGCCCGAATCGATTGAGCCAGGCTCAGACCCCTCACAAACTTGGTTGNACGAAGAAGGATGTATTGAATTGACTGTTCCACAAGTGATCGAAAGCTGGTCACGGCATTCGTTGGTCTGGCTGAACTCATTCGAAGACACAGGCTATCGGGGACTACAAGATCATTGGCGAGCAAAGTGCGACTCGATCGGATCAGAGGTCACCCATCCNAACCAGGGTACATTTGTNGGCACTGACGAGANCGGAAGTTTACTTCTCAAATGTGACGGAATGACAAGTATTCACCGCTTGATTGATGAGATGGCACCGTGAAATTAGCGCGAACGATTCGCCTCGACGAATCCGATGATAACGTTTTTGAGAATCCTGCAAGTGCCGGAGAATGGGCAATTAGCGGGGGCTTTGAATTTTCGGATTGGAGCGAAGACGATCTCACTGGTAAGGCTCGCCAAGCATTTTCAAATGGCTGGTTATCACTTGAGTCTTTTGGTAGGGCAACTTTTATCGCAGTCGCGCCAATCACTGAAGCAGAATACGAAGCGCTGACACAGACGCTCGCTCAATACTTCGTAGATCACTACGGCGCGCCTNACATCGAAGCCGCCATACCAGTTGCAAAANACGAGCTTGATCATATACGAAGTATGTGCGAAGACCATGAAGACAACACGCTGTTAATGGTTAGCCGCTCGTTGAACGAATCAGGGATTCATGAATCCTATCGATTCAACAGTCCACAGGGTGCTTCACTTGAAACATTTGCTGTTCACGGATCTGTGGACTGAGAAGGTCGCAAAAACTCTGCGTAAGGGATGTATCGAACCACCGTACCAGGTTCGATCAACTCCTCCTCAAACCCGATCTCAACGAGCCCATCTGACCAACTGATACTCGAAATTCGACCCGAGCCCTCAGATGGAAAAACANCAACTCGCCCGTCTGCATTAAGGCGCGCTCGCAGGTATTCAGACCGGCCACGCCGTTTCTTCTTCTTAAAATCAGCAACGACTTCATAGCCTCGAGGATCTCGCCAAATACCCCCAGCCAAAACCTCCATTGCGGGTCGCCCNAACACCATCGTGCAAACCCAGGCTGCGACAGGGTTTCCAGGAAGACCAATCACAGGTGTCTCTTTCCAAACNCCAAGCGCCAATGGNCGNCCGGGCTTCAAAGCAATTCGCCAACTNGTGAGCTGGCCCTCCGNTTTCAAAATTGCGGAAATGTGGTCTTCATCTCCGGCTGACGCACCACCAGAAGTGATGATCAGATCACAGNACNCAGNGCCTTGATTCAATGTNTCCCGAACCGTATCACGNGANTCCTCTACAAGACCCAAATCGATCGCCTCAAATCCAAGATCACGCACCATCGATAGGAGCATGAGACGATTAGCGTCGTAAATTTGCCAATAGTCAGCTGACTCCCCGGGCTTTNTCAACTCATCACCAGTCGATAATATNCCAACGCGGAGACGTGAAAATACCTCAACCTCAGCAACCCCAGCCGANGCGAGCAACGAAAGATCCGTCGCAGTGAGACGTCTCCCGCGCTTGAATATCGGCGTGCCAACAATCACATCTTCGCCNGCTTCACGGGTGTTGGACCATTGCTTTAACGGTCCGTTAAANGCAATACGCTCTGGCTCGATCGTGCAATCNTCCTCTAATACAANNGTGTCCACACCGTCNGGCAAAATCGCACCGGTCAAAATNCGGACTGCTTGACCTTTTTCCACACAGCCAGCAAAAGGAACACCAGCTGCNGCCCGCCCATTNCATAGNNGNATAATTTGTGGGCCCTCTGGAATTGGNCCNGCAAACCCNTATCCATCAACCGCTGANTTAGATCCCGGTGGATTTGACCTGACTGCTCCAACATCGCNAGATAGGATGCGATCTGANGCNGTTTCAACTGGAATTTGNTGACCTGAGCTCACAANCGTCGATAATGCATCNTTGAGAAGTCTTTTGGCCTCATCGACAGGCGTCCAGTCAACGCCTGGTGGNAGNGCNAAACAGTCATTTCGAAGCGGTGGNGGTNGAATTTCAGTCATGTACATATTTCCAAATAAAATCNGCAATNGNCGGTATATCGTTGAGATTGAANACCGGTATATCAAGTCCGCTGANCTCATAATCAGAGGCCACNGCAACAATCGATGAGTCCTCTTCTGCCAACACACTTGTCTGACGCTCTGCTCGACGTACCTCAAGTTTTGGAATTGGAGTCTTCTTAAATCCCTCAACCAAAACAAGATCGCANNGCGCCATGNGACTTAATAATTCATCCAANTCAAACTCNNGCTGACTNCGATATTCNTGCATCAAAGCAAANCTCGATCCNCCAGCTAACATCACCTCCTGGGCCCCNGCNATACGATGCCGATAACTGTCNGTTCCNGACCGATCGACATCAACGTTNTGATGCGTATGTTTGACCATNGATACCGTCAANCCNCGNGCNGTCANTTCNGAGACNAATCGTTCTGTCAGTGTCGTTTTTCCAGANTTTTTCCAACCNACAACACCAAANACCGGAGTATTCATCNTTGCTCCNNCTGTTGNGCAANGACNAGGTCTTCNNGCGTATTGACATTAAAAAATGGATCNCGCGAGCCNGNNGCATGNGCAAATTGAACCTCAGNCCCNCCGACTGAATCAGTCCAAATCACNATCTTNCGAATACCNCTNTGCAATGCNNNANNNAGATNGNTCTCNAGCGANACGTGCCANAGACCAAAGGTTGGATGNCGCATCCATTTCGACTTCTCATCATCNAAGCTTGATGCGAGAACNACNGGNGCCTGACTTTCCAGCGCNTTCCCCATGGCCCTAGCGACAAAATCAGTGGGAAAGAATGGTGTATCGGCTGCAACCGAAGCGACCCAATGAAACTGATGCTCCCGAGCGTATTCAAGCGCAGCAAGTACCCCTGCCAGTGGACCTAGATACCCGGTCAGCGAATCAGCAATACAAGGGAGCCCAAATGAGGCAAAACGCTCGACATCACCGTTGACGTTCAACACAGTCTTATCAACCTGTGGGTGGAAACGTTCTAAGACTTCGTCAAGAATTGTTTGCTGTCCAAGTCGCAATAATCCCTTATCAGAACCACCCATCCGAGTGGCAAGACCACCCGCGAGCACGACTCCCAAAATTCCATCACTCATCAACAGCGCTCTTGCGACGGTGTTTTTTATCTTCTTCTGGCACTGAGTCTGGATCCGTATCGAAGACCAAACGTTCTTCACCACTCAAACAAATGAATTTTCGACCGCGCATTCGGCCGATNAACGTTAGGCCCACTTGCTTCGCAATGTCGACGCCCCATGCCGTGAATCCAGACCGACTGACGAGAACCGGGATCTCCATCAACGCTGTTTTGATCACCATTTCAGACGTCAACCGGCCCGTGGTGTACATGATTTTATCGTCAGGCGCCACCGCCTCGAGGTGCATCCAGCCTGAGATCTTATCGACCGCGTTATGGCGACCCACATCTTCCATATACACCAGAGGCTTGTCCTGTTCGCAGAGAATCGTGCCNTGAATTGCACCGGTTTCAAGATACAGGCTTGGGGTTCGATTGATTAAGTGACTGAGGCGATAAATCCATGATGTATGGACAGGAGTTGCTGCTAACTTAACTTGATCGACACCTTCCATCATGTCTCCAAAGACCGTGCCGACCGCACACCCTGATGTGCGCGTTTTTTTGCTCAACTTTTCTTCGTAGTTCGACTGGCGCTCGGTGCGTACAACAACCACTTCCAATTCTTCGTCGTACTCGACAACTTCAATCACATCATCAGACTTCAACATTCCCTGATTTTTTAAAAATCCAACTGCGAGGTACTCGGGATAATCGCCTATGGTCATTGCAGTCACGATTTCTTGGGCGTTAAGGTATATGGTCAGTGGACGTTCTTCGATCACAGATGTTTCAGTGGACTGACCATATTGGTCGACTCCCTGGATCAGACGCGATAATCGGGGGTCATTCGGATTGGGCCGGATCCGATAGGATTCAATGTGGTCTAGTGTTGGCATAGGGTAACTCTATTCTATTAATCGACCTGANTGGGGTTTATCCTACTGCACTTCAAGCATTCCAGCAGTAAAACAAATTTGAGTCAGCACCGATGAGATTCCCAACCAATACCCTAGCAATTGCAAATCTGTACGTCCTGTTGGGCGCTGCCAACCTACTCTTCCTCGAGNACCACCCTCGATCCTCTTAGACAATATTTCTGCAATGTATGTGACAGGAAATCATTATGCATAAACTATTTACCGGGCTTTGCGTTACCCTACTATCAATCCAGAGTGTGGCGGTGGACAAAGATCATTATAAGAGCCATCACCATCGGTCCAACTCGTTTGTCACCGTCGAAGTCGAGGGGTTAGTCCTATCGAATTTCCGAGCCCGTTCGAGCATTGGGCAAATGAAGAATTCAAGTGCTTATGGTGAAATTCAATCAAACACCACCGATCGGCTGATTCAAGCATCGAGCTCGGTTGCCGCTGTTGTCGAAGTCCACGAACACATTAATNACAACGGCATCATGCGCATGCGCAAAGTCGAAGGTGGNCTCGCTCTCGAGGCAAATCAGTCAATGATTATGAAGCCAGGCGGATATCATATTATGCTCATCAGCCTCCACAAACCTTTGAAGGCTGGTGACACGATGGATTTATCACTCAAATTTGAATCCGGAANATTNATCGGGCTATCGATCCCCGTCGTGTCAGTCAAAAANATGCATCATTGACGGGCGAACTCGTCTCCTGATTACTCACCCTCATTGTATTTTCCGAGATATAGAGAGGGTCGTTTGTGTGCCGTTTAGCAATCCTTTTCGTTTTCACAATCGCGAGCTCGATTGCGCAGGCAGACTGAGTCATGGTGTTTGCGGCCGCTAGCCTCAAAAATGCATTGGATGAGATTGGTGCATCTTCTGAACAAACAGAGTCACATTCCGTTGCCCTTAATTTTGCCGGATCCTCACAACTGGCTCGTCAAGTCATCGCTGACATCTTAATCACCGCCAATACCCTTTGGACGGACGAGGTTGAAAAAGCAAGATCAATTCCACCGAATAGCCGCCGATTTGACGTGACGANTANCCAACTAGTGATTGCTTCGAATCAAAGGCAGACGACTCAACTCTATCACGGCAAATTCCTAGCGCCCTAGAGAGGTATAAATCAAGGATCTGACTGAGGTGTCGGCATATACATGACGTATCGGTTGGCCATGTACTGCGTTTGCAATGTNTGATTCCGCTCGATGCGAATTAACAAGAACAATAAGGCGCTTAACGAAAACATCACGAGGCAAACCAGCGTCAATACCGCATTTCGTTGCATCTGTTGATCAGAGATGGCAANAGCAAGCTGGTAGTCAGCCATTGCAGACGCTTGCTGATCTGATCCACGGGCCATTGACAGCGCACGATCAGACACTTGCTCGGCAAACCACTGCACGTGTAGCAATGGGTATTCGATTAAAAATCGATCAACACGCTCACGTGCTTGACCAGCNACCGCCGCGTTGGTCGGGAAAAACGCTGGTTTCAACGAAGCNTCCATCACGTGATCAAAAAANAACGTTGCAAACGACAGGTCAGGGATACCCGGCTGCAGACTCAGCCGTTGATGTGTGTGCTCAATAAGCCGAGCAACTTTCTCACGACGGTCCTCATCTTTTGCGACACCCCGAGACGCGAGTAAAGACTCGAGAAGCGCCGATCCTGATTGAATCGCTTTTTGTTCTTTTTCAGTTAGATCGACTTTAGCACGATCGACCGGAATGACCACTTGAGGCCAAAGAATTTGACCTTGTAAAAGACGATCCGAAAATTGCTCGAATTCTGTGATTTGAGGCGCGNTAAATCCGGTATTTGCNNTGTGGGNNGNAATGGTAGGAGCGTCAGAGACGACCACNAGGGCAGANAAGTATGCCGTCCCTGTCAATCCGAGGATTGCAANTAATGCGAAACAGATGAGGAAAAANCCACGAAAGAAATCCGCGAACCGATGAAATAATGCATCAGGCGAGATCAGTTTCTTGATGACGGAATCCCGTGCCATCCTAAATTACTAGGTCGAAGGGGTTGCTTTCACGCGTGATGCTGGTTTTTGTNTCGCTGTCGCGTCCATCGCAGCATCGCCAAATGCCAAAGCGCCCTCAGCCTTGGCTGCCGGCTTCTTACCACTCAGAGCAGTAATATCCAATTCGGACTCCGAGAACTTACAGTTACCATCGATGCGGGCTCCACGAGCAACTGACAATGATTGATAGTGGATGTCACATTCGATGATCGCTGTCTCTTCGAGAATCAATTCNCAGGCTGTGATCGAACCACTAACTCGACCAGANATTTTNACTTCGCGCCCAAATACGCGTCCCTTGACGACACCAGAGCTTCCAATCGTTAGATGGCCAGTCTGCACATCTCCTTCTACCATGCCATCCACATGGATATTACCTTCAGAANCCAAATTTCCTGAAACGACAAGGTTTGGCGCGAGGACTGCAAAAGTTTCATTGGGTGACTTCATTGCTTGACTCCTNTTATCACTTCGCTTCTGCGACTGTGAGTTCTTGTTCTTTGAAAACATAACGTCCTGCTTCGATAAATTGATAGGGATCGACTGGTTTGCCTTGCACCCGCACTTCATAGTGTACATGTGGGCCTGTGGAACGACCAGTACTGCCCACCTCGCCAAGAATGTCGCGGTGATCCAACGAATCGCCTTTTTTCACATGAATCTTCTTCAAATGCCCNTAAGCCGTTTCGATACCGCATCCGTGATCAACAATAACAAATCGACCATACCCACCCTTGCGACCAGCAAAGGTCACAACACCAGGTGCGGTTGCTCGAACTCGCGTTCCGGGCCACGCTCCCAAATCNACACCTTCATGCCAATCTGGTTTTTTTGTAAATGGATCTTTACGGTTTCCAAATTTACTGGTGAGGTTGTAATAATCGACGGGCGGAGAGAGCGGTGCGCACGCCAATAATGACTGCAGTGCTTGCAGATCTTGACTCAATATCATCAAACGGTCTGATCGATCCTGAAATTTTTCAAAAGTGTGCTCGCCCCCACTCGTCTCTCGTAGCGGACCACCTTTTCCAAAAGACGGTGAAAAACCAGCAAATTCAGGATCCGATAACGGCGTTCCATCAATGGTAGCGAACCCTTTGGACAACGTTTGGCTCATCGTATCGTGCAGTACTTCCATGGCTTCTGTCTGCGTTTCGTAGGCATTTGCCAGATCTGCTGCGACGTTACTCAACCATGAGCCAACAGCATCGAGTGACTCCGGCGCCTTCCGGCCTGAAATTTCAGCCACTGAATCCGACATATCCAGGACGAGCTGAGTCAAATCTGTGTTCGATTGCTCAACCTCACGGATCCGTGTGTCCAATTGGCCTTGGAACCACGGAATAAACGCGATGATGGTCTCTGGGGACGACTGTTCCAGAACAACATCTGACGCATTTCGAATCGNATTAAATCGCGAGGCCCATTCTTCATTTTTACGAATCTCTGCGTTATAGGCTTGACGCAATTCATANGCATTTTTCTGATCGGCTTCGAGTTGCGCGATAAATGCTTGATTCTCAGCGACTGTCATGGCGAGTTCTGACTCGACCGCCAAACGAGCATCGTAATTCCAAGAAAATCCGATTGATGCAACGCTCGACCAGATAACAATAAGCGCCGCTGCACCGATCACCGACAGCTGATGCCATGTCTTCAGCACTAAATAACGCGTATCAGACCCAGACCGAATGACCAGTGACCGTTCTGGGAATCGCGCAATAATTGTTCGGATAGCCGTTAGCATAAGATCCACTTGTTATCAGTCTTACCAAATTGGGGCAGAGCAAATCGTGGTCTTTGCTCCAATTCGGATAAACATTGTTGGCTAGATTGCACATCGTTTCAACTACAATATGGGCTAACACCATGATTGCAGAGCACCAATTGTTCCGAAACGTAGATCCGCACATGGATCAACATCCATGTAACGACTTGTTTGCGTTCAGCAATGCCAACATCACTGATTTCATGTTAAAAATATCGACAATTCATCCGATAACTTAAACCATTGAACGTGTTTGAGGTCTCAATGAAACGAACGACTTGCGTGCTCATTTTTCTGATCACCACAAGCTTTGGTACGCATGCATCGGCGTATTCAGGCGAACTCTGGTTGTCGCAAGCAAACCAAGCATTCGGAACACCTGCAAGCATGCTCGCGCATGGGTTTCTCGCGGGAGTTGTGCACAGTTGGAACAATCGCCGTGAGCAAAACTCGCGAACTTTGTGCTTCGACGCGCCAGTAGATCAAATGCAAATTCGAAATTTGATGGAAGTAGTCAAAGACTATATCAGTGATCGAGATCCTGACCTTGCAGCCCCCGCTCAAGGCGTCATTCGAGTTGCCATGATGGGTCGTTTTCCGTGTCGGAATGAGAATTAAAGCTGTTTCTCAGACAGAATCAGTTCGCGACGATGATCCTGATACGCGCGCATAATTGATGCATCCACTTTTTGGCATTGTAAGACATCCCCGGACGACAACTGCATCGACAGATTTTCGCGATCCAACATCCCAAGTTCCGCTCCNAACCGATCAACGAATCGGTATGTTTCAACCGTTGTCTCCGTTGCTGTAGCGATTGGGTAAGTGATTGCTTCTTTTGCATCAAAGCGCCATAACGATAACTCCATATTCGGATGCGCGACTTGCATCACATATTGATGCTCAGGTGGACCGAGAAGCTCTGTTGGCGCCTGATTTGGTGCGCACTCCAACGCAGCATAATCGTCGAGCTTCCCCGNCGCATTCAATAGGTGTNTCCACACATCCGCCGGGNTGTTCACACGCATCACAAAATTCATCGCGTGCGAGCGGTTAATCACATCGTCNGGGTGAAGGCTCAAAACAAACGCCTNTAATGCAGACTGAGTATCCGGAGAATAAAANCCTTCGGCCCTCAGTTTTGAACTAATTTNNGAAGGCTCACCTCCAATGCGAAGGATCTCTCGAGCCTGCCTGAGTTGCCGAGCAAATACATCCGGCTTCTCTAACGCGATTTGAGTCAGGTATTGCTGTTCCGATGGCGTTTCAATCGCGATCAGTTTCTCGATCTCAGCCTGCCTGTCTGCGTTCGAAACATAAGTAATGTCCGAGCGATACAGTCCTTCGGCCATTGCCGAAGTCGCTAGAACCGCACAGGTCACTAAACAAAATAATGGAGCGTTCATTGCACCGACTCTACCGAGCTTTAGCTCAATTGGCATCATTATTTCGATAACTCTCCCAATCGTTCAACCACACCTGAATTGTATNCGAANGTTCTTGGCGTTAGGTTGGCTTCCAAGAATCACTGACAGCGCGTAGCGCAGCCAAACGTCCCGGCTTCTTTCGATTGGTATCAATNCGNTGCCANGGACTGACTGCACATCGTGAAGCCATNGCATCAAAAGCAAGTTCGTAATCGGCTCGATGAGCGAAACTTTCGATGTCACTGACCGTGAGCTTCCACCGTTTTTGAGGCTCCGCAGCACGACGTAACAATCGCGCGCGATGAGTCTCAGCATCAGTTTCTAGACACAGCTTGAGCAGCGTGATCTGGTTATCCAGAAGCATTTTCTCAAAGGCATTAAATTCAGAAATACTCGATTCGTACTCACCATCTGGCAATCCGTGCTCAACCCGCTCAACAATTAGACGTCCGTACCATGACCGGTCAAATATCGCGATCTGACCAGGTGCGGGAAGTCAATTCCAGAAACGCCACATAAATGGATGACCAGCCTCTTTCTTGCTCGGCGGACCAATTGGATGGACTTCAAATCCACGAGGATCCCAGGCATGCGACAATTCTCGGATCACACCACCCTTGCCAGCTGCATCGTAACCTTCGAGTACGATGATGGCTTGACTGTTGTAACGAAAGATTGCGATTTGCGCCAGACGTAAACGCTGACGTAGCTCCCGAAGCGTAGCTTGATAGCCAGACGCTGAAGGGTCAGCACTGGTCATTTCGGGAAAACCACCAAATGCTCAATATCGAGACTGACACCAATCAATTCTCCAATCGTATGATTGTGATGTGATGGAGCCAAGCACCCAAGGATTACCCCATTATCCAGCTTCACTTCATACAGGTGATGAGCGCCCCGAAAGTGCTTACCGACGAGCGTCGCCTGATAGCTCGAATCATCATCATGTATGAGATCATCTGGCCTCAGGAATATTTGCACATCCGAATCAATGGGATACTCAAGGTCCTCATCATTCGTCAACAGACCCAGCGGGCTTGAGACCGAACGAGGACCCTCGATCGTCGCATCAATCATTTCCCCTGGGCCGACAAAATGCGCGACAAATGGATCGGTGGGCTCATGATAAAGATTAAATGGCGTATTGAACTGGCAGATATGTCCGTCGTGCATCACGGCAATGCGGTCGGCAAAATCGAATGCTTCACGTTGATCGTGGGTTACCAACAACGAACAGATTCCATCACTTTTCAGAATCGTTCTCACCTCACTGGCAAGACGACCGCGAAGCTCCGTATCGAGGCCCGAAAACGGTTCGTCCAGTAGGAGTAACTTTGGCTTTGGTGCCATCGCTCGAGCCAAAGCCACACGTTGCTGCTGTCCGCCTGAGAGTTCATGCGGATACCGTTGACCCAATCCGGTCAAACCAATCAAATCAAGTAATTCAGCAATCCGTTTGTACTGGCTCGTTTCTGACCAACCCGTCAATCCGAAGGCAATGTTGTCTGCAACAGTGAGGTGGGGGAATAGCGCAATATCTTGGAAGACCATGCCCACGCCACGCTCCTCGGGTGGGGTGCGGTGACGTTCGGTGGACAGTAACTCGTTGTCCAGCCAAATTTCGCCCGAGTCGAGCTCTTGAAATCCCGCAATCGCTCGCAATAGCGTCGACTTCCCACAACCACTCGGGCCCAGTAAGCAACCAAGTTCCTGTGGTTTAAGTCCCAATGTGACATCGTCAACAATTAATCCGTCTTGGTATGACAGGTTAACGTTCCTGATCATTAAAGCAGCTGTATCCACGTTTATTCCTGAGTCACTGATCGGTTTAACCAAATAACAGGGACGAGACCCACCAGCACGATCAATATTGATGGGACAGACGCATCAACTAGACGCTCATCACCTGCGAGCTCGTAAGCTTTGACAGCTAGCGTGTTGAAATCAAAAGGACGCAAGATCAGTGTCGCCGGCAACTCTTTCAAAACATCGACAAAACAAACCAAGATCGCAGTGAACACAGAACCTCGGATCAATGGAACATGTAATTTTGAAATGACGCCAAACTGATTCAATCCCAAAAGTCGCCCGCTTTGATCAATACTCGGACGTATACGAGATAAGCCGCTTGTGAGATTCCCGGTCGCTACAGTTAAGAATCGCACAAGATATGCAAAAACCAAAGCCACTAAAGTCCCGGATAGCCATAGCGATGGAGCAACTCCGAAAGGAGCAAGGGCACCAGAGATGAATCGGTCGACAGCACCAAAAGGAATCAACACGCCAATCGCAACGACAACGCCGGGTAGCGCATACCCGAGCCCAACGAATGTGGTCGTATGATTGAGCCACTGAGANGGATACAAGCGATTGGCATAACAGATCATTAGAGCGACCGTCACAATAAAAATAGATGCAAAGCCCGCCAAAAAGAAACTACTGACAATCAAGCTCCACATCGACTGCAGTTCGGCGAAAAACAATGCCCAATAACTGAGGATTCCTGTTGGTAATAGGAACCCAAAAAATACCGGCAGGATACATAAGATTTGAGCGACAGTTTGTCTCCAGCCGGTCAGAACCACACTGGTCTGATTCAGCCTCCGAAGTCGGTCTGAGTAATACCGAACCTTACTCCGCGAGGCTTTTTCGAAAACAACTAAAAAGAACACACAGCCTACGAGTAAGGTACTCAATTGAGCAGCACCAGNAGGATCGCCAAACCCGTAATATGTTCGGACAATCCCAGTGGTAAACGTTTGCACACCAAAAAATTGAACGGTTCCGAAATCAGCNAAAGTCTCCATGACTGCNAGCANGATCCCAGCTGCNATNGCAGGACGAGCCATCGGGATGACAATACGGGTNAATACTCGCCAGCGACNTTGCCCNAGCGTGTAGGCNGCCTCCATTAGATTCGCGGATTGCTCCANAAAGGCGGCACGAGCAAGCAGGTACACATANGGGTACAACACCAAACTCAACATCAAAGCGGCGCCGGGTAATGAGCGGATATTCAACAACGGGCTNATCAGCCAATAAGGTGCACCAGCATCCCTCAAAAATGTGAGGACTGGGCCACTGAAATCAAGCACTCCGGTATAGGTGTAAGCGAGGATGTAAGCCGGATAAGCCATTGGAAGTAATAACAACCACGACAAAATTCCCCGCCCTTTGAATCGATAAAATGAAATTATCCACGCAGCGGGGACACCAAGCATGACGACCCCAATGGCCACTAAGGTCGACAACAATAGAGAGTTGAGGGCGTATCGACCTAATAACGTATCAAACAGATGAGACCACGCGTCGGACACGCCTGTGATCACAAAACTGACAACCACCAANATAGGNAATGCCACACAGAGTGCGGCAATGATCGTAGTTAANAGCAATCCGTTAGGCCGGTTGAATGCCCAACGGACTGGTTGATGATTTGAAGTTATTGCCAACCGGCGCGATCCATTAATTTAACAGCCNGNTTGTTATTGACCCCCAAGATACTCAAATTCAAGGCGTCCGATTTGAATTCGCCCAATGAAGCGATGGTGGGTGACGGTTCGACACCCGGAACGACCGGATATTCGTGATTGATGGCAGCATAATAGGCTTGCGCATCGTCTGAGACCATAAATTCGAGTAATTGAACTGCCTCGGCACGGTTCTTTGCGTGTTGAGTCAAAGCCATCCCTGAGACGTTAATATGCGCGCCACGGTCAGTTTGGTTCGGCCAAAACACCCCAAGCTTGTCAACAACTTGGCGGTCTTCAGGCTTCTTTGAATCAATTAAACGCCCAAAATAGTAGGTATTGGCAATCGCAAGGTCACATTGACCGGCCGCGGCTGCGCGAAGTTGGTCTGTATCACCGCCTACTGGCTTACGAGCAAGGTTAGACATCAGACCTTTAGCCCACTCGAGAGTCGTCTCTTCACCATTGGCTTTAATCATCGANGCAACCAACGACTGGTTGTAGATGTTACTTGATGACCGGATACAAATACGGTTTTTCCATTGCGAATCCGNTAATGCCTCATAGGTCGAGAGCTCCGATGGATTAACGCGATCCTTGGCATAGAAAATGGGGCGGGATCTGACGGTCAATCCAAACCATTGATTATCAANATCGCNAAGGTTTTCNGGGATTTTTTCGNACAACGTTGTGCTGTCNACTGTTGCGAGCACCCCTGCCTCCTTCGCACGGTGCAAGTTTCCGGCATCAACAGTGANTAGCACATCTGCAGGCGTCGCGGCGCCCTCAGCCTGAATCCGAGATAACAACGTATTCGCTTTACCAGTAATCAGATTCACTTCGATTCCAGTTTTTGCTGTGAAGCGGTCAAGAAGGGGAACAATCAACGCGTCTTTACGCGCAGAATACACATTCACTTCAGCCGCCAGGGTTTGACAAGCAAAAGATAGAGCTATCAGGGTTAACAGTATTCGGGGGGTAGGCATTTCATCTCTCCTCTTATTCAGTTGAGGAGAGATTACGTAAATGCAAAATTAAATGCAACACATTCGCATTTAGATTTGTATGTTCAATCGACTTCAGACCAGCCAATTCCAACTAATTGGTTTGCCTTAAATAGCAGTGCACGAAGCTCTTCCACACCATCCACTTGGACTCGAAAATACAGCACGTCATACACCTCGCCACCTTTAATATAGTGATCCGCCAGGGTGGTTCCATGATCAACATTCGCAGCAGGCCCAAGAATCTCCAGCACCTTATCCTTCGTTTGCCCTACCTCAACTTTTGCAAGTCGATCAGCATTCAGCTCGAGCACAACATCATTCGCTGTTGCAGGCTCTGAAACGACCGCCGTTTCCTCTGAAGGTGAGGCGTCCATCGTTGGTTCAGCTATCGCGGAGTCTTCATCTGACGTCCAAAATTTCATATCGAATATCATCGATTCCGGAATCATCGAACAGGCTGTCAGACTGAAAGATGCCAAGAGGATAATGAGTAATCGCATGTTAAACCCTTTCTGTTTCAATACCGCTATTGAACATCAACCAAGCGCTGTTGTCGCCCTTAACGATCAAACCTCATATATCNGCTGCCCATTAATCCACACCGATTCGAGGGTTNGGCCCCGAAACGTCACAAAATCAGACAGNTTCCCACGGGCAATCGCCCCCTGGTTNGCCAAGCCGAGCCAGGATGCAGATCGTGNACTTGTCATTGCTGCGATTTCTGGCCATTCCAATCCAAATTGACGCAAGGTATTCACAGTGACTTCCGCCGTGGCAGCACTTCCTGCAAGTGTTCCATCGCTCAAACGCACAACATCATCTTCTTTGAATACCTGATGCGTTCCCAACTGATATTCACCATCAGGCATGCCAGCAGCAGAGGTGGAATCAGTCACAGAATACAACTGTGAGATTTGCTGCCTTGCTAACTGAAAACATGGTTCTGTGACATGAACACCATCACAAATGATTTCCGAATACTGAGCCGCTAACAGTGCAGCTTGNGANACNCCAGGACAACGATGATGAACGCCNGTCATTGCNTTAAANAGGTGTGTTACCCCAGCCCCTCGTTCAAACAACTCGCGAGCACGATGATAGTNACATCCCGAATGCCCAATCTGCAATCTCACGGCAAATTCGTCGGCAAGCACAGGAAGAACGCCATCTGGGTCTTGTTCTGGCGCATAGGTCATAACACGAACAACGCCGGACTCGAACCAAGATCGAACCTTCGATGGGTCAACATGACGTGTCAGTGCGGGTTGCGCACCAAGCTTTCCTTCACTCAAATACGGTCCCTCGAGATGAACACCAAGGCAACGCGCTTCAAAATGATCGCGGTTGTCCATCACCACTTTTGTCGCCTCGATGACTTGATCAATNGATGCATCATCGGCTGTCACAGTCGTCGCCAAAAATGCAGTCAGACCGTATCGGGCATGCGTACGAGCAAGCTGGCGGATACCGGCCATTCCGTCCATGACGTCTCCGCCACCTCCGCCATGAATATGGCAGTCAATAATTCCTGGTAGAACAATTCGATCATCCACCTGTGCCGACTCGGATATGGATTGAATGGTCGAACTAAATTCAATCGATCCTCTGAGCACTCCACCCGGAGTGACAAGATGACCAGATAACTCAGGCATACGACTCCCAATAATCAATCGTCAACTGCGGTCGATGTTGATCGATATAGGCAAGACCATCAAGTGCATCGCCCTGCGACTCGACTACGTGATAACCCAACGATTGGATTCGGGGCGAATAAACAGGAGATAAACCGCCAACGAGGGCAATGGGAAGATGTTTTGGAAAATCTTCGATCAAATCAATCAACGCCATCAGTCCCTCTGAAACAATATCGGCGCNCAAAGAGANTTGACCCTCAGCTTCCACGATCGCTTTGGCCAATGAGGCAAATTGTCNGGGCTGAGCGGNGTTCGCAAATTCNATCCACTGANTCACAGATTGNCCNATANCCANTCGATCAATCAANACCTGATGNGATTGATCNATCAAGCCTCGATCANCAAGNCGNACCAGTTCCTGNAGAAAGCGCAACCCAATCCAAGCGCCGCCACCCTGATCGGCCAGCATAAAACCAAAGCCGCCCCGTCTAAAAAACTGCCGGGATTCGTCCAACCACGCAAAGGCAACACCCGTCCCGACGNTCAAACAGCCGCCAGGCATTCCACAATGCGCACCAAATAACCCAGAGTCGCGATCTGAAACCAACAATNTTTCACAGGGAGAATTGGATAAAAATGCTGATCGCTGTTTGGCGTACTCTGATCCAGCCAGACCAGCAACACATCTCACCGGCATCGGTACGCCAGCCAGAGTGATTGCCTGCATGATCTGCTCCCAGCAAACATCAGCCCCNAGACCGANATTTGANGGGCCGGTCACAACCTCTGATATGNCTGTCTGATCTGCTTGATTGATAAACCGAACCCGAGTCTTGGTGCCGCCTCCATCAATCAATGCAATCAGCTTCATACCAAGTGTCCGTATCNTTGCCGTAGTTCCGGAAGCGCTCGTGTCACCACCGCAGGCAGCGCGATTCCATTAAACTGCGTTGCACTCGCCAAGGTATATGCTCCCATCTCATGAAAAACAATCACATCGTTCATATTCAGTATCGGAAATTCAGGGTAGCGACCAAGCTCATCAATCGAATCACAGGTCGGTCCTGCAAACACGCAAGGAGANAACTCATCACTCGAGGTAAAGACTGACATGCGATACTGCATTCCGTCGAACAACCGACCAGACTGTGCTCCATAGACNCCATCATCGAGGTAGAACCACCAACCGTCACGACGCTTCGCACGGCCAACGACCTTGCAAACCAANGCCATCGATGGTGCGGAGATTACTCGACCAGGCTCCGCTAGGATTTCAAGATGCTCAGGGACTCGCTTGAGAACCTCACGAATCGGATGACAAAATGCATCGAGATTGACTGACTCACCGATGTANTGCGCTGGGAAACCGCCGCCGATGTCAATTCGAAGAATTTCAGGNAGGCCCTCATCTNTAATCTGCGCACACAAATCCAAACACACACCAAGCGCATNTGCATGCGTATTTGCCGTCGCAGCCTGTGACCCCACATGAAAGCACAGGCCATCAACCCGAATTCCAGAATCGTTGGCNACATCCAAAATACTCAACGCATCCTGCTGCGGTGCTCCAAACTTGCGACTCAAATCAATCGGAGCATCAGGGGCAATAAATGACAATCGCAACATCACCCGAATCGAGTGCCGATAGGGGATCAATTTCCATAACTCATCCACATTATCCACAACAAAGGTGGTGACACCGGCAGCAACCGCTTTTTCGATCTCGGTGTCTGTTTTGATCGGATGGGTATGAATCATTCGCGATGCGTGAATCCCCTCGTGCTCGAGCATCCTGATCTCAGCTGCACTCGCTACGTCGAAACACCCACCCTCATTAGCCACGGTTTGTAACAAGCNCGGGTAAGGATTCGATTTCACTGCATAATATAAGGTNACCCCCGGAAGAGCNCTNGACAATTCATGCCACTGCCGACGACAGATNTCGGGGTCAAATACCAACGAGGGTGTTGTCTCAATCAAACCGAGCCAANTCGATGCAGATTCACGCGGAAAGACGTTGATCAATANCAAATCCTCAAATCGGTTTAGGGACGCGGCATCATAGAGAAATTAACCGAAATTTCAAGGAGATTAAGCAATATCTGCCATATGACCACTNGCTTCCAGCCATTGCTTCCGATCTGATGCTCGCTTCTTACCCAGCAACCGATCCATCACTTCNTCNGTCCCGGCTGATGCGTCCGAGTCGTCAAGGACCAACTGCACCAGTCGTCTTGTATCAGGATCCATGGTTGTNACGCGCAACTGGCCTGGATTCATCTCGCCCAACCCCTTGAAGCGNGTCACACTCATTTTTCCATTCCGCTTTTCTGCACTCAGGCGATCCAAAACACCTTGCTTCTCAGCGTCGTCGAGCGCGTAGAACACNTCTTTACCNACATCAATCCGGTAGAGCGGNGGCATCGCAACAAAGACATGNCCCTGCTCAACAAGCGGCCTAAAATGCTTCACAAACAGCGCACATAAAAGCGTNGCAATATGCAGTCCATCACTATCGGCATCAGCCAAAATACATATNTTACCGTATCGAAGACCAGTGAGATCTGAAGAGCTCGGGTCGACACCAAGCGCGACCGCGATGTCATGGACTTCCTGCGAAGCCAANATCTCATCTGACTCGACTTCCCAGGTATTCAAGATCTTGCCACGAAGCGGCATCACTGCTTGGAATTCACGATCACGTGCTTGCTTCGCCGAACCGCCAGCAGAATCACCCTCCACTAGGAACAGCTCACCAGCAAGTGCATCACCACCGGCACAGTCTGCAAGCTTGCCTGGTAGCGCTGGTCCTTGAGTAACTTTTTTACGCGCGACCTGTTTCCGAGATTTCAGGCGACGCTGCGCTGCTNCGATGGCGATCTCTGCCAATTGGTCACCAATCGCGGTATTGGAATTCAGATACAAACTGAAGGCATCCCGAACAACACCACTGACAAACACTGCACACTCGCGCGAACTTAATCGCTCTTTGGTCTGCCCGGAAAATTGCGGATCCTCAAGTTTNACGCTCAGCACATAAGCACATCGTTCCCATAAATCGTCGGGGGAGAGTTTCAGCCCACGTGGAATCAGATTTCGGAACTCACAGAACTCGCGTAGCGCGTCCATCAAACCTGTTCTCAAGCCGTTCACGTGCGTGCCACCTTGAGCAGTCGGAATCAGATTGACGTATGACTCTGTGACTAANTCACCGCCCTCTGGCAACCAAGTCAATGCCCATTCCACCGCTTCATGCTCNGCAGAAAATGCACCTGTGTAGGGNNTCTCTGGCACCGCAAAAGACTCACCGACCTCCGACTGCAGATAATCAGTCAGGCCATTCTCGAAGCACCAACTTTCCGACTCGCCAGTTTTTTCGTCATTCAGACAAATTGTCAGACCTGAACACAAAACGGCTTTTGCGCGTAACAAATGGCGCAAACGCACCACAGAAATATTCNCCGAATCGAAATATTGTGGGTCGGGTTTGAAACGTACAGTCGTACCCACGTCTTTCTTCAAACATGAACCGATTTCACTCAAGTCACGAACCTTGTCACCGTTTGCAAATCCGATGTCATATCGCTTTCCGTCGCGACGAACTTCAACATCCACTGCCGTCGATAGTGCATTCACCACGCTGACACCTACACCATGCAAACCACCTGAGAATTGGTAATTCTTATTGGAGAACTTACCTCCGGCATGAAGCTTTGTAAGAATCAGCTCAACGCCTGGAATGCCTTCTTCAGGGTGTAGGTCGACAGGCATNCCTCGCCCGTTATCAGTCACAGAGACAGACCCATCAGACGAGAGCACAACATCAATACAATTTGCATGACCAGCAAGTGCTTCATCTACCGAGTTATCGATGACCTCTTGTGCCATATGATTNGGACGGGTTGTGTCTGTGTACATGCCTGGGCGGCGTTTAACGGGATCTAGTCCTGAAAGGACCTCAATATCCTGTGCCTGATAACTCATTCGTGTTGATTCCGTATGCTGATAGATCGGCGAGGCCATGATGTAAACAATATGAGAGCCATTCGCTTAAAAACTGATCCAATTGCTCTCGCTCGTTCGGTTGNACCATGGATGGATTTGGATAGGGGTATGCNCCTTGAATAAAGTCCGACGAGCTCTCGTCTGTCACTTCAGCCAACTGCATATCGTGATAAAGCCGGACTGTGAATGCGGGCAAAGGAACCCAGGTACATCCTCCACGCAACACACTGCACTGACTTTCACACAATCCCGTGTAGGGACCAAGATCGGTAAAACGCATCCTCACAAGACAGTCTTGGCCACCGAAAGGTAATACAAACTGGAGGTTATCGTCGGGACCAAAGCGACGCGCAAGGCGCAACAACAAACTGTAATTCAATCCACAGCTTGCATGATGCTTTCTTAAATTCGGCACGTGGCGAGCCTTCTGAGGCAAGTCACTCTCCTTCCAGTAAATGCAAATAGTTCATTTTGAGCCACTGTAACCCGATGATTGCGGCTCCGTTGTTTACCTTTCCAGTCTGCAANGCTTCTAGGGCTGACGCAATGGAAATCNCATGNACNTTGAGATCCTCGTACTCTCCAGCTTGACCTCTATAACGAGAGATTCCNGAGACATCGCAAGATGCAAAAAATAAATGAATCAACTCATTAGAGCCGCCAGGACTCGGATAATAAGTAAACAAGAGTTCGGGATCTTCGAGAAGCGTGAGCCCNGTCTCCTCAAGCACTTCCNGATGACAAGTTTGTAACGGAGACTCGTTGTCATCACAAATTCCCGCCACCCATTCAAGCATCCAAGGACTGTCGTCCCAATCTGACATGGCAGCGCCAATCCGNAACTGCTCCACCATCACAAGCTCTTTGNGCGCNAGATCACACAAAATCACAACAACGGCGGGTGTTCNAATGAATAGCTCTCGATGCATNGGTCCAATCNACTCAGCTTGGTACCCGCGATGCGTGAGCGTCAGTTGGTCTAGTTGAAAAAAGCCATCAGCTTGTCGACTGGTCGCTTGAAGGTTCCAATCATTCGCTCCAAATTGCGGCTTCGGCCATTCAGCCATTATTCCCCCAGAGCGCCCAAAAATGGTTCACAGGTCCATGTCCTCCACCCACATTCAATTGATCAGCGGCGGCGATCGCGCCGCTGATGTAATCCTTCGCTTTGGCGACGGCAACATCAACCGGATGCCCNTGNCCCAAATACGATGCTAGGGCGCTCGACAGGGTACAACCAGTTCCATGCGTGTTCGTTGTTTCAACTCTCGCAGTATCAAACCACTGAGCTTGACCTTCAGAGATCAACAAATCGGGGGACTCATCCGTTAACAGATGCCCTCCTTTTAACAGCACGGCCTCTGATCCCAGTGCAAGGAGCATCTGCGCTTGATGCTGCATCAAATCACGATTTATTGCCTCAGACGTGTCGAGAAGATCAGCAGCTTCAGGCAAATTCGGAGTGATTACAGTTGCTTTTGGAATCAGAACACCACGTAAGGCCGAAATCGCATCTGCANGCAATAACCGATNNCCACTNTTCGCGACCATCACNGNATCAACAACCACAGGGCATGACAGGGTTTCTAGAAATTCAGCAACCGCCTCGGTCACCTCGGAAGTTCCAAGCATGCCCACTTTCACCGCATCGATCTGAATATCGTGCGCAACCGTTCGCATTTGCTGCTTCAAAAAATCNATNGTAACTGGGTAGATCGCGTCAACACCAACNGTGTTCTGAGCCGTGAGCGCTGTAATCACGCTAAGACCATATGCGCCTGTTGCCGAAATGGCTTTCAGGTCTGCCTGAATCCCGGCTCCACCACCTGAGTCTGAACCAGCAATAGTTAGAATATTTGCGTACATTTTCCACCCTAAGTTTCAAAACAGTGTAGCCGGTTTCAGGGCAAATCCGGGTATACTCCACCAATGAAAAAATTACTGACCACTCTCATTATCAGTGCAAGCCTATTCGTTGGAGCTTGCGGGCAAACTGGGCCNCTATTTCTGCCCGATCAACCTGATAAAACAGTTGACGGCCGCTAGTCATGGACCATTTNCAGTACCGTGACGGCGCTTTATTTGCCGAAGATGTCTCTGTTTCCAACATTGCCTCTCAATTTGGAACACCGTGTTTCATTTATTCCAAGGCAACGCTGATCAGACACCTCCATGCCTATGCCGATTCATTGTCTGATATTTCACACNTAATTTGTTATGGCATGAAAGCGAATTCCAACCTTGCTGTGCTTCAAACATTGGCAAAAGAGGGGGCAGGTTTCGACATCGTCTCCATCGGAGAGCTCGAACGTGTTATCAAGGCCGGCGGCGATCCCGCCAAAGTGGTGTTCTCAGGTGTTGGAAAGCAAGNCTTTGAGCTGCGACGCGCCCTTGAAGTTGGAATCCACTGCTTTAACGTCGAGTCANCTGCGGAGCTCGAANATCTGAACGCGATCGCACTTGAGATGGGAAAAGTGGCACCTGTATCACTACGCATCAACCCTGACGTCGACCCAAAGACTCACCCCTATATTTCAACAGGATTGAAGGCAAATAAATTCGGTATCGCTCACGAGGATGCGATCGCAGCGTATCGACGCTCCAGTGAATTACCTGGATTGAGTCCTGTTGGAATCGATTGTCACATTGGTAGCCAGCTCACCGACGTTTCACCGCTCATTGAATCACTGGATAAATTATTGAGCCTCATTGACCAACTCGCCGATATCGGAATTCATTTAAAACACATCGATCTCGGTGGCGGGCTCGGCGTAACTTACGACCAAGAAACACCACCGCACCCATCTGAATATTTGGCGTTGGTCAAAGAGCGACTCGCTGGGCATGATCTCACCTTGGTCCTTGAGCCTGGACGTTCGATTGCAGCCAACGCAGGAATATTCGTCACCAAAACGATTTTGACAAAAACAAACNAGGACCAGCACTTTGCGATTGTTGATGGCGCGATGAACGACCTNATCAGGCCAAGTCTTTACGGTGCTTGGCAAAATATNGTTCCGGTTGATACCACTGAAAAACCGGGACAAATTGAGGCCAGTTTTGACATCGTTGGGCCTGTGTGTGAATCAGGAGACTTTCTCGGCAAAGCACGCACGCTGAGNATCCAAGAGGGTGATTTACTCGCTGTCCGGTCTGCCGGCGCATATGGCTTTGTCATGGGATCTAATTACAACACTCGCGGAAGGGCACCAGAGATTTTGGTCGATCAAGACCAAGTTCATCTCATTCGTGAGCGAGAGACGATTGATAGTCTCTGGGCGCTTGAACATACGGTGGATGACTAATGCGCGTTCACTTCACAAAAATGCACGGTCTGAGTAATGACTTCGTCGTCATTGATGCAGTCAGTCAGCATGTCAGCTTAAGATCGAGCCAGATCCAAAAGTTGGCTGATCGCAATACAGGCATCGGCTTTGATCAACTGTTATTGATCGAGCCACCATCGAGGCCTGACGCGGATTTTGACTATCGTATCTTTAATTCAGACGGCNGCGAAGTGGAGCATTGNGGTAATGGTGCGCGCTGTTTCGCTAAATTCGTCACGGATNGAGAATTGACAACCAAACCTGTCATCACCGTGAATACCTCGCGCGGCTTAATCGAGTTGACACTCACAGAGACAGGCCTTGTCCGCGTCAACATGGGGCAACCAGCACTCGATCCAAAAACACTCCCTTACCAAGGGCCTCCAGAACCCGATCAGAGACACACAGTCGTGTTTGAAACATCCAATGGATCGCACTCCTTTGGTCTAATTAGCATTGGCAATCCTCACGCCGTGACTGTGGTC
Organism: Gammaproteobacteria bacterium; assembly: GCA_002705325.1. The sequence continues at coordinate 3,166 of PAFS01000068.1, read as the reverse complement.
GATTCTGTCGATGCGGCTGCCGTGGCCGATATTGGTCAAGCGATTCAAGATTCGCCGCAATTTCCAGATTCAGTGAATGTTGGATTCATGGAAATCATATCTCCCAAGGAAATCCGACTGCGCGTTTTTGAGCGAGGCGTCGGCGAGACACTGGCCTGCGGAACAGGTGCCTGTGCTGCGATGACTTATGGCCGCTTACTTGGACAACTCGATCACGACGTGATTGTTGCAACTCGAGGCGGAAACCTGCAGATTGAATGGCAGGGAGAGGGGTACGATTTGATGATGACCGGTCCTGCAGAGTCTGTTTTTGAAGGAGAGTTTCGCCTGTGACGATCACAGCTGATCAGATCGCTGAATACCTTCAGGATCATTTAGATTTCTTTGAACAGCGCCCGGAGCTCGTTCGAGAACTCAAACTTCCCACAGACTCCGGCGATGCGATCTCGTTGGTTGAATTTCAAATACGGAGATTACGCGATCATATCCGCCAGCTCGAAAAAGAAAATGATCATATGATCGAGACCGCGCGAATTAATAGTGTGTTATTTGAAAAAACTCGGTCGCTTGTTTTATCGCTACTCGATGCGCGAGATCTGGCTGATCTGGCAATCGTGCTTGATGAAAAGCTTGCCAACGGATTCGATATCCCAGTGGTACGGCTTTTTTTATCGGATCAATTCAACATCGTTGATGGGCTGTCTTTGATTCAGGCTGTCGAAGCAGAATCACTCGAAGAAGGCGGCAAACTTGCACAAACCGTGTCTGATAAAGCACCGTCGATCGGACGCCTAACAAGAGATCGTCGAACAGCATTATTTGGCGAGGATGCTGATACGATCGAAAGTTCTGCGACACTTGCACTGGTCCGAGGTCACACCTACGGTTTACTCGCTCTCGGCCATCCAGATCCCACCCATTTTCAATCCAATCAGGACACGCTCTTCCTCGATCATATCGGCGAAGCACTTGCGCTGATCCTTCCTCGGCTTCTCGATAAGGCGAAATAGTTCATGACCTTTCACGCATTCGTCACGCGATATCTTGATGACATGCGTCAGACGCAACGACGGAGCAGTAGAACAATCGAGGCCTATGCACGCGATCTTCAGCAGGCAATTGGTTTTTTTGGAGAAGACGCCGAGATCCAGTCACTTGATACACTGTCTGTCATTCGCTGGGTCCGATCATTGAGCGCACGACGTATAGCTGGACGCTCAATCGGTCGCAAACTATCTGCGCTGCGCGGAGTCTTTCAAGAAGCGATCAATCAACGGTTGATCAAAGTCAATCCTGCAGTCGATGTCAGACCCCCAAAAACAGGAAAACATCTACCCAATGCGTTGAGCCCAGACGCGATGCAACGCCTACTGGACTTCCCGATTAATCCAAACGATATCGAAGCCATTCGAGACCAAGCAATTTATGAATTACTTTATTCATCCGGGCTTCGACTTGCGGAAGTTTTAGGTCTGACCGTCAAGGATATGCACGGAAACCCAGAAGAAATCAGAGTCTCCGGCAAAGGAAATAAGGAGCGGATTGTCCCGGTGGGCTTTAAGGCGAGAGAGGCGCTATCACAGTGGCTAAAACAACGATCCGAGTGGGATCATGGTCACACTGATCAGGCGTTTATAACAAAAAAAGGGGTCGGCGTATCGCCACGAACTGTTCAGCGGCGTCTCAACCTTCGAGCGCAAGCAGCTGGACTTGACCAACATGTGCATCCCCATGCCCTAAGACATTCAGCTGCGACACATCTTCTCGAGTCCTCAGGCGATCTTCGTGCAATCCAGGAGTTTCTGGGGCATCAAAGCCTTTCCACAACACAGATCTACACTCACCTCGATTTTCAGCATCTCGCAGAGGTCTACGACAGAGCGCATCCGAGGGCAAAGACAAAATCATGAAGTCAATTCGCGCACTGACCTTTGATCTCGATAACACCCTTTGGGAAACCGATTTATCAATTTTAAAAGCAGAGGATGCAATGGCAGCTCACTTGCGTCGTCTGTCGCCACCCGCCTGGATGGCTGGATTTAGTCTCGATACGTTTCGTGCAGTCAGAAAACAAATTGTTGAGGAACAGCCTACGATTGCACATAACCTGACGGTGGTTCGCCGAGAAACGTTGATTCGTTGGTTTGAAAATAAAGGCGCGACACGATCGATTGCTGAAGAGTTGGCAATTGAGGGGTTTCGCATATTCTATGAGGAACGACAGAAGGTCGAACCGTATCCAGACACAGTCGAAACACTTGAGATATTGGCAAAAACATATCCACTCGCTGCGATTACCAATGGCAACGCGGATCTGATGGCAATGCCCTTGGGGCAATATTTTCAGTTCTCATTGCAGTCTCAGCACTTCCCAAAGCCAAAACCGGACCCGGTGATGTTCGAAGAAGCGCTCAAGCGGCTCGCGATTCAGCCAAATGAGTGTCTGCATATCGGCGACGATATTGAACACGATGTGATGGGTGCGAACCGGTTAGGCATACGAACCGTCTGGTTCAACACCCGCGCTCAAGTCCCAGAAGACGATGTTCCTGCGGATCACACCATCACAAACCTTAAGCAACTGCTCAATATACTTAAATAACTCGATTAATCGGAGCGCCCTCGATAAAGGCCTCAAGGTTCGCCTGCATGATATCGACAATCCGTTGCCGTGACTCACGACTAGCCCATGCGGAATGTGGCGTGATAACTAGATTCGGATGCTGGCAGTTAAGAACACGAGAATCCCTCACTGGCGGCTCTGTGGTCACAACATCAAGACCGGCACCCGCCAAGTGCCCTGACTCAAGCGCATCGCAAAGCGCCTCTTCATCAACCAAACCACCACGCGCCGTATTAATAAAAAATGAACCCGATTTCATTTTCCGAAACGCGTCGCGATTCATCATTTTTTGAGTTTGTGCGTTCAATAAACCATGCAGACTGACGAAATCTGATTGCTCGAGGAGCGTATCAAAATCGACCCGCTGGCCCCCAGCATTATAGTCGACGCCGTCGCGGCCCATCACAAGTACGCGCATACCAAAGGCCTCGGCGAGTTTGCCAACGGCTTGACCCAATTCGCCATAGCCGACCAAACCAAGCGTGCGACCACCGAGATCAATAATTGGATAATCCATCAAACAGAACATTGAACTCTCCGACC
>PAFS01000067.1 GCA_002705325.1 Gammaproteobacteria bacterium | reverse complement strand
CCACCCCAACCTACGCTCGATTCGGTATGAAGGATCCTTAATCGGTTAGCCAAAGAACATCCCCAGGTCGTGTTTATAGCGATCATAAGTCAGATGAGAAACAGACGACCTACAATCATCTTTTGACCAATGGCTTGGCAAGTTTTCAATCGCCTCTTGAAGCTCAAATACACCTAAGGACACTACCCTTCCATTTTCACTGGAAATGAACTCTTTGGTACCGACGCGGTCCGAACAAATCACAAAGCAGCCCTGACTTAAAGCTTCAGTGACAACATTACCGTACGGTTCATAACGCGCAGGATGTATCAACACGTCCACTTCACTCAAAGTTTCAAAGACACGATTTTGCGGACCAAGCCAATGGATGTTTTCATCACAACCCAATCTCACAGCAAATCGTTTATAACTATCCGCGTGCCTATCCTGACCGACAATTCGCAATTCAAACGCTCCCGACTTTAAGCGCGCAAAAGATCGGAGGAGTATGTCCAGCCCTTTACGTTTCCATCCACTACCAACAAACCCCAGGATTACTCTATGAGCGCTAGGTTTCTTAGTAGAGAGGAAGAAATTCAACAACTCCTCTGAAAGAGGGTTGTGAACAACCTGTTTATGCACCCTAGAAGCCACTTCGGGATAGGCTTCTTCAAACTCCTCCATACACATAGAAGAATTAGTCATAACCCTTGATAACGCGGAGGAAGCAAACGTAGACTTTTCTAACGCAATTTTGCGAGCATTTTTGGGTAGCATATTTTTCCACCGCCCAAATATAGATCTGGCACTCATTGAGTTGAGAAACTTAGTGTGAAGCCCATCTCCTAGACGAATGCTATCGACACCAGGAATCCAGTCATGCCCATGAACCCATGTGCATTCTTTACGAGCCGCTTGTAAAGCCCACTCAAAAAACTCTTCAGACAGATCTAGTTCGCTACTATTTGCAAACTGCCTGATTTCATACGCTTGCCTTAAACTCTCTCCAGCACTCCAGTTCTTGCAAAAAATAGATGGCTTTAGACCTAAATCACCTAACGCGTTCAAGAGGTTAAGTGTCTGTATCTCACCTCCGCCATCAAAACGATAGCTTGCACGGATCACACCTATCTTTTTCATCTAAAGATTTTTCGCATTACGCTATAAAAATTGGCAACAGATAATTTAAACTCGTAAAAGACCAATACCAATGGTTCTATGTCTTGGGTTTGTATTAACAAATTCTTGTATCTCGTTTGAGGGATCTAGTTTTAACTCATCCCAAAATTTCCAAACTTCTATGCCAGGGTAATCATCTCTTTGGATGATGTCATGAAATGCAACAAAGCCGCCGGTGTTGACAAAACGCTTATACATCAGGAAATCTCGCTTAACCCCTTGGTAAGTATGATCTCCATCAATAAACAAAAAATCCACTTTCTTCTCAGTTCCCAGATACTCGTCTAACTGCCTAAGAACTTCAGGACTGTGAGAGTCCCCCTCAATACAAGAAAATCTTGACCGTCCGCGCAAAACGCTTCGAACAAAGCATCGTTCCCCCCTTTTAAACCTCCGCCAAAATCACCGCCAGGAAGATCAATACTACAAAGGAACGCGGCTGATTCCGATTTAATAAGTTGAGCCCAAACAAATAAACTGCCGCCTTTATGCGACCCAATTTCGATCACAGAAGATACGTTAGATTTTTCTAGAGTGTCCAGCAGCTCCAGAAACTCTGGAGAACTTTGCTTTAAATCGAGGCTTTCAAAATATCCTGATCCCCTCCAAGCATTGAGGCACCGTAAGCGGTAAACGAATCCGTGCAATGCTTCGCAATCCGCCTCAGATCCTTTTTAGCAGAATCCAAATCACGTTTGCGAAATAAACGTTTAGCAACACTTTTACATAATTTATTCACTACAACCCTCAAACAGTTTCACAAAGAACTCGATTCGCATAATTTGCAAGATAAACAGGATCAAGAGAGTTCAAACAATCGCTTCGCTTGCTTCCTGCGCACCCATCTAGATTACAAGGCCTGCACTTAAATTCGTTATTTGCCACGACAATTAATTCTTTATTTAAAGGACCCCAAGATGACTCATCAGATGGTCCAAAAAATACAATTCCAGGGATGCCGCAAGCGCTTGCAACATGTGAGGCAAAAGTGTCAACACCGACGTATCCAATTGACTTATTGATAACATGTACTAAATCAGACAACGAAGTTTTTCCACCTAGGCTCAAAACTCCAGTTTCTTTTTGTAAATAAGCCAACAGCTCCCCCTCAAGTCCGTTACCATTTCCAGTTAGAATTGGCTTAAGTCCTAGAAGAATGAGATTATCGATAAATGAAATCCAAAATGACGGTGAAGGTGTTTTGAATAACCACTTACTCCCAGGATGGATCACTACATATCGATCTGGGAGCAACAATCGACCGCAGATATTCTCAAAAACGCTTTTATTACCCAGCAAGCATTCGACTTGTATCTTTCGAAATTTGAGATCAACGTCAAGCCCTATAGCCCTCAGAACATCGAGATGTTGATCTATGCGATGACGCTTCGTCTCAGATCGCATTGGCACCTTTACGTGAAAATAATCCGTCAAACGATTTTTTAATCCCGCCATCCTAATGGATAGGGGCGCTCTTAGGACCAAGGATGTTAACGAAGAATCGAAAGAGCCGTGAAGATCGATAAAAATAGATGGATCACGCTTTCTCAACTTGAATGCCTGTAGTATTGCTCCGAGAAATCCGCGTTTTCGCTCAACTAAATGAACCCGACCCAACTCATCCCGAATTAAATCTGCATACTCAACTTTGGTACAAACAACTATCTCTGCCGCTGTCTCGGATTTCAGAACTTGAATGACTGGCGTCAGAAGTAACAAATCTCCAAGATTTTTTGCCTGATAGAGCACAACAGTTCGAATTTTATCGTTCTGCCTAAAAAAGTTCGGTCCGTATTCGGACCAAAATTTGGGACAGTGATTCATACTCTCCTTACTCCTCAGACGGCTGGGCTATCGGTCAACCAGACAGGCGTCGAGCTAGAAATGGCTCGTGATTGAGGTCATCAAACANGGTTATCTTTTGTGAAAAAATTCAAGATTAAAAATCTCATGTCTAAATAAGCTATCAACAGCCAAACTAGTGAAAAGATGGGTGCAGNGCTAGGGGCTCGNAATGGATGCATNACCATAAAAACCAAATTATCTATGGCAAGAAACAATGAGAAAATCAATTGAATCACAACAAGACATCCTATGGTTCGCCTTTGCTCAGATTTTAAAACCAATAAAAACACCAAAATGATGTTCAGAAGCGACATCATATAAATGTCTAAATTTTCGTAATAGACCAATAAGCCAGAAGGTAAGGAGTTAGCAAATTTAGCACGCAATGCTGTGATAGAAACTAAAATCATTGGAAGCAAAACAACACCATTCGCGGCGATAAGATACTGTCGATAAGCCATTTTCTTGTGTCTCCCAAGAGCACTTACGAAACCATCAACCCATCAGCTGCTAGGTAGCTGTTTTCTCTGGTGGTCCCGTGTTACGCCGACCAACACAACTGCTAACACAATAGAGCAATGCGACGGATGCATAATTGAACCTAATCGAATATACGCGCTACGACTGCGTTGTCTACATAGGGCATTAAGTATACCATTTTGCAATGTACGAACGATCAAAACTACGAAAATCCGCAGAAAAACGTATTTATGCGATTTCTGATGTATTTTGGAGGAAAGGTCGCATAGCCCATCACGGTCTAGACCGAAACGGCACAAATTTTTTACGGGCTTACTGCGTAGCTGTAGGGGCTCGCCCAATCAATTTCACTGATCCGAAGCCCGGCAACCCGACACATAAACGCTACCGATGGCACTCGGATAAAACCAATATTTCGAAAATATTGGTTGAAGATGTTGCCCACGGGCACAGCGCTTCTTCGACAGATGATCTAAACGCCATTGCGGCCTATCCGCCCCACACCGGGCGTCTGGTGATTCAAAAATAAAAGGTTCAAGCTCTTGCCCCCATGTATAATTATTGCCGTCGAAAAGGATGGATTACGCCTGAAGAAGATATCAAACCAGTCATTCTGAAGTTGAACGAAGACTACGATTCTTATTATAACTTCTAGGCGAATATGGAGATCAAGGAGCCAGGCCGAGTATCAATAGTCGATTACCTAGCTCTGACAAATGATCCCCGTATACTCGAGGTTGCTTTCCAAAAATTGGGAATTAGAAGCGCGCATTATTCCAAGCGCTTTTACTTTTCGAATTTAGAAATGTCGCCTCAAACACGAGAGCGTTATATTAGTGCCGAGGAAGTTTCACGCATACTTAATAAACTTAAAAAAAGTAGCGGTCGCCCGCTTGGTAATAAACAACTTTAGGCAGTTCATCGTTTGAAACAATCAGCAAACTATCGTAGTTCCCTCGGACCATGTTTTAACCAAACAAGGAGAAATCGAACATGAATTGAAACTCTCCAATTTGCACGAGATACTTTGGCTTAGTCAGATCGTGCTTAGGTTGTAAATTCCTATGGGAATATCGTTGTAACAGATCGCTTGAGAGGACTCTAGATGCCAATGACGTCAAAAACACTAGTAACAATTGGTGCAGTTTGTTTGTGCGTGCACTCGATCGCGGCTATCGCAGAGGGATTTCCGTTCGGGTGCGATCCTGGCTACCAAACACCATCGCTGTTCAGAGAGTTATTTCCTAAACAGAATCAAGTGAACATGCCCCCATGCTCTGAAGAACAACTTAGGGCTATCGCAATGGAAAGGATAGACGGAATTTTTTTTGAGAAAAAAATGTCAGACCAGTCCTTTAGGCTATCATTAAGCGAGGAAACGAAACCAAACGATCGGACGCTGTCGTTTGGTAATGATGGACTTAGTCGTATGGAGTTATCAGCCGGCAGCACCCACGGCAGTTCGGGAAAACCTGAGATCCAAACAGCGCGAGGTTACACTACCCTCAACCCATAGTTTCAATCCGGCAATAACTCCTGCCTGCGAATGAACTCTTTTGAGAACTTAGAGTCCTTGCGCGCCCCCTTTTTATGGTCCATAAATTCGCCTAGCTTACTCGCTATAAAAACGTGAGACGGATCTCCGACATCCACTAAACCTAATCCAGATATATCAAAACCAAATTCAGGAAAGTCCGTTCTCGTTAACGCAAAGGCTTGCTGAAACACAAAACTATCGTGCCACTCAAAAAGACCATATAGCCCAAACTCAAAATAAAAATATCGCATCAATTGCCAAAAACGCTGGAATCCTCGCGCCTTCGGATAAAACATCATAAATCCGCACTCTGGGTAGTCTAAGCCTCCTGAGACGGCACTTAAGTGGGATCTACCCAGAAAACTCCATCCAGACTCAGGGTCCAGGTCGGTACTCAGTAAATCTAGGGGTATGCCGGCATGTGTCACAACGTCTGCATCTAGCCAGATGAGTACATCTGCTGACGAAGACCTAATTACGTGATCAATCGCAAACACCTTATGAGCAAACCGAACCGCGTCAAACAGAAATGGAACACTTTCTTGTCCCTTGAATCGCCATCCTTGAACCTTTTTAAAATGCTCTTTAAAGGTCGCATGAAATGAACAACACTCGCTGAACTCTGCAACCTTTAGCCTACTTTTATGCTTTGTTACGGTTATTGATGAGCTACCTTCAACAATTGCGTTCAACGCAATTTCAGCGGGCCAGTGCTCGATAAAAGACCGAATCATATCGACTCCGAAAGGCTGACGGGCTAGACTAAAGGTGGTAATAGCTTCAAAAGTTAATGACTTCATATTCATGGACCAATTTTTGAAAATCTTCGTAGGGTTTGACGACCGAGAAGCGTTGGCTTATCACGTCTTCTGCCAGAGCATAATTGAGCAGTGCTCGGCGCCCGTCAACATTATTCCGCTGTGCCTGAAGTCCCTAACAAAGATTTATCGCGAGTCTCATCATGATGGGAGCAATCCGTTTATCTACAGCCGATTCCTGGTACCGTATCTAAGCAACTTCAGAGGTACCTCGCTATTTTTCGATGGGGACATGATTTTTAAAACAGACCCATATGAACTGATACCCAAAGATATAGACCCGAATACGGCAGTAAGCGTCGCGAAACATCACTACAAGACCAAGTTTAAGACTAAGTACTTTGGTAATAAGAATGAGGACTATCCACGAAAAAATTGGACCAGCGTAATGATCTTTAATAACGCTCACCCAAAGAACCAAATACTGACTCCTAAGTTCATCCAAGACCAGACCGGAAAGTACTTACACCGACTGAGCTGGCTGGAAGATCACGAGATAGGAGAGTTGCCACTAGAAGATAACTGGTTAGTGAACGAATACGCTCACAATAACGAGGCGAGCCTCTTACATTACACCCTTGGCATACCCTGTATCGAAGGTTTTCAGAATAGCGATCATGCTGAAGAGTGGTTCGATTGCTACCGTCGCGCAATGTCCGGCTATACACTTGGCGCAAACTCTAACACCGACAGTGTCTGAAACAGATTTCCTCAAGAGCAGGTTTTTTTCTGGTATCGAACTTGTCGAGTCAGGAAAACTTAAAGAGGCTAGAGAGGTTTTCTTAAAGGTTGTAGAGGTATTACCTGACCATCTCCCGTCTTGGGAAAACGCACTCTACTGCTCAACTCAACTTGATGATGTAGAACTAGTCAGACAAACCTTTAGACGCATGCCTCTGGCGGTCCGGTCCATCGATACCATTACTATGTTTGCGGGCGCTGTTGAGGAATGGTCTGACGTTACACTGGTACTCCAATCTCTTGTAATCGAGACCAAATCTGAAGACGATAAGCTAAAGTCCCCCGATGGTGCCCTTACCAGCTTAAAAATTTTAATTAAGGAGATCTCCTCGTTCAAGAATGGCTCAACTAAAGGAGCCGACCATAACCAGGTTGACCCCTCATCCGGTCCAAAAATCGATCCAGAAAAATTCATGGCTACCGCGGAAGCTCTAGCGTATCTCGCGCGATCGTCTGAGGAGCCAGAGTACACTCGGGCTTTGATCAAACTGTTCCTAACGCTCATAGACGATGACATCTTTCGCGACCATACCTTTCAATTTGCAACGATATCATTGTTACATTCAGCTGGTATGTTTGCAGAAATCACAGACAGAGTTGTCTCCTCGAAATTGAAACTCAACGAGGTCGAATCCAATTCCCTAGAGGGGATCTTAGATGCCCTCAACAAAACTAAGCAATTCGATACTAGTTGCTCTTTCATCGATGGAATAGACAAACAGGAGGTGAACCATAAACACATCCTGCTTTTTGCCCAGGCTCTTGAGCATTGCTCAAGGATTCCGGACGCTATCAATCTAATCGCCAGGCACTGTTTTAGGCTCTCGAGCACTGAGCTCGTCAACGAACGAGTGAGACTACTGAGTGAAGAAAACAGACTCATCGAGGCCAAAGAATTCTATATGGCTGCAAAGAAACACGGGATCGGCGGCAAAATACTCGAGAAGCACCTGGCAAAAATTCTGCTCTACTCCGGTGATTATGAAAACGCACTCCGACAAGCAGAAACAATACTAAAACTCGACCCAAATGACCAAGACCTGCGCCAGGTTAAATCTGAATCGTTAATCGCGCTTGGTAGATTTGACCAGGGCTTCATGGAGCTATATTCAGCAACAAATGACGAAAATCTAGCTCAATCATTTAGTCCCGAGATCTTGATTGCCGGCGACCAGGGGATCGGCGACCAGCTAATGTTCCTCCAAATGCTCAAAACCTGCGAAAATCAATTAAGCGGCCTTGGTTTTAGGTTCAATTACGAGATAAACAAAAAAATTCGGTTTGTGACAAAGAACCGAGGCAATACTATTTCGGTCTCGTTGACCAAACTCAGCACGACGGGCATCCCAGCCTTTATTGTCCAAAACCTGGGTGAAGACGAATTTCACAGACTTTTCGCCCCCGGAATCAATTCCGATATCCCAAATGTAATAGACCTCGATGAGAGCGAAATAAACGGCGACACCATTGCCGTATGTTTGGGTAGCTCAGCGACAGCTATCGGTAAGCAGAAAACCATCAGCTGGTCGAAAATATTAGAAATATTGAAGTCATCAAAATATAGATTTGTCTGCCTTGAATATTCCGAGGCATCTAAAATTGAAGCTGAGAAACTTAACGATGAGCGCGTTGTCTTTCCGGATTGCGATCTGTTCAATGATGTCGGCGAGGTCGCCAAAATCATTCAGCAATGTGACCACGTTATCGCCGGAAGTAACTCCTTCGCTCATCTGGCAGGATTCTTAAACAAGCCGACCAGCCTCGCTGTGACGGAGGGCTATGGCCGTCTATGGTATTGGCGGCCTCCATTCCTTATCGACGGGCGCTCATCGATTTATCCAAAAACAAAGCTCTATCTGAAATAAAAAAGGGGCCCTAAGGCCCCTTTTTCTATCGTCTTCAAAGAATTAGAAGCTGTACTTCAGACCAATTGTTGTCTGCTCAGAACCGCCAACATCTTCGTCGCTCTGCTCAACGTATCCTGACAGACCGCCGCCCATGTTGTAAGAAACAAAGGCTGTAGTGCGGTCAAAACGAGAGACAGATGAACCGGCGCCGTCTTGCTCAAGCTTCATGTAAGCGACGTCTGACTCCTGGTTCTCAACACCAACCGTGACGTCTCCCATTGAGTACTTTGCCGCCATACCGGTAAGGGTAGCGTCAGTAACGCTCGCGCCAGAGTTCTGGATAGTTCCACGCTCGTAAGCCAACATGATACCACCGATAGTGGTCTTGACACCGTAAGCAACTACGTCAGCTGTTGTGTCTGATGCTGCACTTGCGTCACCCTTAAAACGCTCCTGACCAGCGTACAATTGGGTAGCGCCCATGGTGTATGAAAGGGATACAGAAGTACCCTCGTCAGAAGCGCCAGCGCCGTCGCCTGTTGCTGCTGGGTTGCCTGACAAATGAAGAGCTATCCCCTCAAGGCCCAGGTTGGGCGAGAAGTAGAGGAAGTTATCCTTTCCGTCAAGCTGGAATCCGCCTTTTTCGGGTGCGATATCAGAGTAGTCACCTACTGAATCCAAGGCGCCAGATGGATTACCGATCGCAAACTTGCCGAACGCGCCAGACACAGAAAACGATGCGTCGTCTACTGTTGGGTCAAGCGAAATTGAGCCGCTGACAGTGTATCCAGCTGCTGTCTCCGATGTAGCGGCTACTGTGATAGCTGGAGTGTCACCGTTGTATGACGCAGAAGTTGTTCCTGATGCATCACGATACTGAAAATCCATAACACCACTAAGTGTAACGTCTGCGGCCATTACTGGAGCTGCAAACGCACCAGCTACTGCTACTGCAATAATTTTCTTCATTTGAGATTCCCTCATTGATAATTTAAAGGTTACTTAAGTATCCTCTTTTGTATCTGGTTTAACCCAGAGGCAGGTAAGCTAGCCCTGCAGAGGCATGGTATCCAATTGGATTCCCACAACGCAAAAGGTACCCAAATTGCCACGATTGAACAACCAGTTGGCGGGACGGCTGTCACATGGGACAAGGCTCCTTGTGTCACGTAGAAATAATTTTTTTTTCAAATTTACGGAACTTTATTGAGCGAAATTTCGTTATATGTTTTTGGACTGTTTTCCGGGAAGATTTTCTCACCTGAAAAAATTAAAAATAAATTGTTATAAATCAATATTTTATAGTCTATTTTCTGGCGACCAATTTTGACCTACCCGACAATGCGGTTGAGCAAAGTTTGAACGCTGATTTTCGGACCCCGGTTCGCTGTCTCATTTCTTGCCTGACCTTTATACCCAAATTTTCGTACTGCGTATTAGACTAATGTCTAACAAAAAGATAGGAACTTTTACGAAAACGGCTAATTTTTGCCGCTCTTCAACCCGGTATCTAGAGGACTTCGTAAGGTTGACGCCCTAAATGATCAGAAAAAAATATCTCCTACGATCGGTAAATCGGCTTCTAATTCGTAAACTCATAGCGTTATCGATCAGATTTGAGAAGCATAATGCTCACACTGAGCATCGAGCCTCTGGGCAATTTCCTTACGTATTGGCTTGGAGACACCGAGATCCTTTGCGACTTACTCAAATGTCGAGACAGCCTCGATGATATCCCGTATGACGGCACGGCTTTTCGCTGGTGATGCATACGATGGACGCTCACCAAGTCTTTCGAGCACTTCAACTGGCGGCCGTTCGCCATGACCATAAAATGCCGTAGACTATTTACCATATGGATGTGGACTAAATGTTTGATCGTAGGCTAGTGACAAATCCCATCGACCTTGTTCATTTTGCAAAAATGAATGATTTTTGGCGTGATCAACTTGGTTGCAAACCAATAGATTGAATACAGCACGTCGATACATGAGCTGACCACGTGCTGGATACTGACAGAGTTCACGAGAGCACTGAATTAGATCTAAATAATCAAGGCTTGGCATCCGAAAATCCGCATCCAGTAATCCAGTTGCTGTTGCCACACGCAGGCGCCAGGTAATAATGAGGTCAAATCGCTTGACCGCGAGCCATTGCGATGCGCCGCTCTTTGTTGGTGCGTCGACAAGTGCCCAATCAACTGGCTTAAGCAGCGCTTCTTCAGCAAGCGAGAGGATCGCCGATTCACACACACCTTCTTCATGTCGAAGAGGATCCCTGTCTATTGTATATTTCGTGACCCATCCTGCATCCCCCTCACGAGGCACTAATGGAACCGATCGAAGGTCCTTGTTGTCTGCATACACATGGGCTTTGGAACGCGATCGCTGAATTCTATCGAAAATGCCCACACGCAAATCAAGCGTTATCCGTCACACCGGATTCGTTTGAACAAATCGATCAGGTCGTTTGAACCAACGACAAACTGATCTTTATTAGTCGACGATCAGGGGCGATCGTCGATCTCTTGCTCTTTCTCAGGAACCAACAAGTCATCCCGAGAAATATCCATCAAAAGAAGTGTCGCTGTGACGACATAGATCGATGAGTACGTGCCCACTGCCACACCAATTGCCAGTGCAAGTGCGAAGTTATGAATCAGCTCGCCACCTAAGAACAGTAACGCTAACAATACAAGTAGAGTCGTCATCGATGTCGCTAAAGTCCGGCTCAGCGTTTGATTGATTGAGTCGTTCATGACCTTCAGTGGATCGTTGGTGCGCATGATCCGGAAATTTTCGCGAATCCTGTCTGACACAACGATTGAATCGTTCAGTGAATAACCAATCACTGCGAGAACAGCAGCCAACACTGTCAGGTCAAAGTCGAGCCCAAACAATGCGAAGATGCCCAAAACAATCAACACATCGTGAATCAACGCAACCACCGCACCCACAGAGAACTTAAACTGGAAACGGAACGCGACGTAGAGCATCACAACGCCAAGTGCGAGCAATAAGCCGAGTCCACCTTGCTCTCTCAGTTCTTCACCAACTGCTGAGCCGACGAATTCAGACCGCAACAGTTCGACCTCAAACCCAGCCGCCTGAAGTGCAGCAAAGACGTCATCTCCCGCTTTGGGCGCATTGTCTTGCGCAAGACGAATCAACACATCGGTCGGCGCACCAAACGCCTGCACAACGGCATCAGGGGATCCCGCAATCACCAGAGTTTCCCGAACTGTCTCGAGGGCAGGCTCTGTTGCAAATTCAACCTCTACGAGTGAACCACCGGTGAAATCAAGACCAAAGCTCAAGCCAATCAACGTAAGTAGCGCGACCGATCCCATGACAGCTCCGATTGATATCCAGCCCGCTATTTTGCGAGCCACCATGAAATTAATCGAAGGCGTTTTCATGCGCATGACTACAGAGCCCACTTCGGTAAATGACCGTGACTAAAGAGGCCCTCAACCGTTAAGCGAGTCACCAAGGTCGCCGTAAATAGTGAGGTGCAGATACCAATAGCCAGCGTGATCGCAAAACCTTTCACCGGGCCAGAGCCAATTCCCGCAAGGATAATGGCAACAAGCAAAGTGGTGATGTTCGAATCAAGAATTGTGACAAATGCGCGCTCAAAACCAACGCGAATCGCTTGTGGGTCGGCGAGACCTCGCATCCGCTCCTCACGAATACGCGAGAAAATCAGGACGTTGGCATCGACTGCCATCCCCACAGTCAAGACGATACCCGCGATACCGGGAAGCGTGAGCACGGCCTGGAAGAGACTCATAATCGCGATCAGCAAGACGAGATTCACTGCAAGCGCAAGATTCGCGATGACACCGAACCCTTTATAGAACGCGATCATGAAACACATCACCAAGACAAAGCCAATGATGACCGAGTTCAAGCCCCGCTCAATATTTTCGGCGCCGAGGCTCGGACCGATCGTTCGCTCTTCCACGAAGTAAATTGGTGCTGCGAGTGCGCCCGCCCGCAACAGCAAAGCTAACTCAGACGATTCTCGCGCATTATCAAGACCCGTAATCCGGAATTGATTGCCGAGGACTGCCTGGATCGTTGCTAACGAAATGATACCCTGCTCTTTGTAACGGATTTGTGTGATCTCACCCGTTTGACGATCGATCTCGTTACGTGTTCGCGACTCAATAAAAATCACGGCCATCCGACGACCGACAGATGTTTTGGTTACATCAGCCATCCGGCGACCACCGGACGCATCCAGGTTGATATTGACCTGAGGCATGCCGTTTTCATCAAAACTTGAACGCGCATCACTCACAGAATTACCTGTTGTGATGATATCGCGCTCAAGTTGAGCGACCCGGTCATTCGCACGGAACTTGAATTGTTGTGTCTCGCGCACTGGTGTATCAGGGAGTGCTTCAAGCCTGAACTCAAGATTCGCTGTCGCACCCAACACTCGCTTTGCGGTCGCGGTATCCTGCACACCTGGTAGCTCGACAACAATGCGGTTTCGACCCTGACGCTGAACAAGCGGCTCAGACACACCAAGTTCGTTCACACGGTTCCGAAGCGTGGTTAAGTTTTGGCTGACTGCATAGTCTTCGATATTTGCCTGCTCATCCTCCGCCAGCAGAAGCCTGATAAAGGCAGCGCCATCACGATCTGCTTCACGATACGCAAATGCGCCTGAGTATTCGTTACGAATACGCTCAACTCCCTGTGCACGCGTTTCAGCATTTAAGAAACGGATCTCGATTTCACCGCCCGGCTTCACATCTACCGAACGGAAACGAATTCGTTCTTGACGTAACATCTGCTTAATTTCAGAAGCATAGGCATCGAGCCGCTGTGACACCGCAGCTTCAAGATCCACTTCCATCAAGAAGTGCACGCCACCACGAAGATCAAGACCCAACTTCAGTGGATTCGCGCCAATTGACTGTAGCCACTCAGGCGTCGTTGGTGCGAGGTTTAAAGCGACAATAAAATCAGAACCGAGCGCTGTTTGAATCACACTCTTTGCCTTAATTTGGGTTTCAACCGAATCAAAGCGAATCAGCGCTTGAGAACCGTCGAAATCACGAGCAATCGTCGCAATCTCTGCTTCTCTCAGTCCATCCTCGGCCCGAATGACATCGAGCTCGCTAAGAAGCTCTGTAGACCGGCTTGACGTAATTTGTACAGCCGGATCATCCGGAAAACCATTTGGTAAGCCGTATAGCGTACCGAGGACAAGGGAGACGATCACAACGATCGTCTTCCAAGGTGAGAAGCGTTGAATCACAGCCTATCCAATTATGCGTTTGAGTCTTTCAAAGTACCCTTTGGGAGCAATACGGCAACCGCTGGCTTTTGCACCAACACTTCAACGCCGTTTGCGATTTCAACAGTGATCACATCGTCTGTCACTCTGGTGATACGACCCATTAAACCGCCACCTGTTGCGATCTCATCACCTTTGGCTAGGTTATCGATCAGGTTCTTGTGCTCTTTTGCACGCTTCTGCTGTGGACGCCACAGTAAGAAGTAAAAGATGGCAATGAAGCCAACCAACATCAGAATTTGAAACATTGGATCCGGGCCAGCTGGCGCCGTGTTCGCGTATGCGCTTGAAATCATATCAACATCATCCAGTGAAGTTTTGAAAGTCGCGTAAAATTACAGGGTGCGAGACTCTTAGGCAACCTTGATCAGCTCTAAGAGGCCGTAAAACAGTTGAATTCATAAGGCCAAGCCAAATTGACCAACCACAATGATTCATAAGATGGGCTCGAGTCACTGTGAAAAATCTTTCTATCCTGTTCGCCTAGCTTCTTGTCAAACGACGAATTATCAGAATAGTCACGACACTGAGTAAAGTTACTCAATCGACTGAGTAAATTGTAATTAACGAACGAAAAGACCAGGCAGAAACAGCTCAAGTGGCTGTTATCTATTATTTTTTCTAACCGAACCCCAAGCGACTGAGCAAAGACAGCTTAAGAAATCATTTCAATGTTCGGTGGAGTCATCCTACGTTTTGCATAAAACTCAGTAACAAACTGATCCAATTGCCGCATCTCAATTGCACCTCTCAATCCTTCCATCACACGCTGGTAGTGCCGGAGGTTATGAATCGTCTTGAGTGTTGCGCCAAGGATCTCGCCGCATTTGTCGAGATGATGGAGATAGGCTCGACTGTAGTTCTGGCAGGTATAGCAATCGCAGGTCTCGTCAATCGGACCTTCATAGGTTCGATTCGCCGCATTCCGCAGTTTCAATACGCCGGCATCAGTAAATAGATGGCTGTTACGCGCATTTCGGGTTGGCATCACGCAGTCGAACATATCCACACCGCGTCGCACACCTTCAACGAGATCCTCTGGTTTACCGACACCCATGACGTAGCGTGGCTGATTGTCAGGTAACAAGGGCGCCGTGTGACGCATGACTTTGAACATCTCATCTTTTGGCTCACCCACTGACAAGCCACCAATGGCATAGCCATCAAAGCCCATATCAACCAGCACTTCGAGACTTTGATCTCGCTGATCTAAAAACATCGAACCCTGGACGATTCCAAAAAGAGCGGACGGTGATTCACCATGCGCGATTAGTGAACGCTTGGCCCAACGAAGACTCAACTCCATCGATTTCTTCGAGTCCTCGTAAGAGACTGGGTAAGGCGTACATTCATCAAAGATCATGACAATGTCAGACCCAAGTTGGCTCTGGACATCCATGGAGCACTCAGGATCTAACCAAACTTCCGACCCGTCGACGGGACTTCTGAATTTCACACCTTCTTCAGTGATCTTCCGCATCTTTCCGAGACTGAATACCTGAAAACCACCTGAATCCGTCAAAATTGGCCGGTCCCAGTGAATCATCTGATGCAGTCCACCAAGCTTCGCTACTTGTTCGGCACCCGGGCGCAACATCAAATGGAACGTATTCCCTAAGAGAATCTCAGCGCCACTGTCTTTAACTTGATCTGTTGTAACGCCCTTCACAGTGCCATAGGTACCGACAGGCATAAACGCGGGTGTTTGAATTGTCCCACGTGGGAATGTCATTTCACCGCGACGCGCGAGCCCATCGGTCGCTTTCACTGTGAAACTCATATGGCATTCAGGACGCATGGCTAGCCTCTGGATCTCGCGTGATTAAACAGGCATCACCGTAACTAAAGAATCGATACCGTTCACGAACCGCTTCCTGATAAGCAGTCATTAAGCGATCAAACCCACCAAACGCGGAGACCAACATCAAAAGTGTCGATTCAGGTAAATGGAAGTTGGTAAATAGAACGTCAACAACATTGAATTGATAGCCAGGCATAATAAATATCGAGGTTTCATCAGAGCCCGCGCGAATTTGACCACCATTAGCTACTGCTGAGCCTTCCAAGCATCGCATCGTAGTCGTTCCAATCGCAATCACGCGGCGCCCTTCTGCTCTCGCCGATTGAATGATCTCTACAACATCATCTGAAATGTTGTACCACTCACCATGCATTTTATGTTCACTCAGATCGTCAACGCGGACAGGGTTAAATGTGCCGGCTCCAACATGGAGGGTCACCTCACACCAGGTCGCACCTTGCGCTTTGATTGCTTCGATTAATGATTCGTCCATGTGAAGGCCAGCAGTGGGCGCTGCAACTGCCCCTGTATCTTTCGCAAATACCGTCTGATACCACTGCTTATCCGCGTCGGTATCCTCTCGTTTGATATACGGCGGCAACGGGATGTGTCCATGCGCCTCAGCCATATCCAATATACGGATTGCAGGGTCAGATTCGAGCAAAAATAAATCACCATCTCGACCCGTAATCGTCAGTTCAAACCCGCCATCCATCGATACCACAGCACCTTCTTTGGGTGACTTCGATGCTTTAACGAAGGCGCGTACCTGATTATCCGACAACAGCCTCTCGATCATGACCTCAATTCGACCGCCAGATGCTTTTGCACCAAATAGCCGAGCCGGAAATACGCGCGTATTATTTGCGACGACAACATCACCTGGCTGGATCTTCGAAGGTAGATCAGAGACATGCTTGTGCATGATCGGTTGCGACGGATCAATTACCATCAGTCGACTGTCTGTGCGATTCTCCAAAGGCGCACTCGCAATCAACTCTTCCGGTAATTGGTATGTAAAATCCTGTCTTTTCAAAAGCAACCTCATATCCAAAGGCCCGGAGTCTAGGGAGTTTGAAAAAATTGGCAAGGCGTTAGGATCGGACAAAATCTAACAACGTCTGATAGTCGTGTTGATCCGCACGCTTCAGTGCTTGAATGTAATCCGAACGAGTCGACAAAAGATCCGGAGAAACGGCAGACGAGTGATTACGTCTTTGTGATTATTTGCCCCCGATTGATCACCGATAAGTGATACTGAAATGCTGCCAACAATGGA
>PAFS01000066.1 GCA_002705325.1 Gammaproteobacteria bacterium | reverse complement strand
TGCGAATAATGGCCAATTACTTGCTGGATCAACAACAACAGGCTCAAGCTGCTTGCCGAGCAAACCACCTTTCTTGTTTTGCTGGTCAATCATCATCAGAACCGTGTCTTTCAGCGTTGTTTCTGAGATCGCCATTGTCCCCGACAGCGAATGTAATACACCGACTTTGATCGTGTCGGCTGCGTGCGCTAAAGAAACTGATAACCCCACAGTAGAGGCGAGGATGGTATTCTTTATCATGCGCTTCCAAGTTTGTGTTTGCATAGAGAATTCTCCTGTTGAAGTTGCTTGCGATGACACTCGCACAAGTAATCCAGCAGAGACTATGCCAACACAACTTGGAAGCCACTTAGCCATTGATTTAACGGGATAAAGTATATGTTCGAAGTAATAATGAGGGCATTTATCGCTACATCATGGTGCAAAAAATGATCAGCCGTCACATGGAGCGCACAGTTACAGTGCGACACACAATATTTATTTGTTGAAACTAATCAAAATAGCCGACTCAAGCTCCGTTTCTTCGCAGTTATGACCATCTCCCCCGCGGTCAATAATTACAAACTGTTGAGGCTCAAGTACCAGTAATGGGTGATGCCAGACGTTTTGATGATAGTTCACGCCTTGCTTGCCGGTCGCCCAAAACGCACGAACCGCTTCTGGTTCTGGTTCCGTAGCGACCACCACCAACCACCGCTTGTCATCAACCGGATAAAAGGCCTGGCTTCCTAGGGGATGCTTCTCAAGCATCTTGATCTCTAGAGGGCGGGGTCGACCCAAGAAAAAGCTGAACTGCGCTCTTGCATTCTCACCACCCAGTTGGACGTCGATCAAATCATGAACACGGGTCGTGTAGCCCGAGTTAATTTCGAACTGCTCGGACCCTTCAATTTCGATCACGTCTCCAAACGGTACAAACGCTTCGCGTGTTAACCGCTGTGGTTGAATATGAAACATTACTCCGCCTCACCGAAAACTCGGACCCGTGACACCCCGCCGTCAGGATAGATATTAAGTTTCACGTGAGATACTGCCCCGAGCGTCTTGATATCAAAGGANTGAATAGAATCTGCTGACAGCTCTCTGTAGTCCAGTATCNTCTCCCAAAACATCGCCTGGGCCACNAACGCCTCCTGCTGCAGGTTTGGAGATAGGGCCGCCTGTAGCGTGCATCCTGAGGGAAAGTTCCCCTTAAAGTGGGCGGTATCAATCTCTACACGTTCNACGATTCCNGGCCTACCCAACTTAATAATGATCCACTCATTACCGGGNACCCTTCGCCGCGCCGTCTCCCAGCCGTCACCCGTATTCACTCCTCTACCGGGGGTCAAAATAAATTCCGGGTTACCGTAGTGTGCATTCGAGTAGGCGACTATCTGACCACCNAATCTNAGNGCAGATAGCTCGTTNTCTGGCTGCCTGTNCCGTGGNNCGTTAGTNCGACCATCAACCGGTTCACCNTANACCTTGAGNCTNGCCACACCGCCGTCGGGGTAAATGTTTAGNCTCACCCATCGAATCGGTTTCTCGTGGTNNTGAGACTCNAANAAATGCTGGCGATCNCCAGTCAGACTTACCGGNGCNAGTAANTGCNTCCANTCAGATTCCGATGGAGTACCCTCGCTTGACGAGCCNTCGATCGAAGCCCCTGGAGGAAAGTTGCCCGTAAAGTGGGCTGTATTTATGTCAAAACCNACAATGTTCCCCGGTTTTGCCAGACGAATAACGCACCAATCATACCCAGTAGTCCTACGGCGACGAGACTCCCAGCCGTCCATGTATTGGCCATGGTCGTCGTACCACCCTGAATAAAATTCGGGCTCCGAGTCAGCNATAAGTCTTGATTTNTCNGCAAAAAAATCATCACTACAATCCACAGCCTCAGCGCCGGCCTTAGCGCTAGCAAGGTTTTCGCAGTTAACCGCAAACGCAGGTAAAGCGATATTAGTTCTCATTAGTTATGGTCTCCAAACGCAATTTCGCAATCCGGTGGACTTGTTCAATCGCTGTAGTAAATTCTGTGTCAGACGAATTATTCACTCTGACACGAAACGCTTCCAAAATATCTTGTCGGTGATAACCCTTCACCGCAAATATAAACGGAAACCCAAATTTTTCGGTGTATGCTGCATTTAATTCAAGAAACTCGCCTAGCTCTTCGGGCGTACAGCGGTCAAGCCCTGCNCCCGTCTGCTCTAAGCGGGACGACTTGGTGAGCTCAGCCAAAGTCAGCCGGCCAGCTAAATCGGGGTGTGCACAGAGAAGAGCTAACTTTCGCTTCTGAGATGCTGTGTCAACCACAGACCGCATCTGTTCTGCCATCGACGCCGCGTCAGTACCCGGTGTCAACGATGGATAAACCGCCTCAGCGACCCACGGCGAGTGCTCATAGACAGAGCCAAACACGAGGATGAAATCCATGAAATCCAACCGCTCAGGGTAAGGGGACCGACTCACGATTCCACCATGTAAGGATGCTCCTTCGCCCAATGCCTAGCAATATCAACTCGACGCGCAATCCAGACCCNGTCNTGNGTCAACACATAATCCANAAATCGNTGAAGCGCNNTNAATCGGGCCGGTCTACCGATCAGCCTGCAGTGCAANCCTANGGACATCATTTTAGGGGCNNTCTCACCCTCTGAATACAGCACATCAAANGNATCNNTNANGTACTGATAAAACTGCTCAGCNGTGTGGAANCCCTGNGCTGTCGCNAANCGCATGTCGTTGGTGTCGAGGGTATAGGGAACAACGAGGTGTGGTCGACTGGTCTCGACCCGACTCCAAAACGGAAGATCGTCCGAATAATCATCGGCGTCATATTCGAAATGGTCATACTGAGCAACCAGACCACGGGTGTGCTCGCTAGTTCGTCCTGTGTACCACCCAGCCGGCTTCTCACCAGTAAGGCGTGCATGGATTTCGATCGCTTTTTCCATGTGTTCTCGCTCATGAGATTGAGAACACCCGTCGTAGTTAATCCAACGGTATCCGTGGCTCGCGATTTCGTGGCCATCCTTTAGAAATGTCTCGACCACCTCCGGATGTCTCTCCATCGCCATGGCAACACCAAAAATCGTCAGCGGGACCTGACGCGACCGGAATAGTTCGAGGATACGCCACACACCAGCGCGCGAACCGTACTCATAGATGGACTCCATCGACATATGACGGCGGCCCTCAAACGGTTGGGCACCGATGATCTCGGAGAGAAATATTTCACTGGCTATGTCCCCGTGAAGGATCGAATTCTCGGCACCCTCTTCGTAGTTCAAAACAAATTGAACTGCCACACGTGCTTTGCCCGGCCAATTGGGATGAGGTGGGCTTCCCCCGTAACCTCTTAAATCACGCGGATATTCCTGTTCCAAATTCTCTCTCCACTAATTTGTTAACATATATAGCGACTCGAAGTACTAATCTTAACTAACTGCGTCGGGACTCCCCGAAAAAAATGCACCGCCTAGAGGATGAAATATGGCTGACTACTGGATAGAATGGGTAAGTCTNCTCCTGCGCTGGCTCCACGTAATCACAGCAATTGCGTGGATCGGTAGTTCGTTTTATTTCGTCTGGCTCGACCTCTCTCTTCGCAAAGCCGAACACTTACCCAAGGGCGTTCACGGTGAATCCTGGAGCGTCCATGGGGGCGGATTTTATCATGTTCGAAAATATCTCGTGGCCCCAGAAGCGATGCCGAAAGAGCTCCACTGGTTCAAGTACGAGAGCTATTTCACGTGGATCAGTGGTTTCTCACTCCTGGTCGTGACTTACTATTGGGGAGCACAGGTATTCCTGATAGACCCATCAGTGGCTGACTTATCGATTCAGCAGGCAGTCGGGCTGTCGCTCGGATCACTGGCAGCCGGTTGGATCATATACGACGGGCTTTGTAAGACACCGGCCGGCAAAGATCTGCGAGTACTCGGTCTCCTCGTTTACGCAGTAGTTGTACTCGCTGCTTACGGCTTCAGTGAGATCTTCAGCTCACGCGCCGCATTACTGCATGTTGGGGCACTGGTTGCGACCTGGATGACCGGTAACGTTTTCTTCATCATTATTCCTAACCAGAAAAAAGTGGTCGCTTCGCTTAATCAAGGTAAGACACCAGACCCGGCACTCGGCCTCCAGGCTAAGCAGCGTTCTACCCACAACAACTATCTCACGCTACCTGTGCTTTTTATGATGCTTTCCAATCATTATCCCATGACCTTTGTGGGNGAAGATTTATGGATTTTAGTCGCCCTGGTGGTCCTGATCGGCGCGATCATTCGCGACTATTTCAATGCCGGGCACGCCGGTGCGAATGGGTTCCGCGTTAGATGGCAATGGCCGGTCGCCTCGGTACTCGTTTTAACATTAGCGTTCTGGGCTAAGCCTCCCAGTGTCGCTCTAGAAGCTAGTTACAGGATTAACGATAATGAGGTGCAGATGCTTGTGACGACTCACTGTACAGGTTGCCATGCCGCACAACCGACGACGCCAGGTTTCTTTAGTCCGCCGAAAGGCGTCATTTTAGAGACGCTTGCCGATGTNGAAAAATATAAGCAACAAATATACGCGCAATCGGTTGCGTCTCGAGCGATGCCGCCAGGCAACANGACCCAAATGACTCAAGAGGAACGCGAAATACTAGGCGGGTGGNTCGAGAATCACTAACATGCTTCGANTCCATCATGGGATAAAGTTTGAGATCGACCCATCCTGAAAACCCGCCCAAAAAAAGCCCGATCAACCCGGAGACGACTATGACAACGCTCTCAACACATGTGCTTAACACAGCCACAGGCACCCCGGCGGTGGGCCTGCAAATCANGCTGAAACGNATCGAGCCACACCCTAAGGACATTGGCATTTTCACCACCAACGCTGATGGTCGCGTATCAGANAAATTANTATCGGACGAANATGCCCTGCNGGGAGTCTATGAAATCACGTTCCATGCCGGTGATTATTTAAAAGGCCTCGGATTAGCGCTCCCGGAATATCCTTTTCTCGACGTGATTCCGATTCGATTTGGCATCTCTGAGAACGCGCATTATCACGTACCATTACTATTGAGCCCTTACGGATTTTCAACCTATCGAGGTAGTTAACTATCTCCAGCTCAATCGAGTTATTNACCCCCTGGATACTATTGATCACTTCTTNCAAAGGTCGAGNTAATTGNAGAACGCATCACGACGATCAATTGTCATAAACCTGATTGAATCNCGTCGTGCCAGCGTAANGTTCCGGCNGTGAATGTGGCGACGACCCNNTTTTTGGAATCAGGCATCGCAAANATCAAGCTGAATAACTTGCCCTGCACGGTAGCTGCCCGTTCCCATATTTCAGAGCCAACGTCGTCGCTGGTAATATCAACCAAACAAAAATCCGCATACTTACCGGGTTCCAATGAGCCAACAGTCTCTTCCTGGTGGATAGCCCTCGCACCACCCAGCGTGTGCCAATACATCAGTAGCAAGGGATCCAATACCTGACCCCTTAGCTTTGCGACTTTGTATGCCTCGGCCATCGTCACAAAAGGGTTTAATGAAAATCCGCCACCCACGTCGCTCCCCAAGGCTACATTGATCTCCTTCGAGGTGTATCCATTGGCGTCGAAGAGTCCTGAGCCAAGGAACGTGTTGCTCGTCGGACAATGGATCACAGATGCACCTGCTGCGGCCCATTTCTCGTACTCAATTTCCGTGTTGTGGATCCCATGAGCAAACAGTGACCGATCACTAAGTAAGCCAAATGACGCATACACATCGAGATAATCGGTGGCATTAGGAAACAATGCGGAAGTCGCCAAGATCTCGTCTTCTGTCTCGTTGATATGAGTTTGCATCAGTAAGCTTTGATCGGCTTCCAGAAGCTGGCCGCAGTAATCCAGCATCTTTTCGGAGCAAGAGAGCGCGAATCGAGGCGTTACTGCGTAACCAAATCTTTCGATCTCTCGACAGCTCTCGATAGCTCTCTGATTGATCGCTTTAAAGGTAGCGAGATCCACCAATAATTGATTGGGAGCACCTCTATCCATGCCCGTGATACCAGAGACGAGATTCAAACCGATGTCACGATTTGAGACTTGTAAGACCTCCAATGCCACGTCATGAATCGTGGAAAAAACAGCTGCAGAAGTCACCCCCTTCTCCAGAATCAGTGCCAAGAACTGTGCGGCACGTGCACCTGCATATGATCTATCCCCATATCTGATTTCCTCGGGGAACGTGTACTTGTCCAACCAATCGAGGAGTGAGGCGCCGTATGAAGCGATGACTGGTAACTGCGGATAATGCACATGCGCGTCAATGAAACCAGGAATGATCAAATGCTGGGTATTAACGACTTGATAGTGGGAATACTCGTCAGGAACCTTAGAACCAATAGATAAGATTCTTCCCTCGCGTCCGACTACCATAACCCCGTCGTCGTCATACAGGTATTCGTTCTTTTCACCATCATCGAGAAGAGTAAAAAGTTTGCCTCTGATGACGAAAGGCTCTTTTTGTTCTGAAACCACTAATCTCACCTCAGGGTCTTTATCTCGAAGTTCATGGTCAGTGTCCTCGGGGTATGCTTCACTTTTTGACACCCTCTGCCGCTTGCCAAAGAAGAAACTCTGCTACAGCTGACACCGCTATTACTGAGGGTTCCTTGCCAGTGATGCCAACGATACCGATCGGACAGTTGATCCGATCCGGGTCGAGGCCGAGATTTTTCAGTCGGCTCTTGAATCTCGCTTTCTTTGACTTCGAACCGATCAATCCAATACAACCGGCCACGTCTCGCTCGATGAGTGTACGACATATCTCAAAGTCCATCTCATGACTGTAGGTCATCACGAGGTGATACGACTTTGGCGGAATCGCGTCTATTAAACTCGAGAGGTCAGAATAAGCGGCACCTAATTCAACTCGATCGTCGAAGGTCAACAAGGGATGAGGGATTGTCGACATAATAGTGGCAATCGCGGATCCCACATGCCCAAGCCCATACAGAACTATTGGAAGATCAGTTTTTGGATCTGTTTCTGGTTCCTCAACGGCACTAAACATCAGATCTACAATCCCGCCGCAACACTGGGCCAAGACAGGGCCCAGCGGCAGACTAACTTGAGATTCTCGTAGTCCCTCGGCAATCATGTTCCGGGCCCGCTCGGTCGCTAGTAACTCCAGCTGACCACCGCCAATCGAGCCAACTTGTGAATCAGAACTGACCCACATTCTTGTGCCCTCAGCACGAGGGGCGCTACCCAATACCCGAATAATTTCGACTAGGATCCAGTCTTCGCGCACTGAACACACCTGAGAATTTCCTGTGGGGTTGCCGGCGCATTCAATTGGGGCCAAAACTGACTGTCTGGACTCAAACTACTGATGGCGTGACAAATCGCAGAATGCACACTGATCGCCAGCATAAACGGCGGTTCTCCGACCGCTTTGGACTGATAAAGCATCTCTCGAGGGTTCGCGCCATCCCATAGCTCGATATTCATCTGAGGTCGGTCGGTGGCGGTTGGGATCTTGTAGGTACTGAGGCCGTGCGTCATCAGTTCACCATGAGTCGAATAAACCAGCTCTTCTGACGTCAACCAACCCATGCCTTGAATATACCCGCCCTCAATCTGACCCAAATCAATGAGAGGGTTGAGGCTCTTACCGACGTCGTGAAGTATGTCGGCCCTTAAAACCTTAGAGACACCTGTCAAGGTATCGATCTCTACCTCGGTCACTGCCGCCCCATTTGCGAAATAATAAAATGGACGACCCTTGCCTGTCGCCGGGTCCCAGCCAATGTCCGGCGTCGCGTAGTGTCCAGTCGCGCTCAGCGGTACACGCGCAAACCAAGCACGTCTCGCCAGGTCCGCGAAGGTCAGTTTGTGATCCTCGATTTCGACTGCACCATTCGAAAAATGAGCCTCAGCTGAGGTCTGGTAGGTCTCCTGAAGGAAAACCTCCAACCTGTTTCTGATCTTTGTTGCAGCGACTAATGCCGCCATCCCGTTAAGATCTGAGCCACTGGAGGCTGCTGTTGGCGAAGTATTAGGAACCTTATCTGTTCTGGTGGAGGTTACCTGTATCGAATCGACTTCAATACCCAGATGTGCCGCCACGACTTGTCGAATCTTCGTGTGCAGGCCTTGACCCATTTCCGTGCCTCCATGATTGATGGAGACCGAGCCATCCTTGTAGACATTGAGTAGCGCGCCGGCCTGGTTCAGAAAACTTGCGGTAAACGAGATACCGAACTTCACAGGCGTGAGCGCGATTCCCCTTCTGAACCGCGTCATCTGCGCATTCTCGAGATCAATTTCTTTTCTTCGGCTCCGGTAATTAGAGGTGTCTGCCAATCTTTGAATCAATTCGGGCAAGACATCCTCGTAGACCGACATACCGTAGGGGGTCTCTCTGCCAGACACGCCATAAAGGTTGAGTAGTCGAACATCTAGGGGATCTTTACCTGTGACTTTTGCGATGACATCCATACATCGCTCGATGCCCACCATCCCCTGTGGACCACCAAAACCTCGGAACGCAGTGTTAGAAACCGTGTGTGTCTTATACCGATTCGAGGTGATTCGGATCGAGGGAATGAAGTAGGCATTTTCGGCATGAAATAGAGCTCGATCATTCACTGACCGGCTGAGATCGGAACTCCAACCACAACGCGAACTCAGCTCAATATCGGCCGCCAAAATCAGGCCATCTGCGTCGTGACCGACCTTATAATTGACCAAGAAATCATGCCGCTTGCCTGTGATACGCATGTCATCATCGCGGTCCAGC
Source organism: Gammaproteobacteria bacterium (assembly GCA_002705325.1). Next base: position 3,320 of record PAFS01000066.1, on the reverse strand, counting down.
CGAAGCTTGACGGGCAGACCAGTCAGGTGGGCACCAAGCGCAGCTAACATTGCGAAATGGGCGGCCTGACTCTCTTTGCCACCAAAGGCCCCACCCATGCGTCGAATCTCAACTGTCACGGTTGCTGCATTGACGTCTAGTAGATTGGCAATCAGGTCCTGCACTTCGGTCGGATGCTGAGTAGAGCTCACCACATGAATACCATCTGATGATGGGACCACCAGCGCTACTTGACCCTCCAGATAGACATGGTCTTGGCCACCAATCGAAAGGCCACACTGAGTGACATAGGGGCACTGGTTCAAAGACGAATCCGTGAAGTGGTTTTCTAAAACCAGCGGTTCATGAAGGACCTGCCCTACTTCAGCTGCCTCAGCGATGGTTGATACCACAGAGTCCAGCGGCTCTCCGTTAACGCGGTACATCCTCGCAATCCGACGTGCGTCCTCTCGATCCTCAGATAACACGACACCAACCGGCTGATAAGAGTAGGTCGTCTCATTGATCGGTAACAGTGGCTCGTCGTGAACTACAGGGCCAGCGTTATTCTCACCAGGGATATCTGCACCGGAACAAAAAATATGACGACTGACAGACAATTTCTCGAGATCACCCTCGTCGGGAGCCTGAACACGGAGCGCTCGACTCGGTACACGAGGGCCCAACACTAACGCCGCATGAAGGCATCCCCTAGGCTCTAAGATATCATCGCAATAAATCGCCTGACCGGTCAGATGCTCCAAGTTACTATCGTGAACTTCTGCAACACCAACCGGAGGAGTTTGACCGATCTTCCCCTGGCTACTCATTGAGAGAACTTCCACTCAAAAAATTATCGACCAAGTTTTTTGATACGGCGAGACGATACCACGCGTCGGCTCTATGGTCGGACAGAGGGCTGAAGTCCGAGGCCAAATCATCAGAATTTAGCGACTCCATAGTCTTTCTGGCGAGCATTGGCGTCCCCGCCATACCTCCGAAAGCAAAACGATAACGGCTCACACCACCGGACAACTCCACCATCGCAGCCAAGATAATACTGATATCCTGGTCATGCCTCTTGGTGATTTTTTCGACCACTAATCTCTTTATATCCCTCCGTCTAGGGACTAGAACTGAAACCAGGACTTCATTTGGATGCAGATCTTGCTTTCCGTACTCGATAAAAAAGTCCTCGATGGGAATAATTCGCTCTGCGTGACCCGAACGTAGTTTCAGTGACGCGCCCAAAGCAATCAAAACTGGACTTGAGTCTCCAATTGGTGAGCCGTTGGCGATATTCCCACCGACAGTTCCACTACAACGAACTTGCGGTCCTCCAAACCTTTTTAACCACTCTCGAAGCTCGGGATATTCTGAGATCAAGACGTTCCCGAAATCTTCGATGGATACCGCAGCCCCAACCTCGACCTCATCTGGTCCGAGGTTCATGGATACTAGCTCTTGACAGAACTTAGTGAGAATAATGTGCGCTGGCTTATCAAGTTTCTTGGTTACCCATAAGCCAAAATCGGTTGCACCAGAGACGATGGTTGCAGATGGAAAATGATCCCTCAGATCCAATAGTTGCTGAAGGTCGCTGGGAGCGTCGATTCTTGAATCGTCAGTGACGATCGAGAAACCACCCACAGACAGGTCACCAAGAACCTGTTCCGCTTTCTGGATTTCGGTTGCGAAAGCTGAGTCGATGGGAAGATTCTGAGCGGCTCGCGCCGCCTCAATCAAACCACCGTAGCCGGTACAGCGACAGAGGTTCCCTGCTAGAGCCTCCTCCGGGGTCTGATCTTGCTCACTAATCTGCGCATAAAAGATAGCCATCACAAAACCAGGCGTACAAAAGCCACACTGCGACAGATTCAGGGGGAGCATTTTCTTCTGCACTGAGGCTAAAGATCCAGTCCTACTGAGAGTCTCGACCGAGATTAACCAGCCTCCATCCAAATAAGACAATGGATAGATGCAAGTATTAATTAACCTAAATTGTATAACCCCGGACTCGTTGAGATGACCGACGATACAAGTGCACGCACCACAGTCGCCCTCATTACAACCCTCTTTCGTACCGGTACACATCGCTACTGATCGCAACCAGCGCATGACCATGTCAGACGGACGCACATCATTCAATGTTCTCAATTCACCATCGAAATAGAATCTTATGTGATTGCGTAAGTCCTGTTGTATCTCCATATATCAATTCAGCTCGATCGAACACAAAACGAATTCTGCAGTACCACTATCCCCGAGGGTACCTAAACTCTACCCGTGACGGTAGATTAACGATTTCTAAACACTCAAGCATCAGCGATATAAAAGCGACAAACCTATTCAAGGAAGTTCCATAAACGAGCTAGCGGTTCTCGAAAACGATTGAAGGCTGGTCAGTGGATTCAAGGAACTAACGCTCTGATTGGCCTTTATTCACGGTTGGAGGAAATTACCAAACATACTCAGAAAGCGCGGCCGATCACAATCAATGTAGTGAAGCCAGAAGATTAGCTGAAATGATCGATCTGTTATTTACTACCGTCGGTGTTCGTAACCTATGTGTGGCGCAAGGCGAGGCAGGATGACGTAACTTAGAAGTCGTCGCAGCGAGCAGTGACTGCAGCAGCACCCTCTTCTATAACTTGCACGTAATGAAAAACATTATTTTTAACCAATAGTCTATCGAAGGTACCCCCAGCAACGAAATAGTCCACGCTGACAAAAGTAACCATTGGAATGACAAGATCTTCCATTACACCCGTAGACGCGAACACTACGCTCGCGGGAGTCACTTTCATCCTAAAGCGTTCTGTTTTGTGGTCAGCTTTTGCTCTAGCAGTCTTGGCCGCCTCGATAGGATCGATACCCTCTGAAAGAAGTCGTTTGTTCTGATCGCGCCTCAACCGCGCCTCAGCCAGCGACACCGTCGGGTATGAGCCCAGACCCATATCACGACGCTTACCTTGGAACATAAAGCGATGTACCCAGCGTTTGGACTGATTCCGACCCACTGTGAGGTGCAAACCGTCCCCATCCATCAACTTTCCAGGCTGTTTTGCTGCATTTATCGTCTTAATTGTCAGATTTGACATACATCTGTCCCACAATCTGTCCCACAATAAGTATGAGATAGACTAGTACAATCTGATACGGCTTGAGAAGGGACGACCAGAGAAAACCAGTAATATAATGATTTCAGACGCTTTTCTAGGGGATCGTGAGATTCAGTGAAATAGATAATTGGCGGAGAGGCAGGGATTCGAACCCTGGATAGGCTATTAACCTATGCCGGTTTTCAAGACCGGTGCATTCAACCGCTCTGCCACCTCTCC
>PAFS01000065.1 GCA_002705325.1 Gammaproteobacteria bacterium | reverse complement strand
ATCGTCATCGTCATCGTCATCGGCCATGGCCGCGATTTCTCCGTCCACATCGACGCCTTCAGCGGTCATTTGATCCCTCAGAAATTCGAGAGCGATCAGCGGCTTGTCGAGCTTCAGTTCGATGGCGACCGCGTTCGAAACCTTTTGGACGCAATCAATCGCCTTTGGCCCTGTGATTGCGACACTTTGGTACTGCATTCCGTATTTAAAAACGAGTTGGGCATATTCCTCTGGAAGGTACGACCAGACCAAGCCGCTTGCGGACACCAATTTCATGTACTCATTCGTTGTTGGTGCCGCCGGGGCCTTTTTCCCCTGTGAAATATTCAACATCACGGTTTCGTTGTACTTCTCCGCTTTTTTTGCCCCATCAACGAATAGCTTATCGATGTGTGAACGAGCCCGTAGTCCGATTCGCATGCGATACGCATGCTCTTTGCGGGTATCTCCTTTCAGCCCAACAGCTTGATCGTACGCCTTGCGCGCATCTTGTTTTAAATCTTTGTCACTGGGACCAAATAAAGCCATTAGCATATTTTCCTAATCAGTAGCCAAAGCCATCATTTTACGAAGCTTCTGGACATTCGCCGAGAGTAACTGACTGACACGCGATTCGCTAATATCAAGAACAGCCCCAATCTCTTTGAGATTCATTTCTTCATTGTAATACAGTGCCATGATGATCTGATCACGTTCAGACAATTTCGCGATACTGTCAGTCAGCATCGACATCATCATTGAGTCACTGACTTCTTCCTCAGGCTCGGAACCTTGTTGTGCTGGCGTATTGAGCATCTCATCTTCAGCCGCTTCAGAATCAACCATCATCATCTGATGCGCGTGTGATCGCTCTTTCTGGTACTCCGATACGTCTTTACCCATGAATTCGGCTAATTCTGTCTGAGTGGGCGTTCGGCCAAGCTTGGTCGCTAATTCTTGGGTCGCCTCGTTTGTGTCGCGAATGTGGGAGATCGCAGACCTTGGCAATACTGAGATCCGTCGAACTTCATCTAGAATCGCTCCTCGAATTCGTGTTCGAGCGAAAATTTCAAATTCCACACCACGCGATATATCGAAGTTTTGAGAGGCTTCAATTAAACCGACCATCCCCACTTGGATCAGTTCATCGACATCCATCACCTGGGGAATGCGAGCCTTTAAATGCAGAGCAGTCCGTTTTACCAGGCCGACATGCTTTAAGATGGGATCTTGGCCTTGCTTCTGTACTTGTGTGTAAAGATCAAGATCAGCCATGTCAGACCGCTGCCTCAGTGGATACCAATCGCTCAACAAAAAATTGAAGGCCTCCGTTGATCGCATTCATTTCTAGAGAGCCGATTTCTTTAGCTAACCGCTTAAAGTTTTGAGAGGCAATGGCGCCCGGTGAATGAACAATCACTGGTGAATACTTTTTGGATGCTTCGAAAATGAGGTCGTCACTTTGGATGCTATATAAATACTCTGTATGGAGATTCAGGAATTTAACGCATACCGCATTCAGCCGTTGATGCAAAAGCTGGCCTGAGTGTTGATCGGGTACACCATTCGGTATCAGTCCAATGTTGGTATATTTTTGTTCGTTCACCAGTACCTTGACGATTCCGTAGGCATCTGCAATCGAACTCGGCTCGTCACGCACGACCACCAAGGTTTGGTGGCAGGCTTTGAGAAATGACAATACTGTGGGAGAGATGCCGGCCGCTACGTCAACAATCAGGTAGTCCAAAGGTTCTTTGAATTCTGAAAATAGCTGGATGATCCCGCGCAATTCAGCCTCTGTTAAGTCTGCCATTTTTCCGAGGCCCGAGGCACCGGGTACGACATAGATATCAGACGGTCCTCTGACGACGATTTCATTAAATGTCTTTTCACCCGAAATCACATGTCCAAAGTTAAACTCTGGGCGAATTCCTAAAGCCAATTGCACGTTTGCGAGGCCAAGATCACCATCGAACAGCATCACGCGGTTCCCGGCCTGTGCGAGCGCAACAGCCAAATTCGAGGAAACGGTCGTTTTTCCCACACCCCCTTTGCCGCTTGCAATGCCGATGATCTTTAGTGCACTCATAATGGCTTGATCTGCCTCAGGCTAATGTCTGTTCTGCGCGGACTTGGGGCTGCGATCATTCGGATCGGCTCGCAGTCCGGCAAAGTACTCAAGTTTAGTCGGCTCCTCACCTATTTGTCGACCGCTTTCAGGATCTTGGGCGGTCTCGTTTAGGTCTTGAGAATCCGTCAAACTCAAGCGCTGAATTGCGCTCTTAAGAAGCCGATCAGCATCGATCAACTCGACCGGTTGGCTCAAATCTCCATCAGTTGTTTTGACCCAAAGATGCAGTTGAGATTGTTGGGATANCGCGTCAATCAGTACCCATGTGTCGGGTTGAGGTGACATTTCGGCAATGTTGACGCTNTCCCAGCCAAGGNNGTGATNCAGNAACTTTTCACAACTCGANCGAGAGATTTCNGCATTCACAAGCAGATGCATCAAGGCGTCAGGAACAACAGACTGGATATCTTGATACGTTTGATCGATGTGTAGGCCAGGAGTGTCGATGAGGATGCACTGATCGTCAGGCAATTCTCGAATGATTGTTTCAAGCATCTGGCGATCTGCGCAGCGAAAACATTGGATTCCAAGAGCAGAGCAGATCAGTTGAATTTGGTTCCAGGCACCAAGTTTTTGATCAGCGAAACTAATGACCGTCAGTGAGTCTCTTTGTGAGGTCGTGACAAATTGTGTTGCCAGTTTGCCGATCATCGTTGTTTTGCCAGCACCTGTGAGTCCGAAGATTGCATGGACTCCGCTGAGGTTTTCGGGTGTCTGATCGCTCACTAGTAACGACGACGAGAAGAGATCGTGTATGCGGCTCTCAGCTTCTTTCGGATGAGTGATATTGTTGATTGCGTCGAGAATCAAAAGCTTTGAGGTCGATGGCAGTTCATACTGGTTCACCTGAGTCTGAAGACGGTTATCAGTCACCGTATTGTGTNGCTGCCATGCTGACGCACTNCTCAGTTGCGCGAGTTCTTTTTTCAATAGCTGCATTTCTGTTTTGAACAGATTCACGATTTCTTGTGCGCGATCATTCGTCATAGCCGGCTCTTTGTTTTGTTCGCCATGCAATACCGCAGAAAAGCGTGGTNNNTGTTTCTGTTCACCTTGAACTGNAGCTTCAACTAACAAGTCNTCTGCCTGGTCGATCAAGCTTGGATCAGGTGNGATGTCGACTGCGACGATCATTTCAAACTTACGATTAACTTTATGGCTAGAAACTACCAGAGCGTCAGGACCAAATTCCTGGCGAACCAGCTCCATCGCATGCTTACTGTCTTTACCGATAACACGTTTCAGTTCCATCAGTTAATTCCTTATCTTGTTTCTTCGATCTGCGCGGCGATAGTGGCCACCACATTGACAGATTGGTCTTCNGGGATTTCTGTGTAAGANAAAACCGTCAAATCCGGAATCCTTGGTCGCACGAGGTTAGACAACCACGGACGGATAATCGGTGACACAACCAAAATGGCTGGCTGCCCTTGATCCTCAATTTTTTGGACTTCNGCACGCATGGATTTAAAGAGTGCTTCAGCAAGTTCCGGATCAATTGTCAGGGTCTTACTTTGCTGCGATTGCTGAACGGCGTTGTGTAGCATTTGCTCAAGCTGAGGCTCCAGTGTCATGACAGGCATGTCATCGGAGATATCCACCAAGCTTTGCACGATCATCCGACCGAGTTTTGGTCTAATGAGTGCCGTTAGATCATCGGGATCTTGGGTTTTGCCACCTTCTTCATTTAGAACCTCCAAGATAGTCCGCATGTCACGAATCGGCACGCCATCACGCAATAGATTTTGCAGTGTGCGAGTGATGATCGCGAGACTCAGCTTCGCTGGAACAAGATTTTCCACGAGTTTTGGAGATCGCTCGGCTGTTTTATCGAGAATTTGTTGAACCTCATCATGACCTAGTAACTCCGATGCTGTGCCATAAAGAAGACTATTGAGATGCGTTGCGATCGCTGTTGGAGGATCGACTACGGTATATCCCAGTGTCCGTGCATGATCGCGTTGCGAAGGCTCGATCCAAACCGCATCCAAACCAAACGCAGGCTCCTTGGTCGCGATGCCTTCGATTGGGACCGTAATGTGGCCAGGATTGATTGCTAGTTCTTTCCCGNTGTAACTCTGGCCTCGACCACGAAGTACGCCATTGACAAGCAGATGGTATGTGTTGGGTTCAAGATCAAGGTTGTCACGAATCCGAACGGGCTGGATCAAAAAGCCAAGTTCTGTCGAAAGTTTTTTGCGTACCCCTTTGACCCGACTGAGTAGTTGACCGCCGGTTTCTGTATTCACCAGTGGAATCAGACCATACCCGATCTCAAGGGAGATTAAATCGACTTGGCTGACGTCTTCCCACTGCACATCCTGCTCCTCGATAGGGCTGGTTGTGGCTGTTGACGCATCGGAGGTAGCTTGTTCGGTGTTTTCGCCGGCCCTCAGCCGGTAGACGATGACTCCAATTCCAGCTGAAACAGCGGCGAGTGAAATAAATACGGTTGACGGCATCCCAGGGATAACGCCGAGGAGGAGCAAAATCGCTCCTGTCACAAACAATGCAGTTGGATTAGCGAGTTGCGTTGTTGTCTGCTCCGTCATCGACTGATTGGTCGTGACGCGAGTCACAATAATTGCTGTCGCCAGTGACAGGATTAATGAGGGGATTTGTGCAACTAATCCATCACCGATGGTGAGGAGGACATAAATCTCTCCCGCGTCGGTGAACGACATATCGTATTGGGTGATTCCAACGGTCAGCCCGCCGATGATGTTAATAATCAGAATCAGTAGCCCTGCGATCGCGTCACCGCGAACAAATTTGCTGGCACCATCCATCGAACCAAAGAAGTCGGATTCTTGGGCGATTTCAGCGCGTCGTATTTTTGCTTCTTCCTGATCAATCACACCGCTGTTGAGATCTGCGTCAATCGCCATTTGCTTTCCCGGCATTGCATCNAGCGTAAATCGTGCAATCACTTCAGAGACTCGGCCAGCACCCTTTGTTACGACGATAAAATTAATGATCATTAGGATTCCNAAGATGATGAATCCGACCAAATAATTTCCACTGATAACAAAATTACCGAAGGCCTCAATGACCTTGCCTGCCGCATCAGTACCCTCGTGACCATTCACTAAAACAATCCGCGTCGATGCGACGTTGAGGGATAGACGTAGCATCGTCGCGAAAAGAAGGACAGCAGGGAACGAAGAAAAATCGAGCGGTTTTTCGGTGTGAATACTGATCATAATCACTATCAGTGCAATCATGATGTTCAGCGTAAAAAGAATATCAAGCAGCACCGTCGGTAGCGGCAAGATCAGCATTGCGATAATCAGAAGAACAAGCGCAGGGATTCCCATGGCCTTGAAATCCACGTTGGGAATCCGTTGACGAAAATCTGACAGCGCAAGTTGCACGATTTAATTCCTAANAAACAATGGTTTATGTTTCATCGATTTCAGTGTTCGATGCGTTCTAGAGTTAAACAGCAAGAGCAGTGCCAATTTTCAATTCAGTGATTCCAGGGATGACTTTAATCGGCGGTAAATATTTTTTGTTAGCGACCGATACTTAACGCAGAGTCTGAATTTAAGTCTGGCATTAAATCTGCAAGACAATTCGGGAGAGCCAAGAATCGGTCGGAGAACAAACATGCGAGCATCACTGAAAACTCTTGTGATAATTGGAACTGCGCTACTGGGTGGATGTAGCATCACGATGACGCCGCCGGGGCAAAATCCTGCCGCTCATAAGGCAACCCCTCAGGTTGAGACAGTCGTGGAAACAAAAGCGATTCCCGTCGTGGAACGCCGGAGTGCAATCCGGGCGACCGGTTACGCCGTCATTAGTGTGCAACCATCAGACGTTGGCGCTCAACAACGGTTGCTTGCGATCCGAGCATCGAAACTCGATGCATATCGAGGGCTTACCGAGCAAGTNTATGGTCAATATCTTGATGCGACGACAACAGTGGCTGATATGGCAGTGCTGAGTGATACCTTCCGAACTCAGGTTGAGGGAGTGATTTATGGNGCCAGGGTTGTGAGTATTGCACCGGTCGGTGAGGACACCTACGAGACAACNTTATCGCTGGATCAGGATGTCGTTGACGATCTGAGGGCTCTCTATTTGGCATCAATGGCGAGTCGATCATAGTCATGCGTTTTATCGCTGGGTTAGTCAGTTGTTACGTGAGTGTCTGCGTCTGGGCCGATGGGCATCAGGGTGTAGATATGAGTGAGCAGGTGCTCACAGCGATCAAAGAACAATTGGTTGCAGAAGCTCAAACCGCTGAAACCCAGGTTACGAACACGGCCTGGCTCGACAGTGACGGGCGACTCCACGAAAGTACGATGATTCGCTCGGATGTTCGGGTCAGAGGTGTTCAGGTACACCGCTACCTCGAGGAAATGCGCCGGCCTGACGTGGAAATTACTTTGGACGAAAANCCGGGTGCTTTGCCCGAGTGTTTCGCTCCTGATGATCACTTAGTTCGCACAGTGAAAGTGCATCCTGCCATGAAGACTGGGCAGTTTGATGTGAATCACATGAGGCTTGTTCGTCAGTTGGGAGAGGTTCTTCACTCTGAGTTNCAGCAAGGTTTTGAACACAGTCCGCTCTGGCACACGATCCGTCAGCAGCAGGTGACGAGTGGTTATTTGCAAATGGTTTCNGGAGTCGTTCCTGAGGTATCTCGATACGACATGCGGATCACGATGAGTCAGGGCCAACCTCCACAAAAACATCAGATGGAGNGGATCCCGGGTTCAGATCCTTTTAGTACTTTTTTCAATGGATCGCCATCGTGGTTTTCAGAATCTTGGGTTCGTNTCCACCTGTCGCTCACTGANTCNGCAGATGGTGGTCTGATCTGGCAAGCGCACANCAACCTGAGAATTCCAGCGAGACCAGTTTCCTACACCGATGAGGTACTTCCGCGATCCATGAACCAAACAATGAATGAATTGTCGTCAAAATGGATCGCGGACCTCGTTCAATATGCGCGCTGCGAGCCCATCCATTTTACGTTACTGCAGCAGGCAAATAATCAAATGCAGATTGACGGTGGCACTTCGTCAGGAATTCGCGTTGGTGATCAGTTATTGATTATCGATCGAGATACAATTCCACAACGAAGTATGGAGCCGGGTGCTTTGGCGGAACTGTCTCTTGTTCAAGTCACTCAAACGTTTGAGAATCATGCAACGATCGAGCTTGTTGCTGGGGCTTCCCTGCAGCAGACTAGTGGTCGAGTGGCATTACCGTTTTAGTAGGGATTGATTATGTTGCGAATCGCAGGTGTTCTTTTGATGTGTGTGACATGTTCTGTCAATGCGGCAGACATGTCGGTGGATCAGGCGGTGTCGCGGCTTCTGAAAGACATTCAACAAGAGGTTGAAGTTCTCAAGGTTCCCGTTCCGTCAAAGGCTCAGGCCAACACAGACGGGCAAGCTGGCAAATCTGGTGGGCAGATCGTGACCAATGGTACGCATCGTGTCCGACGTGGTGAAACCCTGGATATGGTGATCCGAAAAGTCGTACCAAATTCGGCAATACAACCACGAATCTTGCGTCAGGCATTTGTGCGAGCGAATCCACATGCGTTTCGGCGTGGTAATCCCAACTGGTTGTACGCAGGTGCGGTACTTCAGGTTCCAGATATCGAGCATTTGCGTCAGGTTATTTTTAAGAACTCACCCAATCGGCTGAAGAAGAATATTAGTGATGAAAAAGCTGNCTGGGTAAGGTTTCCATAGATGGTCTCGCCGATCTCAAATCATCTGAGATCGGAGTTCGGACCCATGAGTCTCGAGCGGGTTCTGCAGGCAAGCTATGGGAGCCGATTGGCAATCAGTGGNGACAATGCGCAATACACGCTGAGCTACGATCCAACCTCAAAATCATTGGTTCTAACGGTGTCAACGCCGCAAGCAAATCAAGTCATTCCTGTATCAGCATCACAAGATTTGATGTCTTTGGTGATCAAATATGGGTCGCTGCGACTGGTGACCGCTGAGTCTGGTCCGGCTGATGCTGTGACTTTTAGGGGTGTGATACCAACGCCCCAGCCGACTCAAGTCGTCTTGACTTATCGATTCGATATGAGTGATGCGCAGGTTCAACCAGCTCAACAAATAAGCCAGCACGGAAGCATCGAAAGACATCCACTATTTACAGCGATCAGTCAGATCGATGCGCGCCAAGTGAATGGTGCACTATCTCAGCGACCACAGCCTTTAATGTTTGACCAAACGGTCTCGATTTCGCCCGAGCCCAATCGTTTAGAAAACTCCGTTCAACTCGTCCGTTCGGTGGTAGCATCGTTGCCAACGATCGAAGGGAATAAGAACATGCTAATCCCAGATATCAATCCGGCAATACCGCGACCCATTGGTCCAGATGCGTTGCCAAATAACGTACCGATTTCTCAGCCAATCGCTGCCGAGCTTGGGCTAAAACCTGGACAGGTCGTTCAAGCATTAGTCGCAAATGCAGGGGATAAAACGGCCTTGCAATTTAACAATCGTGAAATTCCCCTGCCTTCGAACCTTCGATTGCCTGAGGGACAGGTTCAATTGAGAGTGATGCAGGGTCCCCANGGTCTTCTATTNAGTTTTGTTGGAGCGCAGACAGTGCCCGCCAGCCAAGCTGCAGCAGTTGGCGGCGTTTCTGCGGCTCTCGCCAATATTTTAGCGAGACCTGCTGGGAAGTCTCAGATCCAAAGCGCGTTTTCGCCAAGAGCCATGGAGTCGCTCCTTGCCGGTCAAGGCCTTGATCGNGAGGCTCGGGTACTGCAAAACAACCGTCTCGACTCAAATACTCTGAACGCACAAGCGATTGCTCGAGCTGTTCAGTTTGGTGGACTGAACACTGAAAAAGCCGTACTCGATGGAGTCACTTTGTCAGCTCAGACATTGAAACCATGGTTGAGGCAGATGTTGCGGCTTTTGCCTGCACAGTCAGAAATCGCATCAAGATTCTTTGACCTGATTAGTGACGTCGAGCGCTTCCAACTCGATGCGATGCCAACGACTGGGAATCGAGATCATATCGGGATGTCGGCACTTTTGTTATTTAGGGATCAACTTCCCGTGGAGCTCATTTTTGAGCGTTTTCCCTCGGCGGACGANGATGGCGCGACGATATGGGTGATTAATGTGCATACGTCGCTCGAGCATTTGGGTGAAATTTGGATGAAATCGACGTTTTCAAGAAAAGATGTTGATTTGGTCATGTGGGCTGTTGAGCCGAAAACAGCAAGTCTCGCAAAGGAAGCATCGATCGATCTGAAAGAAGCCTTTTCTGAGATTGGTCTGACTGTCCGGACCATCCAGATATTGAATTCTGAGCGAACGAACTTCCCTGATCGGGGTAAACCAATGTATTCGAATTTGGATTTGCAGGCATGAAGTTTCAAAAGAAAAAAGCGGTTGCGCTTGAATATGGAATGCAAGAATCGCCGACGTTGATTGCTAAGGGGCAGGATGATCTTGCTTTAGAGATCATCGAAGAGGCGAAAAAACATGGGATTTTTATCGCTGAGGATCCACAGCTTGTTGCCGCTTTGTCCCAGGTTGGCTTATCTGAGGAAATTCCAGAAGAGTTATACCATGCGGTTGCCGTCATGCTTGCCTGGGCTTACTGGCTCAAAGGGCTATCGCCAATAGAGCAGTAAAGACGTTGATCTATTTTTGATTTCTTGCCGGATGGTATTGCGGTTTCACTGAAATGAGGGGCCTTGCGTGCGGAGGAAGCTGCTGTGTTTGCAACAGTAAGTCAACAAATCGCTCGATAGCCCCTGGATACCAACGACAGACGGCAAGACCAGAAAGTCCGAGCGATAGAAAAATTAATAATGTTGCTTTCATGCGAATTGACACGGGCTGGTTTTCATCGAGTGTGATGAGCCCAGATGAAATCCAAGTGTCAGGCCCAATTGTCTCTGCGCTAGTGCGTGACCAAACCCCAAATTCGCAGACGACTGTAATTGGATCGTTTTTATTTTTTTGACTTAAGACATTTGAAAACACTGTCGGTAAGTCTCTGATATTGACTCGATTCGCGTTGACAAAGGCAAAACGATGCACAGGCTCACCGTTGTCGCAGGAGATATTTGGCCGAGGTTGCCATTGGGTCATGGAAGTCTGACTGATATTAATGAGAGCAATTAAAACAAATAGGCCAGAAATGATCATGGTCACCCGGAGCAACCCAAGGTCTGTCTGTTGAACGGCGGGTTCGGTTTTACGCATCACCAGACAAAATTGATCGTCGGGTCGCCCGCGTCTTCCCTAGTTTTGTATAAAGCTCTAAGGTCGCTGACGGGTCTTGATCTTGGAGCGCAGAGAGTGCCCCACGAATGCTATCCAACTGTTTCGAAATGAGTAGTTCATTACGCTGATGCGATCGCTTGCACCGTTCAAGCAAACTCGTTATTTCGTTCCAAATTGGATTATTAAGCAGGTCTTGTGTTGCAGCCTGATCAAGCTTTTCACCGATGAAATCTAAACCGGCTAAGACTTCTAAGATTTTGAGTTTTTCAGCTTGAAGTGCTTCGAAGAACTCTAAATTCTGATTTTTTAATGCCTCGAATTCTTCTGTGAGGAGAGAATCCAGGCGTTTCACAGAATTTAGGGTCTCTAATAGTTGTGTTGACTGCATTGCCGAAGGCTACAGTAACTTCTCGATCTCCGTAAAGCCTTCTGCAATTCTCTTTGGATCCAATGGATAATTCCCATCTGCAAGCGCTTGTTTGATCTGAGCAACCTTCGCTTCATCAAAACCGGCGCGACTCAACTCAACGACTGTTTCATCGCTCAGTTGAACCTCATCTGACATCTGACGAGCCGCTGGTGCATCTTGAGATTCCACATCCGGGCTTCTCAACTCTTCGTCTTTCTTTTGTTCGGGCTTTATTGCAGACAATGCTTTCGCACCGACGCCTGAAATTGGATCTGTCATTTCCGTCTCCTCACAATCTGGAACAACTTTACAATCTGATGATCGACAATTTATTAGATAACTTTAGCATTTTTTTGAAAAAAAATCCCGGGCCTCTGCTAGAGGCCTCGTGCTTCATGTCGACCAATGACGATTCCCCTGATTTGTTTACCGGAATCCGGATTTTTCAGCAGAACTTGCTCGCCAATTTTACCGTTTTCCATTGCGATGGTTTCGACGGTAATCTCAAGCGCCCCACGTTTGATGACCAAGCGCACAGTCTCATTTTTTCGAACAAGGTCTGCGGCAACGAAGTCACTCGCGTTCAGTCGTTGCCCGGCGCGTATCGTCCGAGTTGCCTCGAGACCAATGATTTCTTCGACCCGCGTTAGGGCTTGAGGCCCATAGCTTGTAATTGACTCGAGCTTCGATTCTACCAGGTTTTCGGTGATGACCTGCCCGTTAACGATGGTTGTTTTTGCGATCAATACCCGTTCTGCGATTTCGATATCGCTCGCCTCGATCGGATGACCGGGTGTCAGCTGTTTTTTCGCGATGACGGTTTGCTCGGGCCATAGTGTCACGGGTTGACTTGAGGCATTCTGGGTTTGCCTTTCGATAGAAAGATCTTCGAGTCGGATCACCTCACCGGCCTCATAGTGTCGATTTGGCATGAAGATAGCGAGCTCTTCGCCCAAGAGATCAGGGGTAACGACATCACCTTCTGATACGGATTGGGAAACAACACGCCCGAGAATCTCTTCTTGGCTAAGGGGCTCTAGCGGACGAACACTATCAATTGACTGATAGACGATGTGATCCGGATGAACTTCAGTTCCTTCAATCAAATTTTGCGTGAATGTCCACGCGAATCGTTGCTGTTCGATTTTTACCCGTAAATATCGTTTCCAAGATGGATTCTCGCAGACGACTTCGATGGTCTTTTGATTATTCGTAAACGGGAACCTGATGGCGAGGTTGGATTGACAGCTTGCGATGGGGATTCGTCGATCCGGTGGAGTGACTTCGATTAAATCCCGATGGAGTGACTGATCATTTGCGATCCAATCGGTGGTAACCGCCACAAGTGCCTCGTGGCCGCCTGGAAATTCCCCAGCTTCAACCGTAGGAAGTGACAGAAGTCCGAAGATCAAGAACAGTGCGCGCATGGGTGCAGTATGCGACTCCGGCCAAAGAATGCAAACGATGCCGGCATACATTTGCCGTTTTGCCGTCGAGGGTCCTCATAGGAATCGCTAGCAGCGGGGGTTAAGAGCATGAAAGTCGGTTTGGCACACAGATTGCTTCAGCGAAAACCAGAAAACCGTGTTGGAGTAATCGACAGGATTTCAAAGAACTTTAGAGGTTAGATATGAAATTGCTTGAAAACCCATTTGGCATCCATGAGAAAGCGCTGTCTGTCAGGAACAAGCGTATGGAGTTGATTTCTGCAAATATCGCAAACGCAGACACGCCACTATTTCGGGCGAAAGATCTTGATTTTAAGAAAGTGCTCGCGAATGCGAACCCGAGCCCGATGGCTGCAACAAACGTCCGACACTTTGACACCGGAGAGGTTGAAGATCCTCACGGTATTGTTTTCAGGACTCCTTACAATTCATCAGTAGACGGTAACACCGTCGAAATCAATGTCGAGCAAGCCAAGTATGGTGAGGCAGCTGTTCAGTATCAAGCAACGCTTCAATTTTTAGAGAATCGAATTTCTGGAATACGAAAGTCGTTACGTGGTGAATAAGGGGTTATAGAAATGCTGAAAAATATATTTGCGATCGCTGGCACAGCTCTGTCGGCACAGACCATCCGGATGAATACCACAGCATCTAACCTAGCGAACGCTGGATCTATTTCCCCAACTGAGGACGAAGCATTTCGAGCTAAGCGTCCAGTCTTCAGAGCATTAGTCGATCAAGCGGACCTGAATGCCGGGTTCAATGCGCTGGGAGGCGTCAAGGTCAAAGAAGTTGTGGACAGTACCGAACCGGTTCGCAAGGTCCATGATCCAGGTAATCCCGAAGCGAATGACGAAGGATTTGTTTACCTCTCTAATGTAAATGAGGTGACCGAGATGGTCGAAATGGTTGCCGCATCACGCTCATTTCAAAACAACGTCGAAGTGGTGACGACTGCACGTCAATTGATGATGCGAACGTTGGATATTAGTAAGGCTTAAATCATGAATACAGAAATTTCACTCGCATCGACAGGGACCTTGACCAAAGCGGAATATGATGAGTCGCAGCTCCTGAAATCGGCGGAGGACGAACTGGATCGGAGCGCTTTCTTAAAGCT
>PAFS01000064.1 GCA_002705325.1 Gammaproteobacteria bacterium | reverse complement strand
GCTTCAGCCTGTTTTTTGGCTTCTTCTGCTTTCTTTAATTCCGCCTGCCGCTTAGCTTCGGCTTTCTTTTCCGCCTCTTTGCGGGCTTTTTCTTCTTGTTTCTTCTTTTCCTCTGCTTTTTTTCTCGCTTCCTCCTGACGTCTTTTTTCTTCAGCGTCCGATTTTTTCTTCTGCGCCCGAGCTTCTGCCGCTGCCGATGGCGCAAAAGTCAATCCGGTTGCCTGAATTACAACCACAGGAGGTGGCGTAATTGTTTTCGCTTCCGGGGAAACCGCAATAAAGAAAGTTGATAACAGAATAATATGCAGGCCGATGGCAAGCATCAGGGGACGAACCAGATTCTCGCCCCGACGATCCATTAGGGCGTCTCCGCTACCAAACCGATGGAAGTCACTCCGACTCCCTGAAGCGCAGCCATGACCTCCATCACTCTGCCATAGTCAAGACCTTCGTCTCCTCGCAACTGCACGGGTGTACCTGGCTTCGCGGCCAAAACTTTCATCACCCGGTCTTTAACCACACCCAGCGTCACCGGGGTCTCACCATTTCCACCAATGTTAATAAATAACTCACCGGTTCCATTCATCGAGACGACTAATGGCTCCTCATCTGTCTCCACCGGCAGGGGATCCGTCGATGCCTCAGGCAGCTCAATCGGCACACCGGGCGTTAACATTGGCGCGGTGACCATGAAAATCACCAATAGCACCAACATCACATCGATGTAGGGGACGACGTTGATTCCAGAGACCAATCGTTTCCGGTTACATCGCGACACACGCGCCATTATTCACCCCGCTGATGGACGCGCCGATGCAGAATTGCCGCAAACTCATCCGAGAAATTCTCATAGGTCATGGCAAGACTATCGACCTTCGCGCTGAAACGGTTGTAAGCAATCACCGCCGGAATCGCAGCAAACAGACCAATCGCTGTCGCAACCAAGGCTTCAGAAATCCCAGGTGCCACCGTTGCCAAGGTTGCCTGCTTGACAGCTGCCAACCCACGAAACGAATTCATGATCCCCCAGACCGTCCCAAAGAGGCCAATGTATGGGCTAATTGAACCAACCGTAGCGAGAAACGGAAGGTGCGCTTCGAGACGCTCCTCTTCCTTTGCGCGCGCAACTCGCATTGCGCGATGGACACCCTCCATCACCGCATCGGGATCTGATCTAACATCCTGCCGTAGACGCGTGAATTCCTGAAATCCCGCCTTAAAAACTGCCTCTAGTCCGATCAGGTTTGATGAGTTTGCTACCTGTTTATACAGACCGACCAGCTCAGCTCCGCTCCAAAATGTATCCTCAAAGAGTCGTGCATGTTTTTGTGCCCGCGATAACACACGAGTTCGTTGAAAGATAACAACCCAAGAGAAAACAGACGCAAGCACCAAAGTGGCCATCACCAGCTGCACAACGGGGCCAGCTTGTAGCACCAGACTTAATATAGAGAGTTCTTCAGACATCGATGGTTCCAATCGTTTGTAGTAATGTATTGTGTAATGTATCAGGCAACACGCGAGGCTTCAGAGTATCCATACTGACGGCGACAACTTCCACCTCTGCGTTCACCAGGTTCATGCCATCATTCGCACGATTTGCTGACTGGGAAAATAATACCCGCGTTGGCCGAATCGATTTCACCACGCACGAAATCGCCAACACATCGTCAAGCCTCGCTGGTGATTGATAGTCAACAGCAATATGACGAACGACAAAAATCAGGTTGTTTTCGATTGTCACCGACTGCTCGATCCCAATACTTCGTAAAAAATCAGTGCGAGCACGTTCAAAAAACTTCAGATAGTTCCCATAAAACACGATGCCACCGGCGTCAGTGTCCTCGATATACACGCGAACTGGAATCTCAAAGCTCATCAAGAATCCTGAAACAAATCGTCTGCGCCACCATTCAATCCAACCACCTGATATCCCGCCTGTGTCAGTGTTCTTCCACGTGGCGTTCGGTGCAGATACCCTTGTTGAATCAAGTACGGTTCGATCACCTCTTCGAGTGTACCGCGTTCTTCACTAAGCGATGTGGCCAACGACTCAATTCCCACAGGACCTCCATTAAAATAGTTGGCAAGCACTGACAAGAGTTTTCGATCCATCTGATCAAGACCGTGTGCGTCCACATGAAGTAAATTCAATCCATCATCAGAGACCTGCTGTGTGATCACACCATCGGCACGGACTTCAGCAAAGTCGCGCACACGCCGTAACAATCGATTCGCAATACGGGGTGTGCCACGCGACCGCTTTGCGATTTCAGAGGCACCGTCAGCTTCGCACTCGATACCCATCAACCTTGCAGATCGATTCACAATGTTTGCGAGATCGGCTTCTGAATAAAACTCGAGCCGCTGCACAATACCGAAACGATCACGCAGTGGACTTGTCAAAAGACCAGCACGAGTTGTCGCACCAACAAGTGTAAAAGGTGGCAAATCAAGCTTGATTGAACGNGCNGCCGGCCCTTCACCAATCATGATATCAAGCTGATAATCCTCCATCGCCGGGTATAGCACCTCTTCGACGGAGGCGGATAATCGATGGATTTCATCGATAAAGAGCACATCGCCANCTTCAAGATTNGTCAAAATCGCAGCTAAATCGCCAGCACGCTCAAGTACAGGGCCCGACGTTGACTTCAATGATGCACCCATTTCATGCGCGATAATGTTGGCNAGCGTTGTCTTACCTAAACCTGGAGGGCCAAAAATCAACGTGTGATCAAGTGGCTCTGATCGATTCCTTGCTGCATCAACGAACAATTGCATCTGATCACGAACTTTCGGTTGCCCCTCATACTCAGCCAATGTTTTCGGCCGGACGGCACGCTCNATGCGNGCGTCTTCGGGCATCGAATCTCCTTCGACAATNCGTTCGCTCATGGTGTTCTCAGCATTTGTTTCAGACTCGAGCGAATCAATGTTTCAGGAGTGGCTTCCGGATCCTTGGGGAGTGCGTTAATCGCCTTACGCGCCTCAGTTTCTTTATATCCAAGCGCAATCAGTCCAAGGACAGCTTCTTCAATCGGTGATGAGCCAACAAGCGACTGCGTGTGTCCCNTTGAAGTCATGCGTCCACGCAATTCAACCAATAGACGCTCAGCTGTTTTCTTACCAACACCGGGAAGTCTCGTCAGCGTTGCCACNTCATCACNCTCGACCGCCGCAGCCAGTTCTTCTCCTGAAAGGCCGGATAACACGCCAATGGCGAGCTTCGGTCCGACACCGGAAATCTTAATTAAGATCCGAAATGATTCGCGATCGTGATGGGTTAAAAATCCGAACAAAAGTTGTGCATCCTCACGCACGACAAAATNCGTCAGTAATGTCACTGTTTCACCGACNGNCGGTAATTCGCAGAGNGTACTGATNGGGCATTCGATCTCATATCCAACACCACCNACATCCACAAGAGCGGTCTGCTGCTCAATTCCCAATAACGTNCCTGTTATCCGGCCAATCATTTCNGACTCTCCTTCAGCCGCCAGCGANTACCAGCTCGNGAACGCGACGATAAACGAAANCGAGCTTCTGCTCCCATGCCATCTTTACTGTANCCGGCACAGAGCGCAATACCGAGTGCATCAGCTGCATCTTCGCCGGGATTATCAGGCAAATTCAGAATCCGAATCACCATATTCTGGATTTGAGTTTTCGTCGCTTGCCCCTGGCCACAAATGGCTTGTTTGACAGTTTTTGCGGCGAACTCTTTGACTGGAATTGAGGCGCTGCCTGCTGATAGTAAGGCNACACCACGAGCCTGACCTAACTTCAGAGCCGACTGAAAGTTTTTCGCCAGAAACACCTCTTCGACCGCACATTCCGTCGGTTTTAATCGTTCGATAACGTCAGACAAGCCTCGGTGCAGNATGAGCAAACGNTCAGACATATCACCAGATCCGAGGCGGAGAATTCCAGATTCGAGATAGGTCACGCGACTGCCCTCGATCTCGATCACACCCCATCCGGTTTTAATGGAGCCAGGATCGATGCCGAGGATTCGTCGCATTAGCCGAGTAACTCAAGCAACTCGTCAGTAAAATTGGCGTTGGTGTAGACGTTTTGCACATCATCTAAGTCTTCAAGCATATCAATCAGCTTCATCACTTTCGGCGCACTCTCTTCATCCAATTCAGCCATGGTTGATGGGACCAAAGCGACCTCCACAGAGACAATCTCAATACCGGAAGCAAGTAACGCGTCTTTAACTTCGACCACATCGTTCTGCGTCGTCGCCACATCAATTGACCCATCATCTTGGCCAATAACATCTNCAGCACCCGCGTCAAGAGCAGCTTCCATCACNACATCTTCATCGGCGTTATCAATCAGAATCTGCCCACGTTTGGTAAACAAATACGCAACCGAGCCATCAGTTCCCAAATTACCGCCACATTTACTAAACGCATGACGCACTTCAGCCACTGTTCGATTCTTGTTNTCGGTCATCACTTCAACNAAGACAGCAACACCGCCCGGACCATAGCCTTCATAAACCAATTCTTCGACGTTGTCGTTGTCGCCGCCACCAGCACCACGATCAATCGCACGCTGAATAGTATCTTTAGTCATGTTGGCGGATAACGCCTTATCAACAGCTGCACGTAAACGTGGGTTATCAGCAGGCTCACCGCCGCCCATCTTAGCTGCAACCGTGATTTCACGAATGAGCTTGGTAAAAATCTTACCGCGCTTGGCGTCTTGGGCTGCCTTCTTATGCTTAATGTTGGCCCATTTACTGTGNCCTGCCATTACATCGACTCCGTTTTATCCTGACGAAATCGCACACCCACTTCCTTTAACTGTTCAGAGCTGACAACACCCGGTGCATCAGTCAACAAACAGGTCGCAGACTGTGTTTTCGGGAACGCGATCACGTCGCGAATTGAAGTCGCACCCAACATCAACATCACAAGGCGATCGAGGCCAAATGCCAACCCACCATGTGGTGGAGCACCGTAACGCAACGCGTCCAATAAGAAGCCGAATTTCTCTTTCTGCTCTTCCTCGGAGATATTCAGCACTTCAAACACCGCTTGTTGCATCGCTTGGTCGTGAATACGAATCGATCCACCGCCAAGCTCAGTTCCATTCAACACCATATCGTAAGCGCGNGATAATGCATTGAGTGGATTTGCTTTCAGAGACACTGGATCCACGGTTGGCGCTGTAAATGGATGGTGTAACGCAGTCACCTGTCCGTCCCCAGCATCCTCAAACATCGGGAAATCCACGATCCAAAGTGGTGCCCACTCATGCGTCAGCAGCTTCAAATCATGACCCAACNTNACGCGTAGTGCNCCAAGTGCATCCGATACGATGCGCGCTGAATCCGCTCCGAAGAACAAAATATCGCCATCTTTGGCGTCGACACGAGAGATCAAGGACATCACGACATCATCGGGCATGAATTTCAAGATCGGGCTCTGTAATCCGTCCAAGCCTTCGGCCAACGCATTAACCTTCACCCACGCCAATCCTTTTGCACCATATTGGCCGACAAACTTGGTGTAATCGTCGATTTCCTTGCGCGAGATTGTCGCACCACCTAGGACCTTCAAAACAGCGACACGACCGTTGGGGTCATTGGCNGGACCGCTGAATACCTTAAAGTCCACAGACGCCATCAAGTCTTGAATATCGACAAGCTCCAACGGAATCCGTAAATCGGGCTTGTCGCTTCCAAATCGTGCCATCGCTTCCGCGTATGACATCCTGGGAAAATCACCCAGATAAACATTTATCTCCGTTTTGAAAAGTTCACGAATCATCGACTCGGTCAGATCCATCACCGTGTCTTCATCGGCAAACGACATCTCGAGATCGATCTGTGTAAATTCAGGTTGACGATCGGCGCGCAAATCNTCATCCCGAAAACACTTCGCAATCTGAAAATAGCGATCGAGACCCGCAACCATCAATAATTGCTTGAATAACTGAGGTGACTGCGGGAGCGCAAAAAACTCACCTTTATGAACACGAGATGGTACGAGGTAGTCTCGCGCTCCTTCCGGTGTCGCCCGCGTCAAAATAGGCGTTTCGGTATCGACGAAGCTATTGTCTGATAAGAAATTCCGGACAAAGGTCGTGACGCGAGACCGGAGCATTAAATTCTCGAGCATCTCTGGACGTCTAAGATCCATATAACGATGCTTCAGCCGCACTTCTTCGCCGACTTTTGCATGTTCATCGAGCTGAAAAGGTGGTGTATCTGCTGTATTCAAAACGCATACTTCGCGGCCGAGTACTTCGATCTCGCCTGTTGGCATCTCTGCGTTCACGGTCCCTTCCGGGCGAGTTCGCACAAGTCCTGTCACTTGCATCACCCACTCTGACCTTGCACGATCAGCTGTTGCAAATGCCTNTTCNGTATCAGGATCCACTACNACTTGAAGNAGCCCCTGACGATCGCGCAAATCAAGAAAGATCACGCCGCCGTGGTCGCGACGGCGGTGGACCCAACCACACACCGTGATTGTGTCGCCGATGTGTTCCGCATTGAGTTCGCCACAATAGTGGGTACGCATGGATCTCTATTCCTTTTTCAGATGGCTTAAGCAGCCGATTCNGTATTNTTTGANGTGGCTGTTTTNGTGTCTGAGGACTTTGCTTCACCGACCAAATTTTTCTTTTTGTCGCCCGTCTTGAAATCCGTTTCGTACCAACCACCACCGGTCAGACGAAATCCTGCTGCACTGATCTTCTTTTTGAGTTCAGGCCTGCCACATGCCGGACAATCGACCAGCGGTGCGTCTGAAAATTTTTGTAAAGCATCATGCGATTGGCCGCAAGCGACACATTGATATTCATATATTGGCATATTGACCCCAGGCAGTTCGTTGCCAAAAACGAAAAAGTATACCGGTCCTTGAGCCAACCAAGAACCAGAATTTCGAAATTGGGGCATTCAAATGATGTTAAAGAGCAGCANCATCATGAGAAAGACGCTCAAGGAGCATTGACAGCGCCTCGATNACGGTACGATCGCGAATCTCAGAGCGTCTGCCATCGAGCGATAACTTTTGACTGAAAACACCGAAAGAATCTGCAACTGATACCCAGATTGTACCAACCGGCTTCTCTTCGGTCCCGCCATTTGGTCCAGCAATTCCCGTTGTGGAAACTGCCCAATCCGATCCAGTCAGCCGCTGAATCCCGAGCGCCATTTCCGATGCGACCTCCTCACTGACTGCACCAAACGATACCAATGTCTCATGGTCCACGCCGAGTAGCTCTTCCTTGACAGAGTTCGCATATGCCTGGATTCCACCTAAGAAATAGCTTGATGATCCTGGACGATCGGTCAAGGCTGCACCCAACAGGCCACCGGTACAGCTCTCAGCCACTGAAACCGTTTGATGCGTCTCAGTCAGACGCTCATGTACGCCATCTAAAATCGTCGAAAGTTCTGAAGTCATACACCAATCCACCTGTTTTCTTTAGAATGCCACGATGAATCAAAAAGCCCCACCGCCTCAGCATACGCCGATGATGCAGCAATACCTCGCGATAAAGGAACAACATCCAGCGTCGCTGGTATTTTATCGAATGGGTGATTTTTATGAACTGTTCTTTGATGATGCAAAGACAGCTGCGCAGGTGCTCGATATCACCCTGACCAGTCGTGGCCAGTCGGCGGGTGAGCCAATTCCAATGGCAGGCGTGCCCTATCACGCGGCGGAAAACTATCAAGCTCGTTTGCTCAACGCGGGCTTTGCTGTGGTCGTCTGCGAACAAGTCGGTATTCCTGAGGAGACAAAGGGGCTTGTGACACGCGAAGTCACACGCATTCTCACACCAGGTACGGTCACCGATGATGCGTTTGTTGACTCAGGTCAGGAACTCTGGGTCGCCTCACTCCATAGTCATGGACTGACCTACTCGGTGGCGTTGGGCTCTGTCTCACGTGGTGAAATTTTGATTTACGACCAGCTCGNTCGCCAAGTCATCGACAGCTTGTTTACGCGCATTGAACCCAAAGAGTGTCTCACGCAGAACGCAGATCTGTTTCCATCTGAGATTCGTCAAGTTGAGGTGGCGCCNTGGCACTTCACGCTCGAGCAACTGTCCAGAGAGGTCGAGCGAACCTATCAAGTCACTGATGCCGGAGGCTTAGGTTTGAGTGACGTGAGCGCCCAGGGTCTCGAGGCGACAGCTGCACTGCTCACCTATCTCCATGATACGCAGCGGACCGAGCTCACTCATTTCTCAAGGCCCAAGCTCATCCGAGATGACAACCGAGTCGTACTTGATCAAACCACACAGAAAAATTTAGAGCTGATCCGAACATTAAAAGGTGAACGGAAACATACGCTCTTGTGGGTTCTTGATCGAACCTCGACCGCCATGGGGAGTCGCGAGCTCACTCGCTGGATCACCGCACCGTATCGCGAGACAGCCATTCCAAAACAACGATTGACTCATATTCGAGAGCTCATTGATTCAGGACTCATCACCTCAATCACCGACCACCTCAAACGGATTGGTGATCTTGAACGCATTGTGGCCCGAATCGGCCTCAGATCTGCCCGGCCTCGTGATCTGACGCGACTACGTGACAGCCTCAAAGAGCTCCCAGAACTGAAAGTGCGACTCGGTCAATCAAACTATCCGTCGGTGAGTCAGCTTGGTGCCTCGGTCTTACTGCTTGAAACGATTCATCAATTGCTCGATCGCGCGCTNGAATTGGAGCCATCNGTAATCATCAGCGCTGGTGGCGTCATTCGAGAGGGTTTCGATCATGAGCTCGACCAACTTCGTCGATTCTCACGAGATGCATCGAGTCTTTTGACCGAAATGGAGGAGACCGAGCGATTGAACTCAGGGATCACTGGTCTCAAGCTCGGCTACAACCGAGTCCATGGCTACTATTTCGAAATCTCCAAAGCGACACTCGCGACCCAAGAAGCACCACTTCATTTTCAAAGGCGCCAAACGCTCAAGAACGCTGAGCGCTTCACAACACCTGAACTCAAAANCTTCGAAGACAAAGCATTGTCGGCAGAAAGCCAGGCCTTAAGTCGCGAACGGCGTCTTTTTGATGAGTTATTGAATCCACTGACTGATGCGATTAATGATCTCAAAANACTCTCTCAGTTGTTAGCTGAACTCGATGTCCTCACCAGTCTCGCATTGGTCGCCAGTCATGAGCGTTGGATCGAGCCTGTGCTGTCAGAATCGGTCGAAATACAGATCACTAACGGCCGTCATCCAGTCATCGAAAAAGCGAGTGCTCAACCTTTCGTACCCAACGACACGCAACTCACAACGGAGCAGTCACTTGCGTTAATCACCGGTCCGAACATGGGCGGAAAATCGACCTACATGCGACAAACAGCGCTCATTACACTGCTTGCGCGCATCGGAAGTTTTGTCCCAGCCGATCGTGCATCCATTGGCCCTGTTGACCGAATTTTTACGCGTATTGGAGCCTCTGATGATCTTGCGGGTGGTCGCTCTACCTTCATGGTCGAGATGACAGAAACAGCCGCAATTTTGGCCGAAGCAACAGACCAATCACTTGTGTTAATGGATGAAGTCGGACGAGGCACCAGCACCTTTGATGGGCTTGCGCTCGCGTGGGCCTCGGCTGAGGCGCTCGCGAGGCGGCGCGCACTCACACTCTTTGCAACCCATTACTTCGAACTCACGCACTTACCTGACAATGAGTCATTGGCCTTTAACGTGCATCTCACAGCACAAGTGACTGGCGATCAAATTATTTTCCTACATCGTGTGATGGAGGGNCCTACNTCGCAAAGTTACGGGCTCCATGTGGCACGACGTGCGGGAGTANCGGATGAAATCATTGGTCGAGCTGCCTCATACCTTGCCGAACTCGAATCTCAGCTGGTCATATTGAATCAACAACCAACACCGCAATCAGATTTATTTGATCAACCACCCGACCCGCTTGTGAGCCACTTGGCCCATCTCGATCCAGATGACTTATCACCCCGAGAAGCCTGGGCCACACTTGAGACNCTGGTACTAAAAGCACGGGAAGCACTTGGCGATTCAGATGCAAACACATAGAATCACGGCCGCACAAAGGAGAGATCTATGACATTTGTTGTTGTTGATAACTGTATTCGCTGTAAATACACAGACTGTGTGGAAGTCTGTCCGGTGGATTGTTTCTATGAAGGCCCGAATTTCTTAGTCATCAACCCCGATGAATGCATTGATTGCGCACTCTGTGAACCGGAGTGTCCTGCCNGTGCAATTCTGTCAGAAGATGAATTGGCAGAGGATCAAAAAGTCTTCATCGAAATCAACGATGAGCTCTCCCGTGTTTGGCCAAATATCACAGAAAAGGCCGATCCACTCCCCGATGCCGAAGAGTGGGATGGCATGCCAAATAAAATTGATCACTTGGATCGCGGCTGATTAATCGAAAATTNCAGCATNCGCCGGNATCCGTCCAGCCTCGACCATCCGGCGGAGTAACCGAAGCGCTTCGATCTGAATTTGCCGAATCGGCTCTCGTGTAGTGCCTAATCGCTCACCGATTGCCGATAATGTTTCACTGTCACGACCATCCAAACCGTAGCTTCGTATCACAACCATCCGGGGCAAATCAGGGAGCAGGTTAAGCCAGGCGGCGACATTCTCGTGATCTTCCTGACCCACAGCTAGCTCCTCTGGACTCGGCGCATCTGACTCCAGTAGATCAACACCAGTCGATCCATCTGAACCCTCAACGACCTGATCGAGTGAGACAATTTGCTCACTTGGGTTGAACCATTGCTCCATGTTGCGCTTTGCATATCCTGGCAACGTCTCATTTTCAGCTTCAATCGCCTTCCGTTCCTGACGAAATTCACGCTGTTTATGGATCGAGGTTCGGACAGTTTTCAATTGCTTCATGAGTGCCCGCTCAACGGCCTGATGAATCCACCAGGCTACATAGGTGGAAAAACGATAACCCATTTCAGGATCATATTTATCGACTGCACGCATCAAACCAAGATTCCTTTCTTCCACTAAATCGGCGACATCCAATCCACGGCCGCGATAGCGACCAGCCAAACTGATCACCAGTTTCAGGTTTCTCTGAATGAATTCCGTACGGGCTTTGTGACAACCCTTCTGTACAAGACGAACCAGCTCAAGTTCTTCCTTGGCGGTCATCAGTTCATGTTGATTGAGATGGTTTAAGTAGGTTGCATTAGAAAGTGAATCAACCATAACGATCTCCTTGTTTCGGAGAAACAGTTATATTCATTCTCGATCGGACCGCGTGATGGACTGAAGGACTAGGACCTGCGCTTTGGTAGTAATGAAACCGGATTGACTGGCTTACCCTGTTTTCTGATCTCAAAATGCAGCTTCACCCGATCGGTTCCCGTGGATCCCATCTTTGCGATGACTTGGCCTGCCTGCACCACATCGCCAACCTTCACAGCCAAGCTCTGGTTGTGACCATATGCGCTCAATAGCTTCCCTCGATGACTAATGATCACCAGATTACCGAAACCAACCAATCCGTCACCGGCATAAACTACTCGGCCTCCAGCGGCAGCTTTGACTGGAGAGCCCACTTGACCACCAATCTGGATCGACCGACTAAATCGTGTCTTTTCAGAATACGCTTCGAGAATCGGGCCGTTCACCGGCCACTGCCAGCTAGTAAACTGAGACACTAGGGTACCTTTAGCTTTGGGCTTGGGTTTTGGCTTAGGAGCAACCTTTGGCTTTTGTGCCACTGCTGGCTTCCGAATTGGCTCAGGCTCAGCCTTGATCGGTGGTGGGATCGCGGATTTTGGCTGAGGTTTCGGTTTGGGCTCAGGTTCAGGTGGAATCTCGCCCTTTAGTGACAGTGACTGTCCGGGAATTATTACGTCAGAATTCAGTTGGTTTCGGCGACGTAAGACGTCTGGATCTTGATCAAAGCGCCAAGCAATTGAAAATAGCGTATCACCGCGTCGTACCACGTAGCGCCANCCCGGTTCTTCTGCATCGAGATTTCCAGTATCAATCGTCGTAACTTCTGGCTTCACGCGCTCAAGCGGGCGCGCTAGATTATCGGTTGGCACTTCATAAGGTGCTGAACAACCAACCAGTAAACCGNTCATGATCCATACATGTCTCATCGAACCGCAGTCCCGTTATCTGTCGAGAACTTCAAAGCCAATGATGCCAATAGGAAACCACTCAGTCCGAACGCCAACGGGATCCATAACAGTTCTTGAGTCGGAAACAGTAAAATCAACGAACCGTCGTCTCCCGCACCTTGCCAAGGCCACACNCGGACCAANGCACCGAAAACCACACCTGTCAGACAACTCAGGACCTCCGTGTGGTATTGAATCAATAGCGCCTTGATCAAATGCGCCATCAAAAGAATACCGATTGCACCACCGCCGATGAATAACAGTAAGACCCTGAGATCAAAGGTACTGACTGCATCAATCAACGCTGGATACAGCCCTGTCAGTAACAACAAAAAACTACCTGAAATCCCGGGTAGTAACATCGCGGATAACGCCATCGCGCCCGCGAACGGCCAAACCCACAATGCAGGATTGGTAGTTTGTGGTGTTTGCAGTCCGATACCCAAGGCGATCAATACACCAAAGATCAGGAGACCCCAATCTTTTGCTCGCATCGCGGATCGTAAATCGGATAACAGTGCGATACCCATCGCAATCACAAGTCCAAAGAAAAAGCCCCAGACGCGTTCGGGAACCAAATCGAGCCAATCCTTGATCCAATGCGCAAGTGTCATCAGCGACATCAGAATTCCAATGAGTAGTGGCAAAACAAAGGCGCCGTCCAACCGAACCCATAAGCCGCGTAAACCATCGTTTCGAAACACAGACCACAGCTCAGGTGTGACGGCGGTCAATACTGCCAGCCACCGCTCATAAATTCCTGTGAGAAAAGCCACAGTACCGCCGGACACTCCGGGGACAGCATCAGCAGCACCCATTGCGAGCCCACGTAACCAGATCGACACCCAACTCATGCAAGACCTGCCAATGCGGGAACAAAAAAAGCGGTATCAAGAGGAACCTCGTTGATGGTCTCTCCATCACGGATATACAAAATCAACTGCTGGCGCTGATCGAGCCCAACCGGTGCGATCAGACGTCCACCGTCAGCCAGTTGCTCAAACAACGTCTCAGGAACTGACTCAGGGCAAGCGGCGAGAATAATGCCGTCAAAAGGTGCAAAATCCGGCCAACCGAGCAATCCATCACCATGTCGAATCACCACATTTTCGAGCTCAAGCGCATCCATGCGCTTGCGGGCTTCAGTCGCCAAGGGCGCAATGCGTTCAATCGCAAACACTTGATTCGCCAAATGGCACAAAAGGCCTGTCTGAAATCCTGAGCCAGCACCCACTTCGAGCACACGATTCAACTGACGACCACCGCGCAATAACTCCAACATACGAGCGACAACAGATGGCTGCGAGAGGGTCTGCTGATAGCCAAGTGGCAATGTCACGTCGGTGTAGGCTGAATCGGCAACTGCAGGATCAACAAACAAGTGCCGCGGCACTCGACGAAATGCATCAAGCACAAAAATATCGTTAATACCCAGGTCACCGAGTTTTTCAACAAGACGGCTTTGACCGCGCTCATGAAGCAGCTCGTGCATGTGCCTCCTGCAAGTTCCCTAATTCATTGAACAGTGCTGTCGCAAACGAGCCCTTCGGCAACCAAAACGACAACTCGAGTGTATGCTCTGACAACTCGGCTTCCAACTGCTTTGGCATGAATCGGACAGCGCGTCGCTCCTCATCCCGAAAAACTCCAGTCATCCATGCAAAGAGTTCTGGATCGGTCTTCAATATCGAACACTCAAAGGCCGCCTGTTCGATCGACGTTTTTGTTTGCCGTCCAGCCATCGGAGCAGTGGGATCCAAATCACCGGTCAAGATCCGCTCCCGAACCGATTCCAACTCACTGTCAGACACCATGAAATGACTTCCTCGACCGGCCAATGCGACTGCGTCACCCATCGTGACTTCGAGCCACTGATCTTGACGCAAACGCGCGGCAACGATCGTATTAAATCCTGCTGAACGTGCCGCAGATGCTGCCATTCCATCCTTTGGATGAAGTCGCCGCCGACCTGCCGGATCACGTCGCGCGAGGCGCCGTGCCGCTTCAAGATTTGATCCTGAACGACCAAATCGCTGCTGTCCAAAATAGTTGGGTACACCCTCAGTCGCAATCAATTGAATTCGCTCTTCAAGATCACCGATTACCGAACCACGGAGTCTGATTTCAAACCGATTCCCCGCAAGTTGCCCAATTTTTAATTTACGTTGATTTCGTGTGAGTCTTAACACCTCAAGCGATTCATCGATCACACCCTCTTCAATGACTGCTGTTTCCGGGAGACTGATCCACTGGGTCGCGACCGCATGTGTATCTTTTTTACCTGCATAACCAAGATCTTTGCGCGACGTCTTTGATATGTGCGCCAAACGCGATGTCGCTTCCTCGGTCGAGAGTCCACGCTTACGAATCAGCGCCCAAAGATGCGGTCCAGTACCTGCTGGTTCAAATCCTAGATCTTCGGTGACGACAAAATCAGAGACGTCAGTTCGGTAAGCACCTGCGAAGACCGCCTCACCATGCGCCGTCGGCAGGTGCGCTAAATCGATGGATTGTGATCCGTAAACGAGCGAGCTCAATGGGCGCGCATCAAAACGGCGGCCATGACAGCAACGCCCTCACCACGACCGACGAAGCCAAGCTGTTCGGTTGTTGATGCTTTCACCGAGACGCGATCCAGAGGCGTCTCGAGTACATCAGCGATACACTGGCGCATAGCCTCACGAACTGGTCCAATTTTCGGTACTTCACACACAATCGTGATATCGAGATTGGATACGGAATATCCTTTCTGCAAACACAATTGCCGAACTTCGCGGGTCAAAGCAGCAGAATCTGCCCCTTTAAATTTGGAATCAGTGTCAGGAAACAACAGACCAATGTCCCCAAGTGCCAAAGCACCAAGCATCGCATCCATCACAGCATGCAACACGATATCCCCATCACTGTGTGCGACCAGACGATAATCACAAGGGACCCAGAGACCACCGAGGGTCATTCCATCACCGGCCTCCAGCTCGTGAACGTCGAAACCCTGTCCGATACGAATCATAGCGATGCNCCCTCCCGCNCNGATAAAAGCGCTTCGATTAACTCAAGATCCTCAGGATAGGTCAGTTTGATATTGGAGCGTCGACCACGAATCAACCATGGCAAATGTCCATTGGCTTCCATCGCCTGAGATTCATCTGTCACCACCAAACCTGACTGCTTTACAGCCTGAAGCGCATCAGACAGCTCGCCCAACCGAAAGACCTGAGGCGTCATGGCATGCCATAGCCCGGTGCGATCAACGGTCTCCGCGACACAGCTATCAGACTCCTCCGGACACGGATTGGTCTGATCCACCCGTTTGAGCGTATCGGCTGCTGGAATACCCAACGCGACACCCGGACACCTGGATGATTCGATCGCATCAACCAATCCATGCAACTCATGTTGAGTAATCAACGGTCGCGCTGCGTCGTGCACAAACACCCAATCATCAGCGTTCGCACCCTGTGCTTGTATCCAATTAAGTCCTGCTTGAACACTATCAGCACGCTCTGCACCGCCCTGAACTGAGTACACACAACCATCATTCGATAAAGCCAATTCATCAAACCGACGATCATCAGGTGGAACAGGAACGACCACTGCCTTAAATACCTTCGGTTTTAGAAATGCCGCTAATACATGGTCGAGAACAGGGCGACCTGCGACCGGCATGTATTGTTTTGGCACCTGCGAGCCAAACCGAAGACCCTTACCACCAGCGGGAATGACAGCCCACAAGTCAGTCATTCAGAAGCTCTCCTTTGGGCGGGCAGCAATCGAACGAAGGTCTCCCCTTCTTTAACATACCCAAAACGCGATCTGAGTAGCTCCTCAATCGCCTCTGGATCCGTCTTCAATGCATTAATCTCAGAGACCAGCTCGTCATTACGAGATGCCAAACGCTGATTCTCGGATTCTTGTTTCTCGAGTTCGTCTGTCAGCCGCTGCAATTCCGAGATTGAGCCCGTTCCGAACCATAACTGGTAATGAGACAATCCCAACAAAATCGCAAGTCCAACAAGAACCATCCGACCTGTCATGACTGCCCGAAAATGGCTCCACGGCCGGCATACGTTGCTTGAGAGCCCAACGCCTCCTCAATGCGTAGCAACTGGTTGTATTTCGCCACCCGGTCTGATCGACAGAGTGAACCGGTTTTGATCTGCCCTGCTGACGTACCCACCGCCAAGTCTGCGATGGTTGTATCTTCGGTCTCGCCGGAGCGATGGGAAATCACCGCAGTAAATCCTGCGTTTTGCGCCATACCAATTGCGTCAAGCGTTTCTGACAGGGTTCCGATCTGATTAAACTTAATCAAAATCGAATTACCCACTCCCTGCTCAATGCCACGGCTCAAAATATTGGTGTTGGTCACAAACAAATCATCACCCACGAGTTGGCAACGCGAACCCAAGGTCTTGGTCAAATAGGCCCAACCATCCCAATCACTCTCATCCATCCCGTCTTCAATCGAAACGATTGGATAGTGATCGCACAGACTGCCTAAATAATCTGCAAAATCTTCTGCATCAAAAGCTCGGCCCTCACCAGCCAGATCGTATTGTCCGTTCTTGTAGAGTTCACTTGATGCGCAATCAAGCGCCAGTGTAATATCTACACCCAAGATGTAACCAGCGTTTGCAACCGCTTGAGTAATCACTACAAGTGCGGCTTCATTGGATGGTAAGTTCGGAGCAAAACCACCTTCATCGCCGACGGCGGTATTCATGCCCTCTGCAACCAACACTTTTTTCAGGTGATGGAAAACTTCAGCACCCATCCGAAGTGCCTCAGCAAAACTCTTGGCAGACACTGGCTGAACCATAAACTCCTGAATATCCACGTTATTGTCAGCGTGCTCACCACCATTGAGGATATTCATCATTGGGACTGGTAGTGTCAACGGGCCTGTATTGCCATGCAGATTGGCGATATGTTGGTAAAGAGGAATCCGTTGATCCTCGGCATGCGCACGCGCTGTCGCTAACGACGCCGCAAGCATCGCATTCGCGCCAAGATTTGATTTATTCTCAGTTCCATCAAGATCGATCATTGCATCATCGAGACCACGCTGATCGGACGCGTCACGGCCGATCACACACTGGGCAATCGGCCCGTTGACGTTCTGAACCGCTTGCAACACGCCCTTGCCCAGATAACGGCTAGCATTCTGGTCACGTAACTCCAGGGCTTCACGCGAACCAGTCGAGGCACCGGAAGGTGCGCAAGCTCGGCCCATTGCACCGGATTCAAGGACGACGTCGGCTTCTACTGTTGGATTGCCGCGAGAATCCATGACTTCGCGGCCAATGACTTTGACAATGGTTGTCATTAGTTGTTGGTCTCCAAAATATCAAATGATTTAACAAGTCCATCAATGGCCTTTAACTGAGATAAAAACGATTCGAGATTATCAAGCGGCAAAGCAGATGGCCCATCACACTTGGCCTTTGATGGATCTGGATGCGATTCCAAAAAGAGTCCGGCAAGGCCCACGGCGATACCAGAACGCGCGAGCTCGGTCACTTGTTCACGGCGACCATCCGCTGAGTCGAGACGCCCACCTGGCTTTTGTAACGCATGAGTGACGTCAAAAATCACAGGAACTTGCATCTGTTTCATGATGCCAAACCCAAGCATATCGACCACCAGATTGTTATAACCAAAGCTCGAGCCACGTTCGCACAAAATCACTTGCTCATTGCCTGCCTCAGCACACTTATTCATGATGTGTCGCATTTCATGTGGTGCGAGAAACTGCGCTTTTTTCACGTTAATGATCGCACCGGTCTCAGCCATCGCCACAACTAGATCAGTCTGACGTGACAGGAACGCAGGCAGTTGGATCACATCACAGACTTCGGCCGCTACCTTTGCCTGGTCTGGTTCGTGGACATCGGTGATCAAAGGGACACTGAAGCGAGATTTAATATCCGAGAGCCAAGTCAACCCTTGATCAAGCCCTGGGCCGCGGTAGCTTGTGATGCTCGAGCGGTTCGCCTTATCAAAGCTCGCTTTGAACACATATGGGATATCCAGTTTGCGGCAGACGTCAACGTAGACTTCAGCGATTTCAAACGCGAGCTCCCTGGACTCCAACACGTTCATGCCACCAAAAAGCATCATTGGATGCGCGTTCGAACACGGCATACCACCGATATCAATCACTGATTTCACTAGAACAACGTCTCCTTTTCACCTGTCTTTGAGTACGTGATTGCAGCTTCTACGAAGCTTGTAAACAACGGATGACCATCCCGCGGTGTTGAGGTGAATTCTGGATGAAACTGACAGCCGACAAACCAGGGGTGGTCATCAACTTCGACTACCTCAACCAAAGTTCCATCAATTGAGCGACCCGCAATCTTGAGGCCTGCATCTGACAGCTGATCCAAGTAATCGTTATTGAATTCCCAACGATGGCGATGGCGTTCACTGACAACATCCGCATCATAGACTTGAGCGACTTTCGATCCGGGAGTCAAACGACACTCCTCTACACCCAAGCGCATGGTTCCGCCGAGATCGCTGTCTTCAGTCCGAAGCTCACGAGTTCCATCGGTCTTAGTCCATTCTGTGATCAAAGCAATCACTGGATGCTCTGCTGTTGGCTCAAATTCGCTTGATGTCGCGCCATCAAGACCAGCGACATGACGAGCGAATTCGATGACTGCAGCCTGCATCCCTAGACAGATCCCGAGATAAGGGATCTTATTTTCGCGCGCGTGGCAGACCGCAGCGATTTTGCCCTCCATGCCACGCTCACCGAATCCACCAGGAACCAGAATTGCATCAATACCATCCAATAAATCAAGACCGCGCTTTTCGATGTCTTCGGAATCAATGTAGCGAAAATTCACCCGCGTTCGGGTCTGAATCCCTGCGTGAATCATCGCTTCGATGAGTGATTTGTAGGCATCGAGTAAATCCATATACTTTCCAACCATCGCGATTTCCACAGATTTCAGGGGGTTTAAGTGTGCATCAGCGACTCGAATCCACTCACTGAGGTCAGCCTGTTGGCACTCAAGGCTTAATTTGTCCACGATCAACTGATCGAGACCTTGCGCGTGGAGCATGCTCGGGATTCGATAGATTGTATCTGCATCTTTCAACGGAATCACTGCACGCTCTTCAACGTTTGTGAATAACGCAATTTTCTTTCGACTTGGAATATCAACTTCATAATCGGAGCGACAAATCAGAACATCGGGCTGTAAACCAATCGACCGGAGTTCTTTGACCGAATGCTGGGTTGGTTTGGTTTTGGTTTCACCGGCTGTTGCGATATAGGGCACCAACGTGAGATGCATTAAAACAGCGCGCGCCGAACCGAGCTCCTGACGCAGTTGACGCACAGCTTCCAAAAAAGGAAGTGATTCAATATCACCAACCGTCCCACCAATTTCGACAATCGCGACATCGGCATCCTGGGCGCCCGCAACAATTTTGTGTTTTATTTCGTCTGTGATGTGCGGAATCACCTGAACAGTCCCGCCCAAATAATCCCCGCGACGCTCTTTACGCAGAACATCCTCGTAAACCCGGCCGGCAGTGAAGTTATTTTTCTGCGTCATCCGAGTGCGGATGAAGCGCTCATAGTGACCAAGATCGAGATCGGTTTCCGCACCATCATCGGTGACAAAGACTTCACCGTGCTGGAATGGACTCATGGTACCGGGATCGACATTGATGTAGGGATCGAGTTTCAACATGGTGACCTTCAGGCCACGCGCCTCCAGAATGGCTCCGAGTGAGGCTGCTGCAATTCCTTTACCGAGCGAAGACACCCCCCCGCCGGTCACGAACACGAATCGATTCATGTTGACCTACAATCCTTTTGGTAAGCCCGCCAACA